>JBJKRL010000050.1:0-57796 GCA_046704745.1 Desulfocapsaceae bacterium | reverse complement strand
CAGTGTTGAACATGGAGGAACGACGCTTGACGCCATGGACTTCATACCCTTTTCCAAGCAGGAATTCGGCAAGATATGCACCATCCTGGCCGGTAATTCCGGTGATCAGGGCCTTTTTCTTCATTGACTTGCTCCAAAATATTGCATAAGCGGCCTCCTGGTGACACGAAGCCGACTTAAAGATGACCGCGTAAAAATCCCGGAAGGCTGCCGGGGGCAACACATTTGGAAAATACATTCCATTGCTGCCCCACGAAAAAGAACGGGACTCTTTTTAGTTCCCCCTTGAGGGGGATAGTTCCTTCACGAAACTATCGGCAAATGAACTTTTTGCCAAACCGACATAAAATACCCAACGATAATACTGAATTCTGTCGAACTTATGAAGCATTTTTTTTCACCGACCGATTGAGGCTGCTCAAGACGGCCTTGACCGAGGCAATAATGATATCCGTGTCGATGCCTGCCCCCCAGAACCTCCTTCCATCCTGATACTCGATCTCAATATAGGCCACCGCCTTTGAACCGGAGCCGATATTTAAGGCATGCTCATCATAATTGCAGAGAACGAAATCCCCTGTAATTGCCTTCAAGGCACTGCAAAAGGCATCCAACGGACCGTTCCCCTGAGCGTTTACCTCCTTTTGCTCGCCTCCAAACACAATTGTTGCTTCAATGTTGGCATAAGACGGAGATCCATTGTCGTCGAGATGGCGTTTGGTTACATTAAAAGATTTTAATTCGTATGCCTTTTCGACCTTGAGATATTCATTTTTGAATGTCTCTTCTATTTCATTGCGCTGCAATTCGCGTCCTAGTTTATCCGTTACTTCCTGGATGACGGCACCGAACTCCGGATACATGGATTTCGGCAGTTTAAAGCCGAATTCCTTATCCATAATGTAGGCAACCCCTCCCTTACCGGATTGGCTGTTTATCCGGATAATGGATTCATAGGTTCTCCCCACATCAGATGGATCTATCGGCAGGTAGGGAACCTCCCAAAGACCTGTCCCCGACTCTTCGGACATATCCATCCCCTTTTTGATTGCATCCTGATGCGATCCGGAAAAAGCAGTATAGACAAGCTCTCCGGCATAAGGGTGCCGGGGATGGATCGGAATTCTCGTCACTCTCTCGCAGATATCGACCAAGCAGTTGATATCACTTAGATCCAATTTCGGATCCACACCCTGGCTGAACATATTCAAAGCAAGGGTTACAATATCCACATTCCCGGTTCTCTCACCATTGCCGAACAGGGTCCCTTCCACCCGTTCTCCACCCGCCATCATGGCAAGTTCGGTGGCCGCCACTGCACAGCCCCGATCGTTGTGGGCATGCAGGCTGATAATGGCACAATCCCTATTCTTCATATGTTTGCAGCACCATTCGATCTGGTCGGCATAGACATTGGGAGTTGCCACTTCAACGGTTGCCGGCAGATTAATGATAACCCGGTTGTCGGGCGTAGGCTCCCAGACATCCATCACCGCCTCGCAGATCTCCACGGCAAAATCAAGCTCGGTGCCGGTGAAGCTCTCAGGTGAATACTCGTATCTGAATCGCGTTTCCGGATACTGTAAGGCCTCTGCCTTTATGAGTTTTGCTCCCTTGACTGCAAGTTCAATTATCTCTTTTCTGCTCATCTTGAAAACAGCGCGCCGTTGCAGAGTCGAAGTGGAATTATACAGGTGGACGACAGCTTCTTTGGCGCCTTTTACCGAGGCAAAGGTCTTTTTAATGAGATGTTCCCGCGCCTGGGTCAACACCTGGATCAGAACATTATCCGGAATGAGGTCCTCTTCGATCAATTTTCGAGTAAACTCATATTCCACCTGAGATGCCGAAGGGAACCCGACCTCGATCTCGGTAAATCCGATATCGGTGAGAAGTTTGAACATCTCGAGTTTTTTATCAAGACTCATGGGTTGAATCAGAGCCTGATTTCCATCGCGCAGGTCGACACTGCACCAAACAGGTGCTGTGGCGATAGTTTTTGAAGGCCATGTCCGATCAGGCAGGTCAACCGGGGTGCAAGGTCGGTATTTTTTCACTGATTCCGGTTTCATGAGTCTACTCTCCTTTTTTCGTGTTTTTTGATTAGTCTGCATTAAAAAAAAAGGCCGCGGTTCTTTTCGAACCGCGGCCTCGGGTGATCCTATCTCGCGTTAAACGATTACAAATCTCTCCCCCTTGCCTCGGTTCGCACCGGCATCCTGTTCAGAAGAAGTAGAGAGAGAAGAAGTTTCATTTCCGTTATATTATATTTTCTGCTTGATTTTAAATACTATTAAATAGAGTTTCTTTCAGTATTTTAGAGGATACACATAACACGCTGTTCATGTCAAGAAAGTTTTATACACCGAGCCAATCAAAGTATAAAATATCTTTCCAGCCTCCGGAAGGCTCAGAATATGTTCAATATTGACATCTTCTCATTTCATTTTTATACTAACTCTTCTGCTATTCTTATATCCGTTCCACACAGTAATTTTCACAATCTTGAAAATCATTTCAAAACAAGGGAAAGCACGTATGAAAAAGATCACCGGTTCTCAGGCCATTGTTCAATGCCTTCAAGAAGAAGGTGTCAAGACGATATTTGGCTTTCCCGGAGGTGCGGTCCTCGACCTGTACGACCAGCTCTTTAATGCCGAGATCCGCCATGTTCTCGTGCGGCATGAACAAGGTGCCGTACATGCTGCCGACGCCTATGCCCGGGTTTCCGGAGAGGTTGGTGTCGCCCTCCTGACTTCGGGGCCCGGTGCGACAAACGGGGTTACAGGAATCGCAACCGCCTATATGGATTCAATACCCATTGTTGTGTTGACAGGTCAGGTTCCCACCCCGCTGATCGGCAACGACGCCTTTCAGGAAGTCGATATCGTTGGCATTACAAGGCCTTGCACCAAACATAACTACCTGGTGAAAAAGATAGAAGATCTGGTTCCGACAATCAGGGAAGCATTTCATATAGCCCGAACAGGCCGGCCCGGCCCCGTTCTTATCGACCTTCCCAAAGACGTGGTTGCCGGCATGATCGCCTATCCGGAAAAAAAACCGATCCGGATGCAGAGCTACCAACCGACATATGAGCCGCATATCCGCCAGGTTGCCAAAGCCTGCAAAGTGACCCTCGGAGCAAGCAAGCCGGTTCTTTATGTCGGAGGAGGGGTCGTCCTTTCCAATGCCCACGCAGAACTCTTCGAGCTGGCGACAAATTTGGACATCCCGGTCACCATGACCTTGATGGGACTCGGCGGTTTTCCCGGCACCCATGACCTCTGCATGGGCATGCTCGGCATGCACGGCACGTACACGGCTAATATGGCCGTCGCCAAAAGCGATCTGCTGATTGCAGTGGGAGCCCGTTTCGACGACAGAGTTACCGGCCGGCTCGATGCCTTTGCCAAAGACGCCAAAATCATCCATATCGACATCGATCCCACATCCATCAGCAAGAACGTTAAAGTCGATATCCCCATCGTAGCCGATTGCAAATACGCACTTACCGCGATCAACAATTGGCTGAACAACGAAAAGAGCATCAATCTGGCTCAAATAGCCGCCCAGTATCAACCCTGGCGGGATACCATCCACGAGTGGAAAGCCCAGCATCCGTTGATTTACAAGGATGACGGTGAAATAATAAAGCCCCAATATGTCATACAAAAGCTTGACGAATTGACCAAGGGCGAGGCAATCATCACCACCGAGGTCGGTCAGAACCAGATGTGGGCAGCCCAGTTCTATCGGTTCAACGCTCCCAGAAAATTCGTCACCTCAGGAGGATTGGGGACTATGGGATTCGGTCTGCCGGCCGCAATCGGTGCTAAGATCGCCTTTCCGAATATGGACGTGATAGATATAGCAGGAGACGGATCGATTCAGATGAACATTCAGGAGCTTGCCACTGCGAAACAGCATAATTGCCCGATTAAAATTGCAATTCTTAACAACGGCTACCTGGGAATGGTCCGCCAGTGGCAGGAATTGTTCTACGGAAAACGCTATTCTTCCACCGTCATGGAAACAGTGCCGGATTTTGTCAAACTGGCCGAGGCATATGGAGCCGTGGGCTTAAGAGCCACAAAGAAAAGTGAGGTGGAAGGTGTCATTAAAGAGGCATTGGCAACGGATAATGTGGTCATTATGGATTTTGCTATTGCCCGGGAAGAAGGCGTTTATCCTATGGTTCCGGCAGGAAAGGCAACAACGGAGATGCTTCTTGTCTAATAACATGCTGTTTTGAATAAGAATATTTCACACAGGGAAACAGATGAAACACACAATTTCCGTCCTTCTTCAAAATAAGCCGGGGGTTCTCTCCAGGGTTACCGGCCTGTTCAGTGGCCGTGGATTCAATATTGAAAGTCTCTGCGTTGCCGAAACCCTGGATAAAGATATATCCTGTCTCACACTTGTAACCAGAGGCGATGCCAACATCATCGAGCAGATAACCAAACAACTGCATAAACTCATCGACGTTATCAAAGTAACCGATATCGGTGACAAAGAGTATGTCGAGAGGGAAATGGTCTTAATCAGAGTCAATGCTGAGGCCGGAACACGGGCAGAGGTCCTGAGAATAATTGATATCTTCAGGGGAAAGGTTGTAGATGTCAGCCCGAAAAGCTATGCGGTGGAAGTGACCGGTCCGGCGTCGAAAATTCAGGCGGTCATCGATATTCTGCGGCCAATCGGTATTAAAGAGATTGTGAGGACCGGCACAATTGCCATGGCCAGGGCAAGCAAAAGTTAACTACAGGGTAATCCAAATAAATCGAGTAGTTTTCTTAAGTTTCGTTAACCGTCATACTCCTTTGAAAGTGGTTCCTTCCCGTCGGAACTAAGCTAGATAGGCAAGTCATCATATGCTCACTCCCAAAATCCCCATAGCAAAGGAAGGGTATCCGTTCATTGGGTCTACTGTTTTAGTAACCCTGATTCTGGCGCTCTTCGGATATCAATTTCTCTGCCTGGTTTCTCTTTTAATTTCCTTTTTCATTCTGTATTTCTTCCGAGACCCCGAACGTTTTGTCCCTGTTGAAAACGATTCCATCATCTGTCCAGCCGATGGAAAAATCATTTTAGTCGAGAAAATTTACGATGAACGTTTTTTTCAGGAAGATGTTCATAAGGTATCTATTTTCATGAATATATTTAATGTTCATGTCAACCGTATCCCGGTAAGCGGTACAGTTGAGAAGATCCTCTACAAAGCCGGAACATTTTATTCGGCCGACAGTGAAAAAGGAGGACTGCAAAATGAAAACTGTGCAACAATCATCTCCTGCGAAACAGGTCGGAAGATTGCCGTCGTCCAAGTAGCTGGTCTCATCGCCCGCCGAATAGTCTGTTGGCTGGAAGCCCAGGACAAAGTTACACAAGGGAAACGCTTCGGTCTAATCAGATTTGGATCTCGAGTTGATCTCTATCTATCCGGAAATGTAGATATTGCTGTATCAAAAGGCCAAGTGGTCCGGGCCGGGGAAACCATCATCGGGAAACTCCTCCCTTAAGCATTTTTTGCTATTTTTCGATATACAGCGTATACTAACGCATCAATTCCTTAAATGATATGAGTTCAACCTCTGTGGGAGAAGTACGTAATGTCCGACATTAGTCATGAAGTCAGCACCAAATTTCATCCATTGCCGTGCATGTTCACAATAGCCAGCCTTTTCTGCGGCTTTTATTCCATTATCGCAGCCATCAAAGGCGATTTCGTCATTGCGGCAAACTCTATCCTGATTGCGGCAATATTCGATGGTCTTGATGGCCGAGTTGCCCGGATGACCGGAACAACCAGCACCTTCGGGATGGAGTTGGATTCTCTTTGCGATCTCGTCTCTTTCGGAGTTGCCCCGGGAATTCTCGCCTTTATGTGGGCCTTGGAGCCTTTTGGCCGCTATGGATGGCTCGCCGGCTTTCTCTATGTGGCCACAACGGCATTGAGACTTGCCAGATTCAACTGTCACCATTCTGGACCCGCCAGACATTTTGTCGGTCTCCCCTGCCCGGCGGCCGCAGCCATGATTTCTTCCAGCGTCCTGTTCAGTCATTATCTCGGGATAGAAGGAACCGTGAATCACATCTCCCTGTTGTTCCTCGTCTATGTCCTGTCGTATTTGATGGTCTCCACACATCTGTATTACAGCTTCAAACAGGCAGCTTCCCAAAAGGGCAGGACTTTTCAGCGTCTGGTTGTGACCTTGCTCGTTTTCATCCTCGTTGCGGCAGAGCATGAGGTTATGCTCTTCCTGATTTTTTCCATCTATATTTCTTCAGGGCCGTGTTATGCGGTTTACAGGAAACTGAAAAAGATGAAGAGATCGGCAGCGGTAAATCACAATCACCATCATACAACCGACCGCCTCCAGTAACAGAATACGAGAAAGATCCGAAAAACCTGTCATGTGAAACTTCCCTGTTTGGCATGGCAAGTTGTTGCTTTGGAGAATAAAATCTGGTAGGTTCCCAATTTCCTCTGCTGTATTTCATAGAACATCCGAGACAAAGGGTGTCTAGAACAGCTAATTAATTATTTCTTACTAATTTTTTCTGATTATGAAGGTAGGCATATGAGCGGGAAAAAAGAAAAATATAATGTCGCGGTGGTGGGAGCCACAGGTGCCGTTGGTGGTGCCATGCTCAACGTCCTTGAAAGAAAAAATTTTCCGGTGGCGGATCTCCGGTTGCTTGCCTCCGAGCGTTCGGTTGGCAAAAAACTGCTTTTCTGCGGTCAAGAGATCGGCGTTCAGGTCCTGACCAAGGATTCTTTCGAGGGTATTGATATCGCTCTTTTTTCCGCCGGAGCATCAAGGTCTCTTGAATTTGCGCCGGCAGCCGCTGCTGCAGGTGCCGTGGTCGTGGATAATTCAAGTGCCTTTCGCATGGACCCTGAAATTCCTCTGGTTGTTCCCGAGGTAAATCCGCATGCCATAGCCCAATACACGAAACGCGGCATAATTGCGAACCCGAACTGCTCAACCATTCAAATGCTCGTCGCCCTCAAACCGATACTGGACAAAGCCGGTATAAAACGGATTGTGGTTTCAACATACCAGGCTGTATCGGGTACCGGTGCCAAGGCCATTGAAGAACTCAAAACTCAGGTTATGAATTATGCCGAAGGCAAGGAGATGGAAGCAAAGGTCTACCCCCACCAGATAGCATTTAACTGTCTGCCGCATATCGATAGTTTCCTTGAAAACGGGTATACCAAGGAAGAGATGAAGATGGTCAATGAAACCAGAAAAATCTTTGAAGATCCTACTATCGGCGTGACGGCGACTGCTGTCCGGGTTCCGGTTTATTATGGTCATTCCGAAGCTGTAAACATTGAGACAAAGAAAAAAATCAGCGCCGGGGAAGTAAAGGCTCTTCTCGCCGCCGCTCCGGGGGTTAAACTTGTTGACGAGCCGGAAAAAGGTATTTATCCATTGGCTGTTGATTGCGCCGGAAAGTTTGAAACACTGGTTGGTCGGATCCGCAACGATGAATCCATCGACAATGGAATAAACCTTTGGGTCGTCTCCGATAATATTTTAAAAGGAGCAGCGTTGAACGCAGTTCAGATTGCCGAACATCTAATTACCCAGTATATCTGATACCCATATTCAGCTTACACTCGACAGAGGCATCCTTTTCTATTGAGAATTATCAGCGGATTTGCCAAAGGTTTACGACTGAAAAGCCCCCAGGGGCGAGCTATCCGCCCGACTTCGGACAGGGCCAGAGAGGCCCTGTTCAATATTATCGGCAATCAGATACAAGAAGCTATTGTTCTTGACCTTTTTGCCGGAACCGGCGCCTTGGGACTTGAGGCCCTCAGCCGTGGCGCCCAGCATGTGACGTTTATCGACAACAGTATGGATTCTCTTGGCTTGATTAAAAGGAATCTACAGTTGTTGGAACCGGCACTGGCCACCTTTCGAACAAGCGGCAATCATCCTCCGGGTGATGTGCCGCTTTTCTGTTACCCTCCCACTTTGGTCATTAAATGCGATCTTGGCAAAGGCAGCTTTTTTAAAAAGAAGCTACGAAAAAACATTCCCAGCCAATTTGATGTGGTTTTTCTTGACCCGCCCTATGCAAAAGGGTTATCTCTTCAGACTCTTAGGTATCTTGATGGAAGTGATTTTCTCAGTACATGCGGAATCGTGGTTGCAGAGGATACTCCGGCAACCAATCTTCCCGATACGTTCAATACTTTTAGTATAATAGATAGGCGTCGGTATGGAGACACCGGCTTCTGGATTTTTAGAAAACGTAACGAATCATGAAAACCTGAGTCAGTCAGGCTGAATAATATATCAATCTTCAACATCCAAGGATAAAAAATGGCAGCATTTAAAGACACATCCATAGCAATCTATCCGGGAACCTTCGACCCCATCACCATGGGCCATTTGGACATCGTTGATCGCGCCCTCAACCTCTTCGATAAAGTCATCATCGCCATTGCTATCAATCCCGGAAAAACCCCTTTATTCAACCTAGAAGAACGTAAGTCAATGATCAAAAATTGCTTCCCTGATGATTATTCACGAATTGAGGTTGATACAGTCTCCGGTCTCCTTGTCGATTATGCACTGCAACGTCAGGCCAAAGCAATCATCCGCGGTCTTCGAGCCGTTTCAGATTTCGATTATGAATTCCAGCTGGCACTGATGAATCGTAAGCTTGTCCGAGAAGTCGACACCCTCTTCCTTATGCCTGGCTTTCGCTGGATCTATATCAGCTCATCCATCATCAAAGATGCAGCCCGTCATGGTGGAGACGTCAGTGAACTTGTTCCCCACCATGTAGATAAGATGTTAAAGCAGAAATTCTCTCACAATGTGTGATAGAGTAAATTGAATTCAACAATAGTAATATGGTTGATATCTCAAGCATTTCAAATTTATCGTCTCAGGGTGATTGGAGAGTTCCAGCTTCTCTTGGAAATGACTTATTGAAAATCACTCTCTTCAGAATAAGGGGGAAAGTGCTGTAACCCACTATCCTCACTCAAACCTCTTCACATAATTGGAGATCTCAATCAAGTTCAAATCAGGGTCTCGAAAATATACCGACTCCATTTTGCCTGCAGCACCCATTCTTAAAACCGGGCCTTCAATAATTTTCACAGCATTACACTGTAACAGTTCAATCACATCGGTTAAAGACGTACGCGTTATGAAGCATAAATCAGCTGAGCCGGTCGTTGGCCGGTGGGCTTTGGGCTCAAATTCTCGGCCCATTTCATGGAGATTTATTTTCTGTGATCCAAAACAAAGTGCTGTTCGGTTATCTTCGTATACAAGCACCTTCATACCAAGAACTCTCGTATAAAATTCACATGTTAGAGAAATATCTGCAACAGTCAGAACCAGATGATCAAGGCGGTCTATTTTCATCTATTAACTCTTATTAAAGTCATAAAACCTCACACTCTGACAATCTGTTACCAGTGAAGAACGGGCCAAAAAGGATACTCAGGCAAGGTTAAAACCAATTCCTTGAAGGTTCAAATGTCCCAAAATATCATATTCGAATAATTGTTTACGATATTTCTTTCATCCAGAAGACCACTGATCTGCCCTCGGTGATGTGTTTGATGATTGAAAAAGTGAACCATGGCCTTGTATACGATTCTCTCCAGCAAGGTCCCGTCTTTTAATTTCCTGGAAACCGTTTGCATCAAAAACTTTTCATCTACACATGACACAAAACGCAGGATAAAAATATCCAGTTTTGTTCTCTGGGCTACATAATCATCAAAACTTTGAAAAACCTTGGCACCATACTCAGGAACATATCCGACTTCTTTTTCCAGATCGAGTCCATAGCCTTCTATGTCCATGAATGCTTGCATCCAAAGCATGTCGGTTGCATACTGATGGTCGAAAATCGCACCAAGAGTCTTAAAGTAATAGCCTTCAAGGGGTAAATCATAAGGTAGTTCGATATTTTCCTGAATAACCCGTGCCAGGTTCTCGTTTACAAGTTTGTTGCAATGTGCGTAATAGAGCATGATCTCTTTCATACTTCCTCCTCGACAATTAGTTGGAAACGTCTCCAAAGGGAAATACACCCACTGGTATGATCGACTCAACACAAGACAGGAACAGTACATTGTACATTAATTGAATCAGCTGACCTTCTTTGAAAAATAATCATTATCTCCCTGCTGGTTACATATTTCCATATGTGCCTGTCATCCATAATAAATGGTTCATCAGGCATGAACTTACTTTTGCACAATAGAAAGCAGTAACCCGAAACAAGGAGGAGATCATCACATCCGGTTGCTGCTCTGGGGCCCGCAAGATCACAACATTTCTCAGCCAAGAAAACAGGGAAAGGAAACCGGGAAAGGCCACCATTTGAGGCCGGCTGAGCGTACAGGTTCATGCATCCGATATAAAACGCAGGTTCCCTTTTCATTGGTTCAAGTTATTCAGGTAATATGGTAAAGTTACTTTAACCTGTTAACCTTGCATTACCTAGAATGAACCTATGGATATGAAACAGCTATTGGGAGCATCCTTTGACTGTGTTTGCGGCAGGCATCATACGGTGCCGACCCGTGATTTTGCTTACAGGGAAGGTGCCTTTGTCTCAATCCCGACGATAGTTCGGTCAATAATAAAAACCGGAACCTGTCTGCTGATCGCCGACTCGAGAACCTATGAAGCCGCCGGGAGAGAAGCCTTTAACCAACTGAAATCAAATAATATAGAAACAACATGTTTCATCGTGCCCGATCCGAAAAGCGGATCACCGGTGGCCGATGATCATACCAGGGATCTGATCCTTGAAAAAACCGGGCCCGCCGATCTCTACATCGCAGTGGGCAGCGGTGTGATAAATGATCTCGTCAAATGGACGGCCTACCTGCGGAAAAAGCCTTACATCGTTGTAGCCACCGCAGCCTCCATGAACGGCTATGCTTCAGCCAACGTTGCGGCAACTATAAACGGACTGAAAGTCCTCTTTCATGCCGAAGCGGCCCGCGCGGTCATCGCCGAACCTGAAATCATCATATCTGCCCCCTTCGAACTGAGCACGGCGGGTCTTGGTGATGTGTTGGCCAAATCGGTCAGTTCAGCCGACTGGAAAGTGAACCAATTTTTGTTCCAGGAGTACTACTGCCCGTTTGCAGTAAACCTCTTAAAGGATCTGGAGCCAGTATATTTGGAACATCCAGAAAAGATTAAAAACCGTGAACCAGATGGTTTCACGGCACTTTTCAAAGCTCTTTTTTTCTCAAGTATCGCCATGACAATAACCGGAACCTCATCCCCGGCCTCCGGCGGGGAACATCTTGTCTCCCACACCCTCGATATCCTGGCTGGACGGGATGGACAGGAGCACGACCTTCATGGAAGACAGGTGGGAGTCAGCTCCATTCTCATGGCAGCCCTGTACGAACGCCTGGTATTAATTGAGCAGCCCCGTTTTAGCCGTCCCCCGCAAGAAATAGACAGGAATTTCTGGGGCTCACTTTCAGATATGGTTGAAAAAGAGTATGGCAAAAAAAAGACGAAAATGGATCAGGCAGCAGATATTCTCTCTCATCCCGACAACTGGAAGGCATTAAAAGCTTTACTCGTTCCCGATCTCATCCCTGCGGTAAAACTGAAAAGCTGTCTGCAAAAGGCGGGAGCAGCCCATTGCTATGGCGATATCAGACTCAATCACAAGCCCCTGGAACGGGAAACCTTCGTAGCAGTTGTCAACCACGCCAATCAGATGCGAGAGCGCTTCACCATCCTTGACCTGGGAGTTCTTCTGGGAATTATACCGGATGAAACAGAGACCTTAATCGAACAGTGGCTTGCTGGATAACTGCATTTGCAACACCTTTATTTCTTCGTGGCAACCCAATAGGCAAAATCACTCTGCAGAACGTTGTCGGCTATAAGCTTTTCTTCCTGTCGAATCAAATCATGTACCAAAGAGTCATACTCGGGTGTCATAAAATTTCCGGCAATATCATTGAAAAGAGGATGGAGCAGTGTTCCCCCGAAATTTTTGTATTCAACAATGGTAAAGTATTTCTCCATCACCGGAAGAATTTCCGAGGCCCGGATTCCTTCCGTTGGATCAATGGTGTTCATCTCTGCAAGAGAAAGAGCATGTTTTTTATCATGCACCAAAAACGGATTGGTTCGAGAGTGTTTCAGCTCCTTGGGCAAGCTGGCAAGAATCCGATTAATATGCTTCAACTGTACCGATGTCCATTGGTGTTGGTTGGGTCCTATGTAGTCATGGGAAATAATACAGCCGTCATCCACTAATATTTTTTCAATTTCTGAAAAAATATGCTCCAGATTTTGTATGTGATGAAGAGCTGCTTCATTCAGTACCACGTTGTACGTATGGTCTTTTGGAAAGGAAAACGAGTTGAGATCCACATGGTAAAAGCTGATTCGATCAGACAGATGCTCTCTATCTGCTCTTTTCTGAGCCTCGGCCACACAAGCGGCACTTGCATCATATCCATCTATCCGGTCGGCATACCCCGATTTCAGTAAATCCATTTCCAATTGTCCGACCCCACAACAAAGAGAGAGCATACGGATTTCGGTATGCTTTTCTCTCAGCGGTTCAATTCTCGTCTTCTTTGAATGACCGATAAAATCAATTGTACTGCTGCCGGAAATGGAACGATTCATATACTCGGCAACGGCAGGAATTGCTCCCCAATGAATGGCTCCTTCCCAGTATTGATCATCCAGATGACGTTTGCCCCAAATGTCCCCATCTGTGGAACATGAACGATAATTTAAAATTCTTTTGGCAACTGGTTTGAGTTTGTCAAGTATCGGTCTGGCGAGGGGGTATCTTGCCGAGATGGACTGCGATGCCGCAGCCAGTCTTTTCCTAATAATATCTTTCATCTACAATATGCTCACACATGATTTCGCTGTTTGGATGGGTAAGAGTAAACCAGTCTATAAAAAAAAACAACCTATTCAGAAAGTGAGTGATAGTAAAGTGATACGTGAGTGAGCAAAAAGGGATTCAAGCAAACAGATCAGCCTCTCCTGAAGAGGAGACCAGCAAGGTGGTCGGCAGGGCAGTGGTCATTTTCTCAAAGTAGGTGAAAAACTCCCGAGACAATGCCTCATCAGGAATATTGAATCCTAAGACAACCACCGAAGCATCGGCCGAGTGGCGCCGGAGAACCTCGGAAAATGGCGCCGACGAGACCACAACCTGTACTTCTGCCTTCAACCGTGCCTGAATCAGCAGATCCTGAAGAGCCCTGGTCGAGGGTACTCTCCCGGCCTCCTCCTCAATGAGGCGCAACAACCGGATATCCGCATCGGCCCAAGCCCAATTCAAGGTAAGCAAATGAGCCAGAAGTATCATCAGAGAGCCGTTTGCCAATCCCCGCCACCAGACATCGATTCGACGCCGACCCTCTTGCTGCGGAAGCCCTTTATCCCGGACAATAATCACACCCATGCTCAGCAGCTTAAGAGAATTGAGGTGATGTACGAAGGACTCTATCCATTCCTGGTTCGACGGCCATCCCATCATAACGATATTCGGGCAGAGGGGCCCGAACGGATGTCCTTGAATCAGAGCGGAAAGCCCTTCATCAAGACTTTCGGCAACCACGACCGACGAGAGGGCCTCGAAATGATGTTCCTGTAGAAAATTCTCGAGTTGGGCTGCTGCTGTCTTCCGTAAATTGACAATCTGCTGCATATCACCAACCAGAACACGTCCCAGGGTCACAATACCACGCGCCTCGCCGATCCAGAGGGCATACAGAACCATGGTCATACCCACCTCGGGGCTACGGGTAAAGACCAGTATCATCGGTCGCCAGTTTTTAGGGTGAACCGGAAAACTTGCCAGTTTCAGCAGACTTTTTCGCAGACGGGAATAGACAAATCCCCAACGTGCGTCTCCAAAACGGACACGCAAGACCCTGCGCGTCAGGAAAAAATAGAGACAGACAACGAGAATTGCTGCGATGACAGCGGCCGGTGGATCGATCAGAAAAGCAGTCACCCCGCAGCCCAAGGCACCGATAATGGCAGACAGCCAATGGTAGTATCTGAAGCGAGGTCTGAAGGAAGGATTTTCAGCAAAAGATTCGACAAAAGCGGCAAGGTTCACCATTCCATAAGTGTAGAGAAAAAACATAGTCACAACTGAGGCCAGCATATTGAAGGCATTCCCCGCTGTATCCTGTGAAGCCCAAAGTATAATGGCTACAGTGATCATCAATGTCAGCCAGAGGGCACGATGAGGCTCATCGCCTTTAGCCGTCCCGGAGGCAAAGGGCTTGAGAAAAGGGATCACCTGATCTTTGGCAACGGCCTGCAACACACGCGGAGCCCCCAGAAATGAACCGATGGCGCTGGACAGAGTTGCGGCGAATACTCCGGCAATTACCAGGTAATCTGTTCCGAAGATGGCCTGTCGTCCAAGGGTCTCAAAGGATGAAGAGAGCAGCTCAGTTCGAGTCTGGGCTCCTCCTATAAGAAGTATCTGGACAGCATAAACCAGAAAGCCGACTCCAACTGCGGCAAAGGTGCCCATGGGAATGGCACGACCGGGATCCTTGAGATCACCTGACATGTTCACACCGGCCATTATTCCGGTAACCGCAGGAAAGTAGATGGCGAATACCGTCCAAAATGACATCCCCTCCCCGGAAAAGACAGGCGACATATTCTGCAGGAAACGCGTCCCGCTGAATTTAAGCACCGCTCCCGACATAAAAGCTATGATAGAAAGCGCCAAAACCGCCATGATCACATATTGGGTTTTGATCGCCAGGAGGGCACCTTTAAAGGAAATAATAAAGAGGATAATGGCTATCGATACGGCAATGACATCTGAGTGTGCGGTTATGGATGGGAAACTGCGAATCAGAGCCTCTGTAAAACCCAAAATATAAAACGGCACCGATACGGCTTGGGCGCAATACAGGGCGACGCCGATAGCTCCGCCGAATTGCGGCCCCAGAGCGCGTGAGATAAGGAAGTAGGCACCCCCGCCCGCCACAGGAGTGTTTGTGGATACAGCCGAGATGGAGATGGCCGTCAAGGTAGTGATGGACTTGGAAACCAAAAGGATCAGAAGAGCATACAAAATCCCTGCCTGGCCGGTTACAAAGCCCGCCCGCATAAACATGATGACCCCGAGGATCGTCAAGATAGACGGGGTGAATACGCCGCCGAAGGTTCCCAATTTGTTCTTCAGGCCACCGGGGTCTTTTGTTATGCTATTTCCCATAAGCACGCCAAAAGGATTACGCAGGAATTGCTCCCGGAACTCTTAAAGGAATGTGCGTAAATGTAGTGGATTTCTATCTGAATAGGTAAACGTGGTAATCGGTTTCGTCGCCTAAAGAGGCCAAATACACAGCTTAGACTCCGTATTCTGTTTACTCTCTTGGAATCATATCATGAAGCCATCATCTTTCGTTAATGAAAGTTGCCATCTCTGAAGAAGATTGTCCCTCGTCTGTATATGCGAGTTATATCTTGCACCACACCCTTGAATGATCTGTTACCGTATCAACCTGCAATAAGGTCTGCCGCCAACCTCTCAACTTCTGGTTCATCCTGATTAAACGTACTTTTGAAAAGCTGAAAGGAACAAACCGGCGATGTTTATCGCTACCGGCCGCCGCTCTGCGGCCTCATCGCCTGTGCACCACGGCTGACGGACAGGCCGTCCATAGCCCACTGTAGGGTTGCGGACGTCGAGGTCCGCACAACCCTGCGTGCCTCATGTGAAACACCTGCGGGCCTCCGCAATGCGTCCATAAACGACAACCTTCGCCTCACGGGTTAGAAACAGGTCTGTTTCCCCGAGTCGGATGAACCTGTTTTATTCTGTCACTGGCAGATGACAGGGACACAAAAAAAGCGGCGTTTCTGATTGTGTTGAAACGCCGCCTTTCTGTTTGCTCAGATCACCATGAGCTTTCTGAACATTCGCTGCCTTATGATGGTTTGAGTTTTCTTATCGAACAAGTTCGAAACGGTCGAGGTTCATGACCTTGTTCCACACTGCGACAAAGTCGTGCACGAATTTCTCCTGGGAGTCCGCACATCCGTAGACTTCCGCTAAAGCCCTGAGTTGGGAATTCGAGCCGAAAATGAGATCGACTCGGGTACCGGTCCATTTCAGTTCGCCGCTTGTGCGATCACGTCCCTCGAACACGCCTTCGTCCCCCGAGCTTACCGCCCACGTCGTACTCATGTCGAGCAGATTCACAAAGAAATCATTGGCAAGCGTCTCCGGCCGCTTGGTGAAGACACCGTGCGGGGACTGGCCGAAGTTGGCATTCAATACGCGCATGCCGCCGAGGAGGACCGTCATCTCGGGAGCGGTCAGTGTCAGCAATTGCGCCCGGTCGACCAGCAGCTCTTCTGCAGATACGCTGAATTTGGTCTTGAGATAATTGCGAAACCCGTCCGCCACCGGTTCAAGCACGGAAAATGATGCTGCATCGGTTTGATTCTGCGACGCATCCGTACGTCCCGGCGTGAAGGGAACCGTCACCTCGTAACCGCCATTCCTCGCTGCCTGCTCGACGCCGGCGCAACCGCCTAAAACGATCATGTCGGCAAGCGACACTTTCCTGCCGCCGGAATGAGCACTGGTAAACTCTTTCTGAACTTTCTCAAGGGTTGCAAGAACTTCCGACAACTGTCCAGGTTGATTGACCGCCCAATCCTTTTGCGGCGCAAGACGAATGCGGGCTCCGTTCGCACCACCACGCTTGTCGGAACCGCGGAAGGTGGAAGCCGATGCCCAGGCTGTCGCAACCAGCTGGGACACGGTCAGACCCGAGGCGAGGATCTTGCCTTTAAGGTCTGCAATGTCCCGCGCGTCGATCAACTCATGGTCGACTGCAGGAACCGGGTCCTGCCAAATCAGTTCCTCTGCCGGGACCTCCGAGCCGAGATAACGCGAGCGGGGGCCCATATCGCGATGGGTCAGCTGGAACCATGCCCGGGCAAAGGCATCTTTGAATTGCTCAGGATTTTTCAGGTAATGCCGGGCGATGGGCTCGTAGATCGGGTCGAAGCGAAGGGACAGGTCTGCAGTGGTCATCATCGGCCGATGCTTTTTGGTTGGATCATGGGCATCCACCACCATGTCTCCTTCGGCTACGTCTTTTGCCAGCCACTGATTGGCTCCAGCCGGACTCTTGACCAGTTCCCATTCGTATTTGAAGAGTATCCTCAGATAGCCCAGGTCCCATTTTGTCGGGTTGGGTTTCCAGGCGCCCTCGATACCGCTGCCGATTGCATCTCCTCCCTTGCCGCTACCAAAGCTGCTCTTCCAGCCGAGACCTTGCTCCTCGATGCCTGCAGCTTCAGGTTCAGGACCGACAAGGCTCGCATCTCCTGCACCATGACACTTCCCGAAGGTGTGTCCGCCGGCGACGAGCGCAACGGTCTCCTCATCGTTCATGGCCATCCGGGCAAAGGTCTCTCGAACATCCCGACCGGATGCCATCGGATCCGGGTTCCCGTCCGGTCCTTCCGGATTCACATAGATCAGGCCCATCTGTACGGCGGCAAGGGGATTTTCGAGATCGCGATTCCCGGTATATCGGCTTTTGGGCTTATCACTCGTGGCCAGCCATTGATCTTCAGTACCCCAGTAAATGTCTTCTTGCGGCTCCCAGACATCCTCGCGCCCACCACCGAAGCCGAAGGTTTTAAATCCCATAGACTCAAGCGCGCAGTTGCCGGCAAAAATCATCAAGTCGGCCCATGAGATCTTCCTGCCGTATTTCTGCTTGATCGGCCAGAGCAGCCGGCGTGCTTTATCGAGGAGTACGTTGTCCGGCCAGCTATTCAGCGGCGCAAAACGTTGAGTGCCACGCCCACCGCCCCCACGGCCGTCGCCCATGCGGTATGTACCGGCGCTGTGCCACGCCATTCGAATAAACAATGGCCCGTAATGACCGTAGTCGGCTGGCCACCATTCCTGCGAGTCGGTCATGAGCGCATAGAGGTCATTCTTGACGACATGTAAGTCGAGTTTCTTGAATTCTTCTGCATAGTTGAATTTCTCGTCCATCGGATTACTAAGCGTTGAATTCTGATGAAGGATCTTGAGGTTCAACTGGTTCGGCCACCAGTCTTGATTCGATCTGCCGCCTCCTGCAATAGGTTTGCTAGCTCTCCCCGTTACCGGGCATTTGCTCTCTTCACTCATAAGATTTCCTCCTTTTTCAGTCTGAGTGTATGTACCATACTACGTTGAATAACGTTCCTTGGTGCTCATCACTCGTAATGTTAACAAGCGAACTCGTTGATTTTGAAGATAATGGAAGACTTGAGGGATTTTTGGAAGAACGCGGCACCACTCTCTACGCACAAGATACAGGACCGGCTATCCTTCTATTCTAATTATCAATGGCTGAGATACCAGCATTGTTGATCAATTTTTTCCAGCAGCCGTATTCACCTTCCCATGCCTGTACATTTATGATACTAAATATTATATAATAATTATTATAAATTAGTGCCAAAAAAATTTTCAACTCCTCTCTGCCTTGCAATCACTGCATATACCGAAAAAGTCCAACCTGTGATTTAAAATTTCAAATCGCGTCTCCAGGGCAATCTCTTTTTTCATTTCGTCCAGACTGACCAGGTTTGGGTCGACAATTTTTTTACACTTAATGCAGATGACATGTGGATGGGGATACGGCTTGTTTCCATCATACCGATTGCTCCCATCAGGAAAACCCAGCTCAAGAACCTCACCTAGTGATTTAATCAACACGATATTTTTGTACACGGTTGCAAGACTCATTGTCGGAAAGTCTTTTTTTATCCGGGTATGAATATTTTCAACACTGGGATGCCCTTCGCTTTTAGCAAGGATGTCTACAATAGCCAGTCGTTGAGGCGTTATTTTATGTCCATTATCCCTGAGTTTCCGGATAATGACTTCAAATCTTTTTTTAGGGTCTGATGTGTGAAGCATCTCTATTCCAAATAATATTTCTTTTTAGTTAAAAATAATTTTCCTTTACAGTCAAGTCAATTTCCCCTCAACCTCTTACCGCCAAGAAGATCAGCCCTATTATCGGAGTGTCTCCAAACAATCCTGGATCCTTATCCAACACCTTTCAGAGAAAGTGAAAAAACGCTTGCTTTGATATGCACTCCCCCTTTATATTTATACCAACTGTCCAGGGCGATTAACTCAGCGGGAGAGTGCCACCTTCACACGGTGGAAGTCACAGGTTCAAATCCTGTATCGCCCACCAGATGAAGCTTTCAGGGGTTCATTATCCTCAATACCCCCTTTTGTTAAAAAAGTGTCTTCCGCTATCGGATTTAAGTTTCCGATCCGAAGACATCACGTCATACGCTTGGTCGAGATAGCAAAAAATAATTATTAGGAGAATTCGCTATTATCATACCTATTATTAGCAGTTCTTGAATCCTCTTTTTCCTTGAATTGCAAAGGTAATTGAAATGAGCCGAGTACTCTCTTCCGGTTGTATGCCCGATAGCGACGAGTCAAGCCTGCAGCACAATCTTGAACTGATGACCTGTCCGACCCGGAAAGGTTCCGCCACATCTCCCCCGATCACTAAAGCTCTTTTGGCAGCCGGGACGCAATCTCATGGCTTCGAGTGCGAGAGTATATGGAGGGACTGCCTGAGGAAAACAGCGGCGGAGAAATCAAAGTCGACACCGCACAAAATTTTATATCTGTACAAAAACAGCAAATCGAGCGCCCCCGGGGAGGCGTTGCTGAAGTCGATGACGATTTCGTCGGGATTACGATGGCCGGGAGCATTTCCGATACGATGCCACTCTCGGGCAAAAGATCTTTGACAGTGAGAAAAATCACCATAATTCAAGACGAATGGAGTAAGGGAAGTTCTGTTTATAACGGATCAAAATCAGCAGGAATTATAACATTAGACAAGGCGAAGTGACATTCAGTCAGGAAAAGGACGGAGCACCCGACCATGCCTGAACCGAAAACATTTAACCCCAATGCTGGAGGGACGGTAAAATCTCTCCCGGCAGTGTATGCCCATTGGCTCGAAGAGATCATCCAATGTTCTCTGCCAAAGGAAAGCGAGTCCACGTGCGACAACTGCGTCATGTGCTCCCCTTCCGGCGATCCTGTCAATTCCGATCAGTTTTTTTTCGACAACAAAAGCAAATGCTGTACCTACACCCCCACCCTGTCCAATTTCATGGTAGGAGCCATTCTAGACGATACGACACCGTCCATGACAAAAGGAAAGGGGCCACTTGTTGAACGTATCGACAAAGGTCTCGGCGTTGATCCGTTAGCCGTCCACCCCCCTCCTGCCTATAAACTGCTCTACAGACACAGTCAGCGTGCCTTTGGCCGTAACAGCACGCTTCGTTGCCCCCACCTGGACACTGCCTCGGGAACATGCACCGTCTGGCCTTACCGAGACCCGACCTGTGCAACCTGGTTCTGTAAACATCTCCGTGGAAAAATCGGCCAAACCTTCTGGAAAACTGTGTTGAGTTTACTTAATGCAGTGACAGAGGAGATGTCACTCTGGTGCGTACTACAACTGAATCTCGGAGATGAAGCTCTGGCCTTGATTGATTCTGTAAGAGAAAGAGGAACGAGTGGAGAAAATCTTGCGCCGAATGAGCTTGACGGACGATTGGATGCCAAAACCGCAAGGAAAATTTGGGGGCGATGGTGGAAACGGCAACCGGCATTTTATATGGAATGTGCGAGGATGGTCTCCACTCTCAACTTCCATGAAGTAGAGAGGATCTGCGGGCCCGAGATACTGGTTTCTTGCAGGTTGGTCAAGTTGGCCCATGACAAGCTCCAGGAAACCCATATTCCCACACACTTGCGTATAGGCCATTTCCAAGTTGAAGATGCCACTGTTGATACCGTACGAGTATGGTCTTACAGCCGATTTGATCCACTCGATCTGCCGGTGCCGGTTTTCATGGCCTTGTCGTATTTCGACGGTCGTCCGACTGAGGAAGCCGTGGCGATGGTAGAACATGACCTCGGAACATGCCTCGACGACCAATCCCTCAGAATGCTGATCGATTTCGGTATGCTGGAGCTCAGGCAGGGAACATGAGTGGAAGGAAAGTACGTTGTACAAATCGGGAAGAGAATTCGATAAATTCAAAGAATGTAACATTAAAACAAAGCCGGCACAGCATGTCGATACACCGATCATTGACATCTCCGGTACCCATTACGAATGCAGAATTGTCTATAAATCGGCAATGGGCAGTGATTTTCTCGATAAAAACCTGGACGGCCTCTACCCAAACAAGGATTACCATACCCTGTATTTCGGTGAGATTCTCGCCTGTTACCAATCAGTATAAAATTTGCGTCTTGCTTTAATTAATGGTTCATCCGACGATTTTAATCCGGCATTTGGAGCGGTAGGTATGAACAGCCTGGAAGAGTATAGAAATTTCTTAAAAGACAGCATCCGCAAAGAACTCGACTTTCACCTCAGTGACCAGTCTCAGGGGATCCCCTTTCCTCCTCTTGAACTCCCCGTGGATGAGGATCTTCCCCGTATCAGTCTTCCCGGTCTGGACTCGGTGCGAAAAACAATTCCCAAAAGAGATCTAACAGAAGCTATAGTCAGCAGAAAAAGCAGAAGAAAGTATACGGATGCTTCACTAACCCTTGATGAGTTGGCATATCTTCTGTGGGCAACTCAGGGACAACGGGAGCCCGGCCACGATACTCCACACTTTCGCACCGTTCCCTCGGCAGGGGCCAGACATAGCTTTGAGACCTATCTCTTTATCCATCGAGTATCGACCCTGCCCCGGGGACTCTATCGATATCTGCCACTCTCCCATGAACTTGTGCTTCTCAATGAATTTGATCAAGACATGTTTTCCCGACTCGAGCGGGCGGTATTCGGACAACGATTCATCGTCAACAGCGCGGTCGTCTTCGTCTGGACAACCGTCCCTTATCGCATGGAATGGCGCTATCTGCAGGCGGCATATCGGGTAATTCTCATCGATGCGGGGCATGTCTGCCAAAACCTCTACCTGGCATGCGAGGCGATCGCTGCCGGAACCTGTGCCGTAGCCGCCTACGACCAGGAGGCAATGGATGAACTGCTTAAGATAGACGGCCAAGAACACTTCACCATCTATCTGGCTCCGGTTGGGAAATACCTGACATAAGGGAAAAGCCAGGTATCACTCTTAGGAAAAGAAATATAATTATATTAAATGATTACAAAATATTTTCAATTATTATGATTAGCCGGTTAGGTGGTCGGCTTTGCAGCTCCGGTTTCCTTTTTGTCTTTTTCCATGATCTTATCGATTGCCATTTTGAATTTTCCCATTTCCTCCTTCATCACCTTCAAACCAATATCATGAAGCGTCTGCCCGTACAGTGTACTCATTCTGCCTACTGTTTCATGCATCATAGTAGGGGCCAGCTTAACAAATTTCTGACCTAATGGTTTTTTATAGAAGGCGGTGATTTCTTTTATCTCGTCAAGGGTAAAATGTTTTTCATACGTGGGAATAAACACATTTTTGACCAAATCGGAAAAAGGAAGCTCCTTATCGTAATTCTCAAACATACGTTTTGTAGCATCTTGAACAAAATTATTCGTCAATTTTTTCACCTTCACCTGATCATCAACTGAAATGGCGCCATTATTCGAAAGAGTTTGATTGATAGCCGCAAGCAATCCTTTGGTAAACTGCTGGATAATGAGTTGCCGCATTTGCTTATATTGTGCTTCAGTTCCAGTCACCTCAAAGAACTGTTGGTAAATTGCCGCCTTTTCCGCGCTGGAAGCCGCGAAAGTCAATGCATATTGCTGAAAGACGAATGTAAAAACAATTAGGAGTCCCAAGATTTTTTTCATTGTATCTTTTCCTTTTGTTATAATTAAGGATTCACGAAATCTTTTTCGTAACCCTACCATATTAATGGGTCAAAGATCAACAAAAATCATTGCTACACGAGTCTCTCGCAGATTGAGAATTTTCATTCAAAACCGAAGCATACGAAAAATTGCACCACAAACGCCTCGCAGGAGGTGTTCTTAGGGTGCATGCAGGTAATATTCCAAGGATAAAATTTTGAATATAACAAGAGTCCGGACCGGCAAACAAGCCGGCAAGACATTGTACGGAGAAGCCGGACAAAAAACAGGTAACACCCTTTGGGCATAAACTCAGCCTCCATAGTCCCATACCTGTTGACCGGGTGATGAAGAAGATGGTGAGAAAAATCAGGTTATGTTACAAGATGGGCACCATGTTGTATAAAATGAATATTTTCAAGACATATCGTACATCGTCCAATGCTCTTCATGAATACCGGGTTAGCTTATTTCCTCCTGGGAAGCCAATTCCCGCATCAGATTTTTAACCTCCTGCATCGCCCGCCGGTATCCGACAATACCAAACCCTGTTGCACCCAGGCTGCCCAGCGCTAAAACACCGTCAAAAATCGACCACCACGACAGACCGAACATCCGAAAAAAGGCAATGGCAATTGAGAAGAATGCCAGACCGGTCCGAATGAGGGCAAGGTTGGTTCTTCCCTGGGCCAAACTTGTCCTTGAATTTGCGAAGATGGTCCGGGAAACGGAGAGGGAAGTACGCCGCATGGAATACTGTGTGCGGTTGAGGGCCATTTTGTTTCGCTGTTCGGCAAGGCCTGACCGGTTGCGGGAGAAATCGGTCCGAAGGGCCGCCAGATCCGTTCGCTGTCCTGCCATTTGAGAACGATCACGCGAAAGGTCCGTTCGTATGGCTGCCAGTTCGGTCGATTTGGAAGACAGCCGCATCTGTTCACGAACAAGATCCGTTCGCTCTCTGGACATGTCCGTACGCTTCACTGCAAGACTGTTCGTCAATTCATAGTGATCCAGCATATCCGACGTTGTCTGAGTCCGCTGCTTCCCCAGGTCGTGGTTGGATTTGTCGATTTCAACCCCCTCCTTCTGGATTTGCAGGGCATGGGCCAAAAGCTCCTGAATCGATTCCAGTGTAGAGACGACCTGCGCGTGAAATTTCTCTTCATCCATAAGATTTTCCTTGGTCAAAACCTTCAGTTGGGCTGCGTTCTAATCTCAAACATCGGTGCATAACCGGGGCTATAGCAAACATCATCGACACCAGGAACCGATTTGGCCACCTCAATCACTGTAGCAAGTTCGGTCTCTTCAAGATATGGGCCGATCAAATGGATTGTCTTGTCTTCCTCTATCTTTGCCCGAATCTCGAATAAGGCGGTTCTGGAATCTGTGACCAGTGCCTCTTCCACCGATGTGGTCAGATAAAGGTTGTCGACAATGGACTGAGATTCGGGGGTCGCCTGAAAATCCGGCTCCTTCAAAAGATCTGCGACAATCCCACAGGCAGCCTCCAGGGTCATATGCCCCATATTGAGTACGAGATCATAGAGCATGGGATTCCTGATATCCTGGGCGTACATAAAACGAGCCCATTTGACCCGATATTCATCCTGCTCCTGGATATATTCCCGTGCCTTTTCTTCGTCAACATTCATTCTCTGCCTGGTCATCGTCACCCGCATCTGAAGGGGAGCTTCAATGCGCACTCGGACAAAATGCCGGATATATGGCAAGATCAGATGACTGGAGTAACCATGATAAATCATGTTGTCATGGCGAATTTCCTCCAACATGGCCTGACGTAATAACACGATGTACGGCCACCGCAATTCACTGAACTGGGTATAGGCCGACGTCGCCCTGGCCAACTTGCTGACTATGCGGGTTGCGATCTCACCATGTTGATTGACGATTTTCACCAAGTCCTCGACGGAAATGCACCGAACGCCGATACGTTCCTTCAGGCAGTCTATAATACTGTGGACACCTGCCATGGTTCCGCGCGAGATAAAAATGACCGGCATTATTCACTCCAAAGTAGGCTGATTTTCGATTATTACCGGCTGTGTCAAAACACATCGGATTTTCCCCTGCCTGGTTTCCTTTCAGTTCTGGTAACGCCAGGTTCAGAATTTTTGGCAATAAACGAGAGAGCTTCCGTTCATTGCCAAAAATTTAAAAAAATGAACCATCTTAACTGACCCCTGAAGAACACTGAGTAACACTGTAAGTACAATTGTTTCTTGGGAATGTCTTTTCCTTTCTCCAAAAAGGACATATCACACAGTGCCCTGAGGAATCAGAATTAAGACCGGAATTTCTACTTATAACAAGCTCCCCCGTTTACGCTCAGCAGGAGACGCACCCGGCCTGTAGATGGATTCATGGCTACCTGGTACCTGTCTATCGGGTTTGTCTTGCTTTTGATATCCATGGCTGCGAATAGTCCGGCAATAGAAGAACCGCTGCAGGGTTTGTATGCCCTTGTTTCCACTCCCAGATTGGTGGGAATGCCCCGATCATTAAATTCGACACCGAAAGAGAGTTTTCCGTCAACAGAGATTCCCCCCACAAGAGCCCCAGATGCCTCTCTGACGGCCACCGACTGCGGAAAGGGATATTGTCTGTCATTCTTTACAATATCAATCCGATGTATCCTCGTCCTGAACAATACTTTTTCATTGGGATCAAGCTTCAGATTCGCTGCCCTTCCCGGAGTCAACGTAAGGTTGTGTTTCTTTTCATAGGAGAGAGCACCATCGTCAACGAATGCAGTGCAAATACCTGAGCCTCGGTCAATGGCCAGAGCAACATTTACTTTTTTGCTCTTCGCTTCCGACTGTGCTTTATTGAGAGCTGAAACCACGTCCATCGCCGATTGTTTCAATTCGTATTTATGCCGTACAGACAGAACGGCAGGTAAGGCAATGCCGGCTGCTATGCCGGCAAGGACAAGGTATTTAACAAAATTTTCTTTGAGATTTCGTAATATTTCATTCATAGCATGTCTCTATCATTTACACAGGGTATCTTATGATAAACCAACAGTATCTCCACGCTGAGGTATATTATTCTCATTTTTACCGATTTATACAATCCTCAATTTTCACATCAGAAGCACCGGTAAAACCTTTGCAGAGAGGATGTCGGATATTGGAAATAACTTCAAAGGGATATTCAGTAAATAGGCAAGGACTCAGAGTGGTCCGAAGGAGTCGGTTTGTTCGGCTTACTCTGCGGTTTTTTGCTAAGCAAACTGGACTGGAAGAAGATCCAATCCCTTGACGCCGTATCAGTAGACCTCTGCATCCCGTAAAAAGGCCCCTTTGGCATCCTTTCCCGAGAGGATAGGCTCTATTTCGAGGGGCCAGTCAATACCAAGCTCCGGATCGTTCCAGATGATGCAGCGTTCGTGTTGCGGGGCATAATAGTCGGTTGTCCGATAAAGGAACTCGGCTGATTCTGAAAGCACCAGGAAGGCATGGCCAAACCCCTCAGGAACCCAGAGCTGTTTTTTGTCATCGGCCCTAAGGTTCACCCCCACCCATTTACCGAATGTTGGAGACGACCGGCGCAGATCGACAGCCACATCGTAGACCTCACCCACGACCACCCGAACCAACTTTCCCTGGGCCTGTTGTATCTGGTAGTGAATGCCCCGTAATACACCCTTGACCGAGCGAGAGTGGTTGTCCTGGACAAAAGGCCGATCAATCCCGGTTTTCTCCACCCATACCCTGTGGTTGAAACTTTCGAAAAAAAATCCCCGGTCATCTCCAAAGACCTTGGGCTCGATTAAAAGCACTTCCGGAATTGCCGTTTCTGTTACCTTCATTAATTCTCCCCGCTTTCCAACTAGCGTTATTACAGCCGTTGGCCGTACATCTTTTCGTAATATTGCCGGTAAGAACCGTCTATGACATCATCCACCCAGTCTTGATTGGCCAGATACCAGTCAATGGTATATTCGATTCCCTCCTCAAAGGTGACGCGAGGTTGCCAGCCGATTTCCTGTTTGATTCTGGATGCGTCGATCGCATAGCGCCGGTCATGGCCGAGACGGTCCCTGACAAAAGTGATCAGCGATCGGCGGGGTTCACCCGAATCCGGCAGACCGATCTTACGATCGAGAATATCACAGATCAGGGTGACAACATCGATATTCTGCTTTTCATTATTGCCCCCGATATTGTAACTCCTGCCATTTTCACCCTTCTTGATGACCTGGACAATCGCCTCACAGTGATCCTCGACATAGAGCCAGTCGCGGATATTCTTACCATCACCATAGACAGGCAATTCCTTGCCGTTCATGCAGTTGTGAAAAATCAGCGGGATCAGCTTCTCCGGAAACTGATAAGGACCGTAGTTGTTGGAACAGTTGGTAATCCTGACAGGGAGGCCATAGGTATGAAAGTAGGCGCTTGCCAGATGATCGGAGGAGGCCTTGGAGGCTGAATAGGGAGAGCGTGGGTCATACCCTGTGGTCTCGGAAAAGAAGCCGGTTGCGCCCAGGGAACCGTACACCTCATCAGTGCTTACATGTAGAAAGATCGGCTCTTTGGTTGCTTTATATTCTTCCGACCAGTTCAGTCGCGCCGTCTCCAAAAGAGTAAAGGTGCCGACGATATTGGTATTGATGAAATCGGCTGGCCCGGCAATAGAGCGATCGACATGGGATTCGGCAGCGAAATGCACGACTATATCGACACCGTGCTCACGGAAAATTTCATCGACCATGTGAGCGTCGCAGATGTCGCCCTTGATAAAATGATAACGTTTGTTTTCAGAAACCCCACGCAGATTTTCCAGGTTGCCGGCATAGGTCAGCTTATCGAGATTGATAACCTGCCAATCGGAAAGCTCTTTTAACACCAATCGGACGAAATTGGCGCCGATAAAGCCACAACCCCCCGTAACCAGGACTGTTCTTGATTTTTTCATACAAAATGATCAGTTTTATGTTTGCAATCTTGGTAAAAGGGCCTAAATTTGTTGGCCCTGATTTCTCACCAATTGAGGTGTCGGAGCAAACGTGAGCATAGCAAAACTTTGTCGCAGGCGCAAAATAGAATACTTACGACGTATGGGCCGATGTACTTTACTTCCCAACGAAGTACCCACGATACGCTCTGTTGGCACCCCAAGGGTACTCGAAGTCTCCGCTTATCTGTTTCAGAGAGCCTTTGGCAAACACTGTGTAGTCAGCTAAAATTTATTTTCATCGGTGACAGAATTGAGAAATGTAGTGAACGTTACACAATGTTCATGAAAATTCAGGACATGGTTTTCATGTCTGCTTTTATACCCAGTCAGACCTGGAAATTAAAGAAGAATCTTTCCATATAGCGAATTATGAGTAAACAGCTTGAACAGGAAGTCGCCAAACGCCGGACATTCGGGATCATCAGCCATCCCGATGCCGGGAAAACCACCCTTACAGAAAAACTTTTGCTCTATGGTGGAGCCATCAATCTCGCAGGTGCTGTAAAATCGAGAAAAATCGAACGGAAAGCAACCAGCGACTGGATGGCCATTGAGCGTGAACGCGGCATCTCGGTCACCACTTCGGTCATGAAATTCACCTACCACGGGTATGAGGTCAACCTGCTCGACACCCCCGGTCATCAAGATTTCTCGGAGGATACATATCGGGTGTTGACTGCCGTGGATTCGGCAATAATGGTCATCGACAATGCCAAAGGAGTCGAATCGCAAACGGAAAAACTGATGGAGGTCTGCCGGATGCGCAACACACCGCTGATCACCTTCATCAACAAACTGGATCGTGAAGGATTATCGCCCCTTGATATTATGGCGGAAATCGAAGAAAAACTGCAGATCGAATGCACACCGCTTTCCTGGCCTATCGGTATGGGAAAAAATTTCAAAGGTGTCTACAACATTCGGGAAAAACGCTTGAACCTGTTCACTCCCGGCCAGGAAAGCCGCTCCCAGGATGTGATAACCATCGATGATATCAATGACCCACGCCTTGACAAACTCTTGGGCAGGCAGGCCGACGAATTGCGTGACGATCTTGAGCTGCTGACAGGAGCCGCCAATCCCTTTGAGTATGACCACTATCTCAGTGCCTCCCAAACCCCGGTCTTTTTCGGCAGCGCCATCAACAATTTCGGGGTCCAAGAGATGCTTAACAGCTTCGTTGAACTGGCCCCGTCCCCGGGTCCGCGGGCTGGTGTGACCCGGAAGGTTGACCCGAAGGAGGAGGATTTCTCAGGTTTTGTCTTTAAAATCCAGGCCAATATGGATCCGGCCCATCGGGATCGGATCGCCTTCCTGCGTATTTGCTCCGGCAAATTCATGCGCGGAATGAAAGTCAAACATCATAGAATCGGCAAAGACATCACTCTGGCCAATGCCACCATTTTCATGGCCCAGGACCGGACCAATGTCGAGGAAGCGTGGCCCGGTGACATTATCGGATTGCACAATCACGGAACGATCAAGATCGGGGACACCTTTACGGTTAAAGAAGAACTGAAGTTCACAGGCATCCCGAATTTTGCCCCGGAACATTTCCGCAGGGTCTTGTTGAAAAACCCGCTCAAGATGAAACAGTTGCAAAAAGGCTTGGTGCAGCTGGCAGAGGAGGGAGCAATCCAAGTCTTCAGACCGCTTATCGGCTCCGATTATATCATGGGCGCCGTCGGCATTCTGCAGTTCGAGGTCACCATGGCCCGTCTAAAAAACGAATATGGGGTCGATGCCATCTATGAGCCGGTCGACTTCCAAGCGGCACGCTGGGTAAGTTGTGATGACAAGAAGAAGATGGCTGAATTTGAAAGAAAAAACCAAACGGCCCTGGCCCGGGATGCCGAAGGGTTTCTCACCTATCTGGCCCAAAACGAATGGATGCTCAGCTATTTCATGGAAAAATGGCCGGCTATTGTCTTTAACAAAACCCGGGAAAACATCTGATTGACCGGCACTTTCAGCAGATTGTCTCTAAAAAAGAAGGTTGATGGAAAGCCCAATACCCTTTCAATCATCCTTCTTTTCATCGGCAAAAATCAAGGCACAACCTTCGGAAAGGGCCTCGGCCGTCTTTTTCCTGGCAACAGTAATAATTCGTTGAATCGTACCCCGGGAAACTCCCATCCGCTGACCTGCCTCTTCCTGAGTCAAACCCTCCCGGTCGCAAAGCCGTAGAACTTCCAATTCATCCCGGAATAGGTCTATCTGCTTGAGTTCATGTAGCGGAGTGCCGGTAATCTTAAAGGCGCGGCCACAGAAGTCTCCTTCACAATGCCTGATTTTTTTGGGTCGTGGTGACATAATTCTTTTTCAATAGCCTGATCAAATGTTGATAACTCTTGCCGGCAGCAAAATTATCTACCGACACAACCTGCAAAGAGTACTACAAACGAGCACTACGCAATACAAAAAAAACCACTCTCCCAGGGCTTGAAAGAGTGCCTTTTTCCTTCTTCTTTTTCCGGATTGTGTTCCCTCATCGGGGTCTATAGGTCCTATTTACGAGTCCTTATACCTTCCCTTACCAAAAAATGCAATTCCCTGTATCCGTTTAGGTGAAATCTTTTATTTTTTCCTGATTACCGCTGGAATTCAGCCTGTCTAAATTATGGGCCGTTGCTGAATTTTAGTAGTAATCAGATATTTTTTTCTGCAAAGCGGGATTTCATAGGAGAAATCCCGCTCGTTTTCTTTCATGTCATCATTCCACATCAATGATGGCAGTTGCCCGACCCCTGGCAAGCCTGATCGGCGTGCATTATGGGCAATTTTCCTTCCTTAAGGCTTTCAACCGCAGTTCCGACCTGTGGGATGCGGTTGAGATCGGCAAAATAGACAGTGATTCCGGCTTGGCTGAAACCCATCATCGGCCGCATCCCCATACCGGCAACAACTATGGCATCCACTTTTGCATCATGAAGGATTTTAACTGGGACCAGACAGCCGCCTGCCTCATGCCCTGTATTTTCAACTGTCTCGATACCTATTACTCCGTCAGAGCCGTCAAGGTCCACCACCGTAAAAATTTCGCAATGACCGAAATGTTCAGACCGTTCTGCCTCAAGTCCCCCTGGCAAATTACTGGGAATTGCTACGCGCATTATTCATCCTCTTTCTCTAATGATCTTTTTCCCGGGCTGGGCCTCAGCCCGCATCTCTTTGTTACTACCCAGAAATCCTTTCCGAGCATATGCACATATTAACAACCTTCGACAATGATGTCAAGTGGATTCGTATCAACTAAAAGACGATTACGAGGAAGAACAAGAAATGGACATGACGGCGGATTTCAGGTAGAGTAGATCTTCTAACGGACACCTCAGACTCTTTTTGGGCAATCTACCGGTCGTCCTTACTCATGTATATTTCAGCAGAGTGTTTCTGTTCTCAATAGAGTCTTAAAGAATATGTCACGAAAACCATCCTCCCTGCTTCTGTTATTAATCTTGCTCCTGTCTACCGCACTTGTTTCATCATCTATTGCTATTGAAAAAAAGGGACCCCATTTCTCAGATGTCATACTGACCACATCGGAAACCAACCTTCTCCTGTTCGGAACTCTCAACAACAGTTTTACCGACGAGATGATTCAAGGTCTGCACAGCGGGCTTCCCATACAGTTTTCTTTTTTCGTGGAGCTGGAAAAAATACGAAAGCACTGGATGAACGACCAAATCGTCTCCATGAAATTCAAACATACATTGACGTATGACACCCTGAAAGAGTCGTACAAGGTGACGATGAGTGAAACAAATCAGAAAACCTTTACCTATCAAACACTGGCCGAGGCCAAAAAAGCAATGTGCGATATAAACGGTCTAAAAGTCTATACGCTTTCAAAACTCATCCCGGATCAGGCCTATACATTGCGAATAAGAGCCGAATTGTACAAAAAGACACTGCCCATGGGGCTGCACCATATCGTCCCCTTCCTTTCGTGGTGGGATATCGAGACGGATTGGTATTCCATAGATTTCAACTATTGATTTTTCCATTCTCTGCTCATGGACACGCCCTTGGTGGATAAAGACATACAAAAGCAACACAAAACGGGATATCAGGCCGCAAGGTCAATATCCGCCGAGCAGCGAGAATGGAAAAAGAAGATGATCCGCAAGGTGATCATCTTTTGCCTGGGACTTATTCCGCTTTTTATCTGGCTACAGAAATTCCTCTTCAATATTGAGGTATCGCTGCCGGTCAATAGCAACATCCTGATCTTTGCCTTAATTAATGCCAATGTCCTGCTGGTTTTGCTGGTGCTCTTTCTCGTTCTTAGGAACCTGGCGGAACTCATGTTCGAGAGATACCAAAAAGTCATCGGCTCAAGGCTGAAGACCAAACTGGTTCTCTCCTTTGTCTCGTTGTCACTGATTCCCACTATTCTTCTCTTTTTCGTTGCCCTGCGTTTTATCTCTACCAGCATGGATTACTGGTTTAACGCAAGCATCGAAAAATCGTTGCAGGAATCCCTCAAGCTCGCCCAATCTCTTTTACATGACACAAAAGAACAGGTTGACCGTATGAGCGAGGCCATCGGCGTCCGACTCGCAGGTCTCGAACTTAACTCGTACAACTCAGATACCATCAACCGGACCCTGGAAAATATCCTGGCCTTCAATCCTATCAACGGCCCTGACAGCATCACCTTGATCACCGATGATAGGAACCTCGAGATCGGCGTTGTAGGTCCCGACCTTCGCGGCCAGAAACTTCCAAAAATCCCGTTTGATACGATGCAGCAGATACGGCAGCTTCACAAACACCAAACCATTATCCAGGAGATAGACAAAGGAGATCTCGTTCGTTGCGTGGCTGAGGTTTTCATCGGCAAGAAGAAGAGAAATAAGGCCATCTTGATTACAACACTTTTGGTCAAAGAAGAAACACTTGCCCAAATGACCGCCATCTCTCACGGGATAGAAGGGTATCGACAACTGAAGTATCTGAAGGGACCGTTTAAATTCTGGTTACTCATTGTCCTGTTGATTGTTACATTACTGATCATCTTCTCAGCAATCTGGTTCGGATTTTATATATCCAAGGGGATCACCGAGCCTGTGGATAAGCTGGCCCTTGCAACTAAGAGAATCGCTGAAGGAGACCTGGAATTTTCCATTGATTCCCGTACAGACGATGAACTGGGAATGCTGGTCGATTCCTTCAACCAGATGACCCAGAATCTGAACACCAGCAATAAAAAGCTGGCAGAAACCTACAAGGCGCTGCAGGCCAGCTCCCAGGAGTCGGAACAGCGACGACGCTATACCGAGATCATCCTGCAAAACGTATCTGCAGGCGTCATATCCCTCGACAACAGCGGACGCATTACAACCATAAACCATTTTGCCGAAAAGCTCTTAAATATCGACCAAAAAGATTATATCTCCAAGCGATATCAGGACACCTTATCGCCTGAACAGGCCAAAATCATCGACGGATTTATCGATGAACTCAACATGACCGACAAGACCACGGTTGGGCAACACCTGCGGCTCACCATCATGCAGAAGACCTATTCGTTGCTCATCAACTTCACCCGACTTGAAGACGACAATCATAATGCTGTCGGCTATGTCCTTGTCTTCGACAATTTGACGAAGCTGGAAAAGATGCAGCGTATGGCTGCCTGGCGCGAGGTAGCCCGGCGTATCGCCCACGAGATAAAAAATCCGCTCACCCCCATCCAGCTCTCCGCCCAGAGACTGCGCAGGCGTTATCCGGAGATACTGGAAGAAAAGGAAAGCATATTCGACCAGTGTACAGCCACCATCATCGAACAGGTAGACGAACTCAAACGCCTGGTCAGCGAATTTTCTCAATTCGCCAGGATGCCTAAAGTCCATAAAGCACCCGCCGATCTTTCCAAACTTGCACAACAGACGCTTGTTCTCTACCGTGCCGCCCATAAGCACATTGCCTTCTCCTGCAAAGAACTGTCGCAGATTCCCATCTTTGCCTTTGATGCAGAACAGATCAAACGCTGCATCATCAACCTCCTTGACAATGCGGTTGCAGTTTTGCCTAATGGCGGTACAATAGATCTGGAGTTATCATTGGATGAGAATAAGGAGAGCGTTTTCATCAAGGTCTGCGACGACGGTCCCGGTATATCAAAAGACGACAAGCAAAAGCTTTTCGAGCCCTATTTTTCGACCAAAAAAACCGGCACCGGTCTGGGGCTTGCCATCGTTTCGACCATTGTTTCCGACCATAACGGCTACATACGGCTCCAGGACAACACCCCACATGGAGCCGTATTTATTATTGAATTGCCTCTGCTCTCAGATGAGAAAAATCAAGTGTAAAGACAAACGGTTTCAGCCGATCCCATGGTGTTGTATCTCGTTTATTTAAAGCGTTGATTCTCCAATTTCCCGAGGATTTTAAGACTCAACGGCAATACGTTTTCGGGCTATAACAACATGACAGTAAAGACATGACAAAAAACATACTTATCATCGACGACGAAATCTCAATTCAGGATACCCTTTCCGGAATCCTTGAAGACGAAGGCTTCTCTCCGATCTGCTCCTCTTCTGCCGAAGCCGGAATCGAGATGATAGATGAGCAGAAAATCGACCTGGTTCTGTTGGATATCTGGCTTGGGGACAACATGGACGGTATGTCCGCTCTTGAAAGAATAAAAAGTCAATTCGAGAATATTCCCGTCATCATGATCTCCGGCCACGGGACCATCGAAACAGCGGTTCAGGCGACAAGGAAAGGGGCTTTTGACTTCATAGAAAAACCGCTTTCCTACGACAAGATTGTCCTCGCCATAACCAATGGTTTGCGTTTTGCCCAACTGGAACAGGAGAACCAACTTTTACGAGAGTCTTCCAATCGGAAGGCAACCCTCACTGGCAAATCCAAGGTCATACAGGCCCTGAAAAAACAGATAGAGATGGTTGCCCCCACCGATGCATGGGTCCTGATACGCGGAGACCACGGCACCGGTAAGGAGTTGGTGGCCCAGGCCATCCACAGACTGTCCCATTCCAATGGGCGACCGATGATAGAGGTCAACTGCGCCGCCATCCCGGAGGAATTGATTGAATCCGAACTCTTCGGCCATGAGAAAGGTTCTTTCACCGGTGCCCATGTCAGCCGTCAAGGCAAATTCGACCAAGCTGACGGAGGCATACTGTTTCTCGACGAAATTGGCGACATGAGCCTGAAAACTCAGGCCAAGATCCTGCGCATCCTCCAGGAGCAGAAGTTCGAACGGGTTGGCGGCCACAAGACCATCAGAGTCAACGTCAGGGTCCTTGCCGCCACCAATAAGAATCTGGAAGAGGAGATCGAGAACGGAAATTTCCGCGCCGATCTCTTCTGGCGACTCAACGTTGTGCCTATCCGCGTTCCTTTTCTGAAGGAAAGGTTGGAGGATATCCCATTTCTGGTGGAAGACCTGATGGACGCCATGAAGGCCAAAGGCTTGAAAAAGAAATCAATGTCGCAAAGCGCCTACCAGGAATTGATGAACCATTCGTGGCCGGGTAATGTCCGTGAACTACGCAACTTCGTGGAACGTCTGATAATCATGTGCCAGGAAGAACTTATTACCGACAGACACGTCAGGATGTTTCTGACCCATTCACAGCCCACCAAGGTGCCGGTCATACTGAACGGCGTCCTCAATCCGTATCAAACAAACGATTTTAAAGAGGCAAAAAAACGTTTCGAGCGGGAATACCTGCAGCAAAAACTCAGTGAAAACGAAGGGAACATCTCCAAAACCGCCGAGAACATCGGCCTGGAACGGAGTCACCTTCATAAGAAGCTTAAGAGCTTGAATATTGTTTCGTAATAAAGGAGCACCATGGTTTTTCCGGAATATCGGCCGCGCAGGCTGCGAAAAAATGAGTCTTTCCGATCTTTAGTCAGGGAGACGCATCTCAATACATCCCAATTGATCTATCCACTTTTTGTCATGCCCGGTAAGAACATCCGGGAAAAAATCAGCTCCATGCCGGGTATCTTCCGCCTGTCTGTGGACCAGCTGGCCAGGGAGGCAAAAGAATGTCAGACCCTGGGAGTCAACGCCGTCCTCCTCTTCGGGCTTCCCGAAAAAAAGGATGCCATGGCTTCCGGTGCCCATGCCAAAAATGGAATTGTCCAGAAGGCCATAAAAGAGCTTAAGAATAAGGCGCCGGAATTGATGGTGATCACCGATGTCTGCCTCTGCGAGTATACGGACCACGGTCATTGCGGCTGCATTATTGGCAACGATGTGGATAACGATGCCACCCTGGAGATTCTGGCAAAAACCGCCCTCTCCCATGCCCAGGCCGGAGCGGATATGGTTGCACCGTCCGATATGATGGATGGACGTGTTGCGGAAATCAGGGGAATACTCGATGAAAATAATTTCGAGACCGTGCCGATCATGTCATATGCGGTAAAGTACGCTTCATCCTTTTACGGACCATTCCGGGAAGCCGCCGACTGCAGCCCGCAGTTCGGAGATAGGCGCAGCTATCAAATGGACCCGGCCAACAGCCGAGAGGCCTTAAGGGAGGCAACGCTCGATGTTGATGAAGGGGCGGATATCCTGATGGTGAAGCCGGCATTGGCCTACCTGGACATTATCGCCAAACTCAAAGAGGAGTTCGACCTGCCCATAGCTGCCTATCATGTCAGCGGGGAATACGCGATGATCAAAGCTGCGGCCGATAAAGGATGGATTGATGGGGAAAAGGTCATGCAGGAGACATTGCTCTCCATTAAACGGGCAGGTGCAGACATCCTCATCACCTACTTTGCCAAGGATATGGCAAAGCTTTTAATGAGATAACAACTTTTTTCCAACTAGAAAAGGGGCTCCGCCAGGAAGCCCTTTTCTAGTTTCCGTCATACTCACCAGACAAAACTAGACTCGTTTCCATCCGAAAACGGCGCTTTTCACCTAACTTGTCGTTGCGCTCAAAATTTTATCCTCGGAGGTAAGCACCCTCCGGGCATAAACTCTAACTCCGATATCAATTATATGCCTGCGGTAAAATTCTTCGCGCGTCTAGATTTGGAAGAGGTAAGCGAAGACTCCGAAATCCCTCGTTTCGGGATGGAAACTAGACTCTTATATTGATTGAAGGAGAAGATTGTTGCTGCTGCTGTGCCTGCTGTACTTGTTGCTGCTGTTTCGGTGGCGGCGGAGGTGGCGCCGATAGTTGCGGCCCTGAAGCCTCTTCCCTGGTTTCTCCCTGTTCGGCAGTTTTAGGTTCCTGTTGTTCTGCTGCAGCTCCCGGTTGCTGAGAATTTTTTGCCAGGGCAATGGCCGCTGCAGAAATATCCGTCTTATCGGCAACCGTATTGCCACTCTGAGTATTCTGCTGTGTCTGCTCAGGTGGCGGTTGCGGTTTTTGACTTTGTTGTCCGGTTAACTGATCGATTATATGGTATGCGGAAATCCCGCTGGTCTGACTGATCATGGGTACACCTCCCAACATTTGCCTTTAATAAAGATTATTATAAGCAAACGCGGGTATTATTACAAGGACAGTTCCCGCCAAAACTTACTATTCCTGATTATGCAGACAATAATAGTACCAAAACCATCAGCTAGGAGATCGAAAAGGCTCGATGTTCGACCTGGGATAAAAGACTGGTGATATTCGTCAGTTATCCCGTAAGAAACACAGATAAGAATGACTATTGCGGTCAACCACCGGGGATTGAGACGCCTGATTCTGGGTCCGAAGGCATGGAACACCGTGATTGCCAATATCCCATAAGCCGTGATATGGGCTATCTTATCGATACCTTCAATATTGGGAAGGAGGAGCCGGTTCCCGGGGATGCCCGAGAGGAAAAAAATCGTTCCCATGACCACAAACATGGGGAACAACCGCAATAAGAGCCGGAAAAAACGCTGCACCTCCTCCCTCTCTTTAGCCCGCATTTCTCATCAGTTCAGACGGTGTCAGGTTCGAAGTTTTTGGCCATAAACTATAGCTTGCTATGTTCATTGCCAAAATACTGAAGAAGATGGCGCTGCCTGGACTGACCTTTGGTGAGCACTGTGTAAATTTGATGATACACTTATCCCCTAGAGAAGCTTTGCTCTTCCTGAAGTTGAGGAAATTGACACAGTGTTCATGAGAAATGCGGGTTACGAGCACTTGCTATACCCGCAGTCATGACAGGTTTCGCACCCCTCCTCGAAGACCAGGGTCCCTGAACATTCGGGACAGATACTGGCAAAACCATGTTGAGTCCCGGCCATGAACGATTTAAATAATTTACTCAACTGGCCAGGCAAGTCGAGCATATGACCGCTCGATCGATCCAATTGCTTAATAATTTCATTCATGGGCACATTGAACCTCAGAGCCAAAGAGACAAGACGGCACGTGGTGGTCCACATGGTGGATTTGTCCTTTAAATCTACCCTGTTGTCAAAGGGAAACTTGGCAAACACCTCCATGGGCTTTTCTTCCTCGTCAAAGCAGACGATAATATAGACTGATTTTTGTGCCTGGTCTTTGACCCGGTAACGTTTGGCATCCAGCTTATCGGGAAGATTTTTTTTCACCGCCCCCTGGGTGGAAACTACTGCGGTTTTTTGAGGTTTGTCAGGTTCCTTGGCCTTAAGAACTTGAGATTCCCTGGATCCGTCTCGATAGACAGTGAGCCCTTTACAGCCTAGCCTATACCCCATCAGGTATGCCAGTTTTACCTGCTCGCGGGTGGCTGTGCCGGGAAGATTAATGGTCTTCGATATGGAGCTGTCCACACCGCTGCTCTGCAGTATTCCCTGCATTTTGATATGGTCTTCGGAATTGATGTCCTGGGCGGTACGAAAGACCTGCTGCCATTTTTCAGGGATCTCGGAATGGCCGAGGACGGTACCGGAATCCGCTACCTTGCTCATTAACTCCGATGAGTAGAAGCCTTCGTCCCTGGCGATCTTTTCAAAATACTTATTCACCAGGATAAGGCGATCTCCATCCATGACGTTTTTCACGGCAACGATGGAATAATACGGCTCGCAGCCCGAGGCACAATCGGCAATCATCGAAACCGTTCCGGTCGGTTGTATTGAGGTGAGGGCGGCATTGCGCCGGGGTTTGTACTTGTTGACGTCCGGGTCATATGCAGGAAACGTCCCTTTCAATTCGGCAAGTTCAACGGACATCGCCTCGGCGGCATCCCTTATAAAGAGCATGATATCCGCCGCCGTCTCCCGGCCCTCATCGGAGGCGTAAGAAATCCCCATCTGAATCAACATATCATGCAACCCCATTATGCCCAGGCCGATTTTTCTGGTTTTTAGAGTCATTTCACTTATTTCATGTATAGGGAAACGATTGCAGTCGATGACATTGTCAAGAAAAACAGTGGCAGTTTGTACCGTGGTCTTCAGGCGTGAATAATCTATATTCTCTCCCACGACGAAATTCGCCAGATTAATAGAACCCAGGTTACAGCTCTCATACGGAAGAAGCCATTGTTCACCGCAGGGATTGGTGGCTTCGAAATCACCAAGCTGTGGTGTCATATTGGCCCTATTCGCAGCATCGATGAAAAGCACACCCGGTTCACCGTTGTGCCAGGCAAGATCGATGATTTTATCAAAAACCTCACGCGCTTTTAATCTGGCTGTAACTTTTTTCGTCGACGGTTCGATTAAATCGTACTCTCCGTCCTGTTCAACCGCCTGCATAAAGATATCGGTCACAGCGACACTGAAGTTGAAGTTATTAAACTTATTCTGGTCCTCTTTGGCGCTAATAAAATCCATAATATCAGGATGATCGACACGCAAAACACCCATGTTGGCGCCGCGTCTCTTCCCGCCCTGTTTTATGGTTTCTGTGGCTGCATCGAAGACCGCGGCAAAAGACAGCGGGCCGGATGCGACTCCTTGGGTGGAGCGAACAGCGGCATTTTTCGAACGCAGTCTGGAAAATGAGTATCCGGTTCCCCCACCCGTTTTATGGACCAAGGCCCCATTGCGGATGGCGGTAAAAATACCGTCCATGGAATCTTCAATGGGCAGAACAAAGCAGGCGGAGAGCTGCCCCAAATCGGTTCCCGCATTCATTAAACAGGGAGAATTCGGAAGAAAATCCATGTGGTAGATAAGATTAAAAAATGCCTCTCGAAGTTCTTCGTACCGGCCATATTTGTTATCAACTTCGGCCACGGCATCAGCAACCCGGTGACAAAGCGTCTCCCACGTCTCAATGGGTTTGCCTTCAGCATCTTTCAGATAATAACGTCTGGCCAATACTGTTTCAGCGGTGGTAGTCAGTACCTGTTTAGTCAAATCAGGAGCCATGAGCATCTTTTTTCCCTTTTCTAAAGTTCTCTATGAATGATTGTAACTCCCGTCCCGGTCGGGAGAGCTTGAAAACGACGGCCGGCACGGCTGTCTTCTCTGGTTGCCAGCCCCTTGGCAACGTCAACAAATCGGTAGTGTCGATACTCAGCTTATACACCACATTTACCACACACTCAAGAACAAACTACAATATGTGGTAGAAATTTCAATTCGTCTTGGTATGAGTGCCAACGTCTGAAAATCTTGAGAAAAGAGCAAAGGAAAGAGTCTTGAAAAAGACGAAGGGGAGCAAAATAATCAAAGGAAAGAGGACGTATCAGCAAAAGGCAAGATGAAACATCTTCCTACGGGTGTAATCTTTCCCGACAATGTTGAATTGCAATTCGGATTTTCTTCGGATCCGGGGGCTTACGGAAAAATTCCATGGCGCTTTTACCGATTGTCTCCAACATCTCTTCGGTGATGTCATACCCGGTCATCACCACGGTCTCCATGGCAGGTTTTCTTTTCTTTATCCATTTGAGCAGAGCAAGCCCATCCATCTCCGGCATATTGATATCCGTAATCACCAGATCATATGAATTTGCAAGAATTTTCTTCTGCGCTTCAACTCCGTTTTCTGCTATATCGACTTCCACTTTCATTTTCCGAAGCATGGCCCGAAGCAGGTCGCGGATGATGGGCTCGTCATCCACGACCAATACACTGACAAGTTCGCTTTCAGACCTTTCGGATGTGTTTTGTAATCTTTGATTCATGCATATTCCTGTCTTTGAGTCAAGGAATCGATTGTCCCGAACCCAATACTTGTAAAACGTCGTACATCAGCACTCCGTCCTTGGTGTTTTTCGCAGGAACGTTGAAGGAGTAACGCGCCAAGAGAACAGCAGAGATCCCAACAGATGGTGGTACAAAGAACCGGTTAGAAGCACAGACAATCTCCAGCGGACGCAATGCGAAAAGGAATTATTCTTCCGGTGAAAAATCCGACTTGCCCGCTCCACAAACCGGACAAACCCAATCTTCAGGCAATTCTTCAAAGGGAGTTCCGGGTTCCACCCCGTTTTCCGAATCACCCACGGCAGGATCATACGTATAGCCACAAATATCACAAACATATTTTTTCATAATGTTTTCTCCTTATTAGTACCTTTGAAATTCATTTCTTGGTTTTAAAAAATAAATTTTGTGAAGGTACCTCTCCCCCTGTGGGGTGTTAAAGATAACCTTGGGGTAAACCGGCCGGCTCGTAAAAAACCCGAAATGCTCCGGGAACATTACGAGTATTCTTCTGCCTTGAAAGTCCCTTCGGCACATCCCCGTCAAGCTTTCCCCAATTTGCTTAACAAACAATGCGGCAATACTCAAGAAAAATCGGTCACCCAGGGAACGTCGGCGGCGGAATTTATCCGTTATCAGCCATTTTTTTTATTGATACCAAGCAGTTTTCATGCTACCCTTCGACGCATGTTACTGGTGCGTTCAAAAAAAACGGTCACCCTGTCTGCATCTCCATTTCTTGCCTTCACATTGAGTATGAGTTGAACGATCATGGGACTGAAGACAAAAAAAAAATATGGTGAGATCGTAACCTTACTTATTGAGTCCAAATCAATTCAGGAAAAGGACGTCCAATACGCGGAGAGAATCCGTTCCAAGCTTACAGTCCAACAACCGCTGCTCAATGTCTTAAAAGACTTAAAGCTGATCAATGACGAAACGGTACGGGAAACCATACAGAATACGCACCTTTCTATCAGGATCGGTGAACTTCTGGTCGAACTCGGCTATCTGACTCCGGACGACCTGACAGCTGCCTTCAATATCCAACAGGAAAGCGAAAAGGACCTGAAACTTGGAGAGATCCTGATCAAACATAATTTTATCGATGAAAAGCTCTTCAACCGGATCCTCTCTATCCAATTGGGGTTCCCGCTGGTGGACCCGACAATAACAGCTATCGACAAAGACCTTGTCGCCAAAGTCCCATTGAAGGTATTAAACAATTACGGTTTTTTACCGATCAAGACCGATAGCGGTCCAACGGTGGTTGCCTTCAATGACCCCACCGACAAGGATGCCCTGCTGGCCGCTAGAAGATTGTTCGGCTCGGTGATCAAACCGGCCGTCACCGACAAGAAGACCCTGCGTGATTCCCTGCGGCTCTTGTCCAACGAAGCAGCAGGAATTGCGGTTAATGTCGACAGCAACACGATCATCGGCATTGTTAATTCCATCATCCTAGCAGCTGCTAAATGCGATGCCAGCGATGTTCACATCGAGCCCATGGTGGATCATCTCCAGGTCCGCTTCCGCGAGGACGGTGTCTTACGTCATCACAAGGATTTCTCAAAAGATATTATTCCCGCGCTGGCAAGTAGAATCAAAATCATGTGCAAGGCCGACATCGCAGAAAAACGTCGGCATCAGGGAGGGCGCATTCTTTTCGGCTACGATGAAGGAGAGCTTGACATCCGCGTCTCCATCTACGCCACCATCCATGGGGAAAAAATCGTTCTAAGGCTTTTACGTCAAAAAAACGAGCTCCTGGACATCAACTCCATCGGATTGTCCCCTCGGATGCTCAACCGGTTTCTCGACGAGGCCGTCTATCAGCCCAGCGGGGTTCTGCTGGTCACCGGTCCGACAGGCTCCGGCAAAACCTCGACCATTTACAGCTGCATTCACCATATCAAAAACCCGCAGATCAGCATAATTACCGCTGAAGAACCGGTAGAATACGTAATCGACGGTGTCGCCCAATGCTCCATCGATCCTTCCATTGATCTGACCTTTCAGGAGACCCTGCGCCATATTGTCCGCCAGGATCCCGATGTAATCGTCATCGGTGAGATTCGCGATAGTTTTTCGGCGGATATGGCCATGCAGGCTGCCTTAACCGGCCATAAAGTCCTCACCACCTTCCATACTGAAGACTCCATCGGCGGTCTGATTCGTCTATTGAATATGGACATCGCTCCTTTCCTTGTCTCTTCCACAGTCGTCAGCGTTCTGGCCCAACGACTCCTGAGAAAGATCTGCCCCCACTGTGCCGCTCCGGCCAAGGTAACACCCGCCCAACTGCAGCGCCTGGGCACAAGCAGCCATGATCTGCAAGGAGGACAGTTCCGGAAAGGACGGGGCTGCGCCGACTGCGGTCAAACCGGTTATAAGGGCCGGATCGGTGTTTTCGAACTCCTGGTCTTAAATGAACTTGTCAGAGATGCGATCCTGGAAAGGAAAACCAGCCATGAAATCCGAACGATAAGCATCAAGCATTCCGGTCTGGTGACACTGTTGGAGGACGGGCTGGTAAAGGCAGCCGCCGGACTGACCACTGTGGATGAGATCCTGCGCTGCCTGCCGAAACTTACAAATCCGAGACCACTATCCGAAATCCGCTGGCTATCCGGAGAATAAACATGAGCATTTCCTTTGTCGATGAAATTGAACTGATGATAAATTCGGGTGAGGTCAGCCTGCCGGTCTTCAACCCGACAGCCCTTCGGATTCAACAGGAACTCGTCAAGAAGGAACCGGACGATCGGATCATTGAACAGTTGATCACCGGTGACCAATCACTCTCCGGCCAGGTGTTACGGATGGCAAATTCCGCCTTTTACCGGGGACTGGCCAAGGTGATGACGGTAAAGGCGGCCATTGTTCGTCTCGGCATGCAGGAGATCGGCAGGATCGTGCTGCTGTGCGCCTCGCAAAACCAGTTTCGCAGTTCTGACCCGACTATCAACAGGATAATGAAAAAACTCTGGCAGCACTCAGCCGGTTGTGCCCTTGCCGCCAACTGGCTGGCAAAACGGTGCAAATTTGCCGACTTGAGCAGCAATGCCTTTTTTGCCGGTCTGTTTCATGACATCGGCAAGCTCTTCGTCCTGATGGTAATTGAACAGGTAAAAAGAAAGAACAAAAAGAACAGCTTAACAGATGCGTTGCTTCTAGAGGCCATCGACACCCTGCATAGCCAGCAGGGATATGCCCTGATGAAAAAATGGCAAATGCCGGATCAATACTGCAAAATCGCCCGCGACCATCATGAACCGGATGTCGACACCAAGGATTACCTGCTGCTCATAGTCCGGCTTGCAGACATGGCCTGTCAAAAACTCGGTATCGCACTCACGCAAATCCCATCACTCAATCTGGCGGCAACGGTGGAAGCAGGAGTCTTCGGGCTCACCGAGGTGGACCTTGCAGAATTGGAGGTCATGCTGGAAGATACCACAATGCTGTCCTCGTGAATACACAAGGCTGCCCCCCCAAAAAAAGTACAAGCAATTCAACCTGCCACTTCTTGCAAAAGCAGAGCAGACGTGCGAATCCCGCGAAAGTAATGGTCGACTTTGAACCGTTCGTTTGGAGAATGGATATTATCCGCCAAAAGACCGAAGCCGAGAAGAAGCACCGGGGCCTTCAGAGCTTCCTGAAAGGTCCCGACAATGGGAATCGAGCCGCCGTCGCCCATGAAAACCGCCTGAAGTCCGAAGCCTTTCTCCAAGGCGGTCTTCCCGGCCCGGATCAAGTCTGAATCGCGGGGCAAAAGCACCGGCTTGGCTGCTCCTATAAGCTTGACATCGACATCGACTTCTTTGGGGCAGACGGCTTTTATATATTTGGTAAAGGCGGCGACAATTTTATCAGGGTCTTGATTGGGGACAAGCCGCATGGAAATCTTGGCCGCAGCAATGGCCGGTATGACGGTTTTTGCTCCCTGCCCGGTATATCCCGACCAAATCCCATTCACATCACAGGTGGGTCGAATCCACATCCTCTCAAGCGAACTATAGCCGGACTCCCCATAAACTTCTTTGACCCCGATCTCCTTTTTGATCATATCATCGTTATGCCCAAGGGCTGCAAGATCACGGCGGACATCATCGCCAAAAGACACAACATCATCATAAAATCCCGGAATAGTGATCCGTCCCTGATCATCATGCAAACTCGAAATAATCCGGCAAAGGGCGTTGGCTGGATTGCGTACGACTCCACCGTAGATCCCCGAGTGCAGATCAACGGCCGGACCTTTCAGCTTGATCTCCATATAGCAGAGTCCCCGCAGGGAAGTGCAGATGGCCGGTGTTTGTTCATTATAAAAATGGGTGTCTGATATCACCACCATATCGCAAGCCAGCTTTTGCGGATTCTGCCGTACATAGGAAAACAAGGACTGACCACTACATTCCTCCTCTCCTTCAAAAATCAGCTTGATATTCACCGGCAGCTCAGTATTGGTTCGGACAAAGGCCTCGATTGCCTTGATATGGCTATACATCTGCCCTTTGTCGTCACTCGCCCCCCGGGCCACAATCCAATCGTCTTTAATCATCGGCTCAAAGGGGGGAGACTCCCAAAGATCCACCGGATCCACCGGTTGGACATCATAATGTCCATAAATAAGAAGGGTCTGTAGTCCCTCTCTCTGTTCCGATTGGCCGTACACCAATGGATGTCCGTCGGTGCCGATAACCTCCGGCCTAAGGCCCAAAGCATCCAGTTCCCTGGTTAAAAAATCAACTGCCCGGTGAATATCACCGGCAAATTCCGGTTGGGTGCTGATACTCGGGATCTTGAGAAAATTACAGAGTTGTTGCAGATGCTCATCCCGGTGAGCATCCAGGTAATGTAAGACTTCTTGCAGAGCCATCTGGCATCTCCTTCCCATGATGAATGAATAAGGTTCGTGTGCCTATTACTATAACCTGTCGTAGTCCATTGGCAATACGCCAATATTTCATCACGCTTTTCTGCCGAACTTTTCCCGCTTCCTTTTACCCGTATTCAAAACGAGCAGAGCAAAGGCAATACAGATCATGCCGGTTACGGCGAAAGGTGTCGGCGACTCCTGGGGAATAAGCAGCCAGCTGAGGCAGGCACCGGACACGGGAATCAAAAACTTCCAAATATTAAGGTCGGAAACATGGACCCCTTCTCTTTTCAAGAGGTTAAACCAGATCGAAAAGGCTGTTGCCGAAAGGAAGCTGAGCCAAAGCAGGGCGATATAATAGATAGCAGGACGAGAGGTTCCATGGAAGCCTTCAACCGGCAACGATATCAGGAACAGGACCACGCCGCCTAAAAATAGCTGGGAAGAGGTCAAGGTAAGCAGCGGTATGGGCGCCCTGTTCCTGGAAACAATGATATCGCCGAGTCCGGACGAGACGCTGGAGGCCAGCAACAGAACAATCCCCAAGAACTGGCTGCCGCCGCGCAAGGTAATCTCACCCCTGGTCAAACCGATGACGACCACACCTGCCAGACCCAAAAGAATGGATAGAAGCCGTCTAAAAGTCATCCGTTCCGAGGTGGCGACAAAATGAGCTATGACGGCGATGATCAGTGGCTGAGCCCCGATAATGATGGCCGCTATGGCACCCGGAACCAAGCTTATACCTTGATAAAAAAGGGTATACAGAAGAGTGGTTTGGAAAAAGGCAACTATTGCTACAGTGCTGCGGTTACTGATAACCGATTTGGCATAGACCAGGGGATTTCCGCAGAAGGGAAAAATCAAAAGCCCCGCCAACATGAAACGGATGCCGGCAAACTGCAACGGCGTCGTATACTCCAGGCCGATCTTGATGCCGACAAAAGCCGATGACCAGAGAAGACAGGCGACAATGGCCATTATAGTTGTCCCGCGAACAAATCGTATCATCTACCAACGGGTCAAGAGTCCTAATCTGTTTTCTCCATGGAGAAGGTTCCGTTAGCGACTTCCTGATCTATATCCGACAGAGCCCGGCGCATCTGTTTCAAGGCCTGCCTTATCCTGTTTTCATTTTCCACCAGGGCAAGACGCAGAAAACCGTCACCTTCTTCACCAAAACCGGCACCCGGAGCAACAGCAACATTGGCCCGGTTCATCATTTCAATGGAAAACCGGATGGACCCCATGCGGACATAGGGTTCGGGAATACCGACCCAGACAAACATCCCGGCTTTCGGCGCCTGCACCGGCCAACCCATTCTGATCAGGCCTTCACAAAGAACATCTCGCCGCCGCTGATACACCGCAACCTGCTCACCGATGGCATCGTCACAATCCCGCATGGCTACGATCCCGGCCACCTGGATGGCTGAAAAAATCCCATAGTCATAATAGCCCTTGATCTTTGACAACCCGTCGATCATGGTCTTATTGCCGACACAATATCCAAGCCGCCACCCAGCCATATTGTAGGATTTGGAAAATGACCCAAATTCAACCCCGACATCCATAGCACCGGGAATCTCGAGAAAGCTTGGAGCCACATATCCGTCAAAGGTTATTTTGGCATAAGCGAAATCGTTGATCACCATGAAATTGTATTTCTTGGCGAGTTTGACAATTTCCTGGAAAAATTCCCTGGAAGCGATGGTCCCGGTGGGATTATGGGGGTAGTTCAGCATCAACAGTTTCGGACCGGGATAAAGGGCCTGGCACATACCGGTAAGCTGCGAGAGAAAAGACTCCTCGGAATCAAGGGCGATGCGCAAAACGCTTGCACCGGCAATCACGGCCGCATAGACATGGATGGGAAAGGCCGGAGCAGGAACAAGGACCGTATCACCGGGTCCCAGCAGCGCCAGACAGAGGTGAGAAATCCCCTCTTTTGAGCCTATTGTGCAGATCACATCGTCAACCCCGCTCAACGTGATGCCGTAGTGACGCCCGTAATAGAGCGCTATTTCCCGTTTCAGGTTTTTCATTCCTCCAGCCACGGGATAACGGTGGGTTTTGGGATCGATGGCTACGTCGCAGAGTTTTCCGGTTACCTGGTCGGGAGCCGGATCGATAGGATTTCCCATACCGAGGTCGATGACATCATCTCCCTGCCAGCGTTTTTCCATTTTGATTTTGTTTATCATGCCAAAGAGATAAGGGGGAAGCTGATACATACGTTCGGCAAAACGGATGGTAAATTCCTTGCTCATTGGGGGCTCCTCAGTAAAGGTTCGACTCGAAGGATCGGCACCGGATAACTCTTTTTGCAAATATAAAAACCCGAATCATCCGATCCGGGTAAAAAAAAACCACGGACCGTGTCTCTGGTCCATGGCATTCAGTCTTAACTCATTCTTCTTTTCAGGCGGCTGAACGTCAACGGACCAAATGGGCCGCGGCCGCAGCTGCGTTTCGGGATATTATCATTTCCTGTTCCATATTATTGGTAATTATAAAAAAGCACCTACACACACTCATAAAATAGAGTATCGGGCTCTAGATGTCAATAAGGACAGAAACATCATTCAGTTGGACATGCATCGATCAACCATTAATTGGGAGTTTGATCGTGAAGGTTGATCCCTTGCCGACCTCCGAATCAAAGCTCAACTCACCGCCATGCTTTTCATGGACAATGGTCCTTGAAATCGCCAGCCCCTGGCCTGAACCGCGTCCTACTTTCTTAGTCGTAAAAAAAGGATCGAAAATCCGTTCCCGCACTCCGGCTGGTATCCCGCTGCCTGTATCGGCAACGCTGATCACTACATTTTCTCCCTCTTGGAAGCTCTTTATCGTGATTTTGCCCATTTGTGTTGAATCCTTTTTAACATCCTCAATTGCATGTGCAGCATTAACCACGAGATTTAAGATTACCTGGCCGATATCACCGTGGAAGGCTTGGACCATGGGCAATTCCTGAAATTCCGTTTCGAGTTCGGCGACATATTTATAAGCGTTGGTGCAGACAACCAAGGTGTTGCGGATGATTTCATTGATATCGACGGCAGTCTTCGTCTCACCCTCTTTGCTATGGGCAAAGCCTTTCAGCCCAAGCACCAGGGCTGAAACACGTTCCACCCCATGAACCGTCTGGTTGAACGCTTTTGGCGCCTCCTCCCGGAGATATTCGACATCAGCCTGTTCCAGCTGCTCTTTTACGGCATCGAGAAAAGCCTGATATCGAGTCTCACCTGAAACGGCAGCCAAAAGTTTATCGTAGCGATGAACCAGCTCCAGGAGATCGTCAAAGGCTTCTTGGAGAAACGATACATTGCTGCCTATGAATTGAATTGGAGTGTTGATCTCATGGGCAATGCCAGCTGCCAGTTCACCGATGGATTCAAGCTTCATTCCATGAATCCGTTTGGCCTCCTGCATTCGCTGTTCAGTGAGGTTGCGAAATATAAGAGTTGCTCCGGAAATTTCATTATTTTCATTGCGAATCGGCGAGACAATATAGTCGGCTAAAAAACTCGAGCCGTCTTTTTTCCAAAAGACATCACCGTCGACATGATGTGACGAGCCGTCTTCGATGGCTGCAAATACAGGACAAAACTCCCACGGATACTCCCCACCATCATCAGTTGTATGATGGATCTTTTCATGGCAATGGAGACCAATCAGCTCTTCTTGTGGCCAATTCAACGCGCCCAATGCCGTCTCATTGGCAGTTAGGATATTTCCATCACGGTCTACTGTTATTACAGCTCCATTAACCCAATTGAGCAGCATTTTGTTTTGAAAGAGGACCTGCGTCAACACTTCTCGAAGATTTTCATTCTCCTTTTGAAGGGTCTTTAGATCCTTGTCATGCTCCAATCTGCTGTCCTCCGGGATTTCTCGGATACGGATTGTATTGCGGATGTTTTGGGAACAGAAGTCTGTCTTCCTCCTAAATAATTTCAAGAAAGACAACCTGGAAAGTATTATTGCATCTTTACCAAGATCGGGTCAAATGTAATTTATTTCTCCCCCCGGTTTTCGATTATTTTTGCTTCATTCTACCGTGTCCGACAAAAGGGCAGGCTGATGTATTGAAAAATGATCAAATTCCAAGAAAAAAAAATAAGGACCAAATGTTTCGTTTTCCAATCTTTCTCAGCTAGATAGCAAGTAGGATCCCTTCCACCTCCAATAAATCAGATACGATTTCCTCTTGCATTTTTTTTCATGCTGCTATACGTATGTAGTATAGAGTTATGCGCATATGCCAAAAATACCACTATGTAGTAGTTAACAAAAGGATTTTATACTACAGAGTGACACTAAAAAGGCCGTGCAACACGATGCGCAACTGTTAGGAAAACGAGATGTAATACTACTTTGTGGTGACTGATCGTTAAGGGATTTTCAGACTATAATAATGTGCATATGCTTAAAATACTACTTTGTGGCATGTTTTTTCAACCATTCATCCCTAAAAAAACAGATGGCACCGGACCCTTCCTGCATATTCCCGAGGAAATTTCAGGGGCCAAATCTCAAATGTGGAGGCATTAACATGAAGAAATTAGAAGCATTAAATGAAACGACGAAGATGTGGATTTGGCTTTACAGACATCCGGCCCAAGATAAGAAATATTATGTTACCCATGTGGCCAAACTCGACAAGCCATGGAAAAATGATTGTCCTCTTTGTGAGGTTGCAGAAAATAACTGCTCCAATTGCCTTATGCGATGGGAAGATCAAAAGGGCACATTCTGCAGCGACCCAGAGTCTCCTTTCACAAAGTGGAAGACTACTTCTCTTGACAACCCGGACTATAGGACACTGTATGCTGGAGAGATTATAGCCATGGCCCAAAAAGTCGCAGGCACACTGAGGGCAACGGCGTAAATCGACGGGAGCGAGCGATCGCCTTCTTACGAAGTTAATCCCCCGAAGGCAGATCTTGCCTGGTGTAACAGTGGCTGTTGCAGGTATCGGAATGGGCAATGGAATCGGTTTTATCCCGGAAGATGTTTGCCGATTCGATCGTGTTTCCCCTGCTTTTTATTAACCACTTTCCGGGATCACATCTTGCAATTTGCGACGGCTTGATATAATTATGACAAGCCGTAATGCACATATGCAAGAAATACCACAAAGTATCAACAAATGAAACTGGCGATACTACATCGTGGTAAGAATGTTTTATACGGAAAGTTGCACCCAATTAATGTGCATATGACCAAAATACCACATTGTAGCAATACCCTCTCTCAGGCCGGGAGGGTATTGCTCTAGTAATAGGCCATGAAACACATCATGACATTCAGGAAAACAGATTGTGCCGGGCAAAGCCCGGCAACACCCAGGATTTTTGGGAAATAGACAATGTCTCATTCTTGATTCAGCAGAGGAAAAATAATGAACAAAGATGAATTTATCCCGGCAAGAAAAAAACTTGGAAGAACCCAAAAACAACTGGCAGAACTCTTAGGGGTCTCAATCAAGACCATCCACAGCTATGAGCAGGGACGCAGAGCGATTCCATCCTATATTGAAAGACAGATATTTTTTCTGCTTAGCAATCAACGGAGCAGAAAACAAAACCTGATCCCCTGTTGGGAAAAAAAACAATGTGGTCACAAAGAGGAATGCCCGGCTTGGGAATTTCAAAGTGGGCACCTTTGTTGGTTTTTGTGCGGGACAAAATGCGAATGCGGTTCCGACACCAGACGCCAAGATAAATTGCAGAGTTGCCGCAACTGTAAGATCTTCACGTCTTTGCTCGAATGATATGGGTGTTGCAATCCTGCTTTCATCTTATTTTATCACCTGTTGAAGTGACTCTAAGCCCAACTTCCACTCTGGTGCCTCAAGGGGTACTTTCCCTAGGTTCAAGAAGTGAATTATGCACCCAGTTACAATGTTTACGGCCACCTACAGCAGCCAAGCTTCGATTCCATGCTCTGCTCCTGCAAACTTGCCGAAAAATCCGATCAGAAAAATTCAAGTGGAACTCCCCCACACGATCAAAAAGCCATACCCTGACACTTTTTCCCACCCCCTGACTTTGCTTGTATTCAGATCGAATATGAGAACTCGATAGATTTAAAAACCATTCGAATTTTCAAAATTAATTAAGAATTGCCGGTGGCAATAATTATTGAAAAAAAAATCTTCCAATAATTATCTGTGCACTGCATTTTTTTATTGACTCTAATCGAAAACGGATGCATATGGGAAATTAATTTCATAGTGAAAATATTCAATTTCGCTATAAAGTGATTTGCATTATAACTGATTGATATTTATATTACTTTCAAAAGGAGAAAAAGATGCGTCCGCGCACAATCTTTATTGATGAAAACGAGGAACCTCCAAGTAGGCAGGTGAAGACAAACACCTGCCCCCTCCCCTCTCTGGAACCACCCCAATCATTTCGTCACCGTTTTTTCCCAGGAACCACCCTTAAAGACTGGAACGACTGGCAATGGCAGCTGCGTCATAGAATTACGAGCAGCAGACAGCTGGGGAAAATAATCAGGCTTTCTGAAAATGAGAAGAATTCCTTTCACTTTCAGAACGCCACCCTGCCTCTGGCCATTACTCCATACTACTTAAACTTACTAGATCCTGACAACCCGGACCAGCCCTTACGGCGAACAATGGTCCCGGTTACCGGTGAATTGCTTGTCTCTGCCGGAGAATCGACAGATCCGTTGGGGGAAGAGGGCCATAGCCCTGTCCCCGGCTTGATCCACCGTTACCCCGATCGCGTCCTGTTCCTTGTTACCGATTATTGCTCAAGTTATTGCAGATACTGCACAAGATCCCGTATGGTTGGCAGACGCAAAAGCGGAGGGAAAAGGCAATGGCAGAAGGCGATTGACTATATCGCCGTCAATCCCACGGTGCGCGATGTTCTTCTCTCCGGTGGTGATCCGTTGACGCTCCCCGACGATCAAATAGAATGGCTTTTGAGTCGGTTGCGGAAAATTCCGCATGTGGAACTTATTCGAATCGGCACCAAAACACCCGCTGTTCTTCCTCAAAGAATAACTCCTGAGCTCACTTCGATATTAAAAAAATATCACCCACTGTGGATCAGTATCCATTGCACCCATCCCGATGAACTCACGGATGAAATGCAAGAGGCCTGTTGTCGCCTTGCCGACGCTGGAATCCCGCTCGGCAGCCAAACAGTGCTGCTGACCGGTATCAATGATTCGGTGGAAACCATGCGCCGTTTAATGCACGGTTTAATAAAAATCAGGGTAAGACCCTATTATCTCTATCAATGCGACCCGATCCTCGGCTCTTCGCACTTCCGGACCTCTGTATCAAAAGGTCTGGAAATTTACCAGGGACTCAGAGGCCATACCACGGGGTACGCAGTACCCACCTATGTAATCGATGCCCCTGGAGGCGGAGGCAAGATCCCTCTCATCCCGGAAACCGTTGTCGGCCACGATGGCGGCGACATCCTCATTAAAAACTATGAAGGAAAGATCTTTCGCTATCCGGATCTGATAAGCACACAGGATAAGACCCTGGTCCGTGGAGAATGTCCATGCGAATAGGAATGACGTACGACCTCAGAGATGATTACCTGGCGGACGGCTTTTCCGAGAAGGAAACAGCCGAATTTGATCGGTCGAGCACCATTGATGCCATTGAAGACGCCATAAGAAAAATGGGGCATGAACCGGTCCGGATAGGCAATGTCCGATCTTTGGTCGATAGACTAGCAGCAGGCAATCGCTGGGATTTGGTGTTTAATATCGCCGAGGGACTCTACGGTTTCGGCCGTGAGTCCCAGGTCCCGGCATTACTGGATGCCTACCAGATTCCCTATGTTTTCTCCGACCCGCTGGTCCTGGCACTGACCCTGCACAAGGGTATGACCAAGCATGTGATCAGAGACGTGGGCCTGCCCACTCCCGACTTTACCGTCATCTCATCGGAAGAGGATGCCCTTGCCGTGGACCTGCCCTATCCGCTCTTTGCCAAACCGGTTGCCGAAGGCACCGGTAAAGGGGTGACCCCTGCATCGAAGATTTCCGACCCGTCCATGCTGCAGGCAACATGCAAAAAACTCTTAACCGAGTTCCAGCAGCCTGTCTTGGTTGAAACCTTTCTGCCGGGACGTGAGTTCACAGTGGGCATTGTCGGAAACGGCAACCGAACCCGTTCCATCGGAGCTATTGAGGTAATTTTACTTGACCATTCGGAGCAGGACGTCTATTCATATCATAACAAAGAGTTTTGTGAGGAGTTGGTGAAATACCGGAAGGTAGATGATCCCGAAGCCCAAAGGGCGATGGAAATAGCCGTTGCCTCGTTCAAAGCCTTGGGATGCCGGGATGCCGGTCGGGTGGATCTTCGCTCCGACACCCACGGCATACCCAATTTTATTGAAATCAACCCGTTGGCAGGCCTGCATCCTGAACATTCGGATCTCTGTATTATTGCCACGCACCACGGTATGTCCTACCAGGAACTGCTCACTGAAATTGTCGATTCCGCCTTGCAGCGTACCTGAGTTCTTTCATATATAGAAAACAATGCGTATCGGTATAGTCTATAACGAACCGGTCCCTAAAGGAGAACCTAACTGGGAATCATCCGTGGATGTGATGGTCCAGGTGCAGGCGGTGGCAGATTCTCTTAAAGAGTTGGGGCATGATCCTCTCTCGCTTCCTTTTCGCCGGGATCCAGCCACCTTTGCCGCCAAAATTCGCCAAGAGGGCGTTACCTGCGCATTCAACCTCTGTGAATCGGTCGACGACGATCCGCACCTGATCAGTCATCCGGCAGCCGTACTTGAACTCCTTGATATCCCTTTTACCGGCTCGTCTTCGGCCACACTTACCACGACCACCAATAAACTCATCGCCAAAAGGATCATGCAGGGAGCGGGAATAAAAACACCCGACGCCTTGCTCTATCAGGGAGAAAGGAATATCCAAAGCACTGGCCTTGCCTTCCCGGTTATCCTTAAGCCCCAATACGAGGATGCCAGCATAGGTATCGACCAGGACTCGGTGATAATGGAGTCGGAGCACCTTTTACCGACACTTCGCAGGTTCTACGATACCTATGGACCGATTCTGGTGGAGGAGTATATTGCAGGCAGGGAATTCAACATTTCGCTTTTCGGCTACCCCTTACCCGAGATCATGCCACTGGCCGAGATAGATTTCTCCACCTTCCCTGACGATCTTCACCGGATCGTCGGCTATAAGGCGAAATGGGACCCCGACTCATTCGAGTATCAGGAAACGAGGAGGGTATTTCCAGACAACCTGCCCTGGCACTTTGCCAGCCGAATGGCCTCGGTGGCGTTGGAGTGTTTCCATCTTTTCGATCTGAGAGATTACGGCCGGGTGGACCTACGGCTGAATGCCGAGAATACGATCAATGTCCTTGAGGTCAACGCCAACCCCTGTCTGAGCCCCGATGCCGGCTTCCGTGCCGCCGTGGCGGAAAACCAGATATCTTATACCCAGATGGTGAGTGAATTTGTCGGTTTTCTCACCAGCAGAATCCGATCATGACAACCATACGTCCCATTGTTCAGGAAGACCGGGAGCAACTGCTGCACATGGTGACATCACAGAAAAATTTTTTGCCGTTGCCATACACCGGATCGACGATCTCTTTTTCTCACTGATAACCGGTGAGGTGGCGGCAAGTATGCCCATCCCTACCTTTATGGGCTTCGGCTCCTATGAGATGGGAGCCACCTGAATGCTTTCCTCTACCGGGTATACTGTTTCCCAGGCATCCATAGCCGTTTTCCTCCTCCATCTCTTCATCCAGATCATCAATTGCACGCTCGGGTTCTGCGGAACTCCGTACTGTATTTTTAGTAAAAAAACTGAAGCTTGAGCCCCCTTCTTTCTCAACCATTGCATCTGTCGTCAAAGACACATTCCCATACCGGAAGCTCCGTCCTATCTTACCGAATCACCAATTCTATTCCACTCTGCTAACCGAGATGTGTTCTGATCAGATACTATTGCTCATCAGGTTTTCCAGCATCCTTATTAATAGTTTTTTTCTATTTGACACATTTGATATTTCTATTATCATGATTCAGCTCCTCATTCTGCATTTTGCATATGCACTTAATACGACAAACAACGAGCTGCGAAACCGGACAGTCGGCGAGTAGACTCTTTGCTATACGGACTCATCAATAAGAAAAGGAGTAATTATGACGGTAGCTATCCATTTGGAAAAAGGCGACAAAGCCAGTTTTATGGACAAGGTCGGGAAGATCCTGCCGGAAGGCGGCAACCTGAATCTGTGTCTGACCTGCGGTGCCTGTGCCTCCGGGTGTCCGGCCACCGGGCTCGAGGACACGGACCCACGTAAATTCATCAGGATGGTGGCCTACGGCCTGGATGAGGAGATCACAGAACACCCCTGGGTCTGGATGTGCACCATGTGCGGCCGCTGCATGCACGTCTGTCCGATGAAGATCAACATTCCCGCCCTCATTTTCGAAGGCAGGAAACTCTGGCCGCGGGAAAAAAGGCCTAAGGGTATCCTCGGCTCCTGCGACATGGCGCTTCGCAACTTGAGCTGCGCCGCAACCGGCATCTCGGAGGAGGACTTCCGCTTCGTAGTCGAGGATGTGCTCCAGGAGGTGCGCGACACCCAGCCCGGATGGGAGGATCTTCAGGCCCCCATCGACAAGCAGGGTGCACACTTTTTTTTAAGCCAGAATTCCCGGGAGCCGGTCAAGGAGCCGGAGGAGATGGCTCCGCTGTGGAAGATCCTGCACATGGCAGGCGTCGACTGGACCTACGGCAGCCAGGGCTGGGCAGGCGAGAACTACTGCATGTTCCTGGCCGACGACGAAAACTGGCACAGGATCGCCCGTACCACAATCGAAAAGGCCAATTCCCTGGACTGCAAGGTCTACCTGAACACCGAATGCGGCCACTCCACCTTCTCGGTCTGGTCGGGGCAGAAGAAGTTCGGCATCGAAACCGACATGGAAATAGCCCCCATGGTCAAGTATTACGCCAAGTGGATACGGGAAGGCAGGCTCAAGGTCAATTCAGACTGGAACCGCGAGCTCAAGATCAAATTCACCGTTCAGGATCCCTGCAACCATGTACGCAAGAGTTTCGGCGACCCGTTGGCCGACGACCTGCGGTTCGTCGTTACCTCGCTTGTCGGCGAAGAGAATTTCATCGACATGATTCCTAATAAATCCAACAACTACTGCTGCGGCGGTGGTGGCGGATTCCTCCAGAACGGCTACAAAGACGCCCGTTTCTACTACGGCCGTTTCAAGCACGGCCAGGTCATGGCCACCGGGGCCTCCTATGTGATCACCCCATGTCACAACTGCCATGCCCAGATTGAGGAATTGGCCGAGCACCACGGGGCCTCATACCGCACCGTTCATCTCTGGACCATTATAGCGCTGTCTCTGGGCATCCTGGCCGACAACGAACGCATCTATCTCGGACCTGAACTCCAGGAAGTAAATCTCCCGCAAGCAAGGAGGATCGAATAATGACTAAAGAAACGATAGGTTCAGTACTTGTTGTCGGCGGCGGCATTGCCGGGATACAGGCATCCCTGGACCTTGCCAACTCCGGCTATCTGGTTCACATGGTGGAAAGCAAGCCCGCCATCGGCGGGGTCATGGCCCAGCTGGACAAGACATTTCCCACCAACGACTGTGCTATGTGCGTTATCTCGCCGAAGCTGGTGGAGGCGGGCCGTCATCTCAATATCGACCTGCACACGCAGACAGAGATCGAAGAGGTGAGTGGCGAGGCCGGAAATTTCATCGTAAAGCTCGTAAAGCACCCCCGTTACGGGGTGCTCGATAAATGCACATCCTGCGGCGAATGCGCCAAAGTCTGCCCGATCCCGACCAGGAACTCCTTCGACGAAGGGCTGCGCGACAGAAAAGCGGCTTACAAGCTGTATCCCCAGGGC
>JBJKRL010000049.1:0-8363 GCA_046704745.1 Desulfocapsaceae bacterium | reverse complement strand
CCGGCAACGCCCCGAACCCTTAACGGAATATCCATATAGCCATGCGGCTATATGTGTCATGAGTGTTCAGCCGAATATTGTCTTTGGTAAGCTCTTCCTCGCAGTTGCTCCATTTCTGAGCGATTCTATGGAAGTAGGAAGGTCCACCCTCCTCAGGATAATATCAATTTGACCATTCTATCAAAATCTTAGGATTGACAGTATGTATCTTCTTCTATAATGGACATAAAATCAGTCTCTTGACTTCAGACAATGAGAGCAAAATAAATAAAGCTCTTGTAGCTATAACAAATATCACTACTGTCCGGTTAATTGTTTTTCAGTATGATGTAAATAACTGTTTCTAAAAACGATCTGAGACAAAATGGCCATAATCGACTTGAAATCGCATCCCTTTCAGAGGAAGATTCTCGGAAAAACCCTGTGGGGGATACAGATGTATGCCGGACGATTGATTTTCAAGCAGGTTATGGACTTCATGCCGCTACCGACCTTTCGTCGATGTGTAGCCAAATACCAAGGCGATCTCCGAGTGAGATCATTCTCTTGTCTCGACCAGTTTCTCTGCATGGCTTTTGCCCAGATCACCTACAGAGAAAGTTTGCGCGATATCGAAGTTTGTCTTCGCTCTCAAAACAAGAAGCTCTACCATATGGGTATCCGCGGCAAAGTTTCCAGATCAACTCTGGCCGATGCCAACGAGAAACGAGACTGGCGAATGTATGCGGAGTTTGCCCAGAATCTTATAGCTACCGCTCGCGAGCTTTACAAAGAAGATGCTTTTCTCGACGATCTCGACGAAACTGTTTACGCCTTGGACTCAACAACCATCGACCTCTGTCTTTCAGTATTTCCCTGGGCAGCTTTTCGAAAAAGAAAAGCTGCTGTCAAACTCCACACCTTGCTGGATCTGAGGGGCAATATTCCAACCTTCATTCACATTTCAGACGGCAAACTGCACGATGTCAACGCCCTCGACCTTATGCCCTTAGAAATTGGAGCATACTATGTCATGGATCGAGGCTATCTCGATTTCGAAAGGCTTTATGCCTTCAACCAAATACCCGCCTTTTTTGTAACCCGGGCCAAATCAAATACAAAGGTCAAGCGGCTTTACTCTCATCCCATCGACAGAGCCACAGGACTGATTTGCGATCAGTCAGTCACACTTACCGGATTCTATACAAAGAAAGATTATCCGGAAAAGCTTCGCCGCGTGAAGTTTTACGATGCAAAGACAAAGCGGACATTTGTCTTTCTTACGAACAATTTTTCACTTCCGGCATTAACGATCACCCAGCTGAATGGCAGTCGCTGGCAGGTAGAGTTGTTTTTCAAGTGGATAAAGCAACATCTCAGAATAAAGAACTTTTTTGGAACATCGGAGAATGCAGTAAGGTCCCAAATTTGGATTGCTGTATCAGTTTATGTGCTTGTGGCCATAATGAAAAAGCGACTCAACCTTCAAGAAAGTCTTTACACAATTCTACAAATTTTAAGCATATCGGTATTCGAAAAAACTCCTTTTTATCAAATGGTTACTGACAGAAATTACAAAACAACGGATGGCGTCGTCTGTAAGCAACTAAAATTATTTGAAAGTTAACCGGACATTAGTGAATAGAAAAGTAGAATCTATTGGCTTTGTGAACGTTTTAGGATTTGTTGTTATTTCATTTGTTTCATGATTTAAATTGTTGGTGTATTGCCATGTACCATTACTATACAATATTACCTCCTCACCAGTGTCAGTAACTGCTTTCTGATTTGCATAACTTACTGAACTCATAAAGATTAAAATTATTGTAACAATAAATTTCATGTTATTCCTCCATCTCCATCTGGTTACCAGCCACCTGGGGCCAACCACACTATCTTATTAATTTTTAATTAGAAATATTCCTGAAATAACCATTCCCACAGCCTATCGCCTTTTTCTTGCCTGAAAAGGACATTACAAGTCCAAACAAGGTTGAATATTTGAGAAATAGGACCCATATCAATCGACTAGCTTGGCCTGACTCCATCCAATCCAAATCATCAGTAAACGACGAGAAGAGTCAAACAAAGCCCCTCTTGCTCTTCTAATTGGAGTCCATTTCCTTTATGGATGTCCCTGTGTCCTTCACTGTTTCATTGCCAAGATGGATTTCTTTTCAACAAAAGAGATAATATTTCCAGGTTGTCATATGTCATTGCTTCATATCTGGCGGTCTCTCTTGTGTGAATGCCATGAATTTCTGGCGGAACATTTTCAATATTCTGATACTTATCAAGAATATACTTCGCTATCGTGTTGTTGTAACTTTTGATTGCTTCACACAACGCATACGATATTTGTCCAGGAGTATAATTGTTGCTTGCATGGCTTTCCTTGAACAAGTCCAACCTGTCACTTCTTGCCAACACAAAAAGATCAACATCGTGTATAGGGTCTTTATCCTTTTCAAGCAAATATTGGCCGACATCCATAAAGTTACGATCCAAAGCGCATTGAATAGCCCGGCTTGTAATTTTCAAGTGATAAGTATCTAACAAATATTTTACAGTTTTCAGTGATCCTGACCCCGAGGCGAGAGCCAAGGCATTTTTAGGCAATGTATATTTTTTTTGAGTAAGCAGTAACTTCACCACATCTGAAGAGCCAGCATATAAAGCAAGTTCGAGTGGGTTTTTCGATTGGAGATCTTTAACCGTTGCCACGACATTATTTTTTGTTGAGAAGAGATCAGGCATAAAAAACAAGACAATATACTGAGATATTTTGGGATTAACGTAAGGCCAATATTTTTTTACACTTGTCAGATTGTCGTTATATATCGCAACATTTTCTGCTTTCCAAAGTGGAATGTAAATTAAATAAACAAATCCGATATAACAGATGGCAATTAGAATATAATATTTGAATTTCTCCCATGTTCCTTTCAGTTTGATTCCACCATTCTTCCGTTTGCTGCTACGTTCTTGGAAAAAAGACAAGACGAGAGAGTTCTTTACCAGAATGAAATAAAGAAATGGGGGCAGGAAAACGAAGAAAAAAACTGAAAAACAAAAAATACTACCAATCGATTTACTACTATTCGACCTTTTTCCCGGCAGACTCCAATATGAAATACCGATTCGTCCAACGGGCGGATCTTCACATTTAATAAATCTATCATTAAATAATGAATCCCATGTCTTGTGAGATTCATTGCAATTTTCATTTACTAATTTTAATAATGTGTGCTTATCAAATATAGTCCAGTTCCTGAAGTTCCTTGCAGCCTGATTGTAAGGAGTAAATTCATTTTTTAAATATGGCTTTGTTGACCTCACAAAGGCAACATCCTTGAGATCGACTACCCCGTCCTTATTCATATCTAAATCACGTGAATGCAGCCTACCAACGGATATATCCTGAATGAGAAAGTCAGACACTCCTGTTATCAATACAACACGAATTGCCGGTAAATCTCGTTTCTGTTTAAAATGGATTTCGAGCTTATTTCCCGATTTTTTAAAATATGTCAAATAGGAACCAAAGAGGTCCAAGCGTTTTAAATCACTCTCCAGGTCCCAAACCTTCAAGGAATAAAATAACTGATTTTCCATGTCGGTTCTTGCTGGTGCGAAATGCTTTCGCCATGTTTTTGGAGGGTGGTCAAACTGGGCGGGAGCTATTATCAGATCCTTGGCGATATATAGTTGACTGTAATAACGAGAATAATATATTTTTTTTAGGTACCACGATTTCAACTGCTCAAATGAGTCAATATCGTTTGTTTTCACGATATTTAAAAAAATCAGGATAGCCAATCCCACTGCAACCGTCAGCACCCACTTTGCCAATCTGCGGAATTTTTGAGTAGAATTCTTCAACATTTTTTTATCTACAGTATTATGCTGTTTCCGAGAATACGCTAACCCGGATATTTCATGGCAAATCTTGCTTAATTAATATTTTATCATTTATTTTCAGTAATTTAAGCAAGAACAACCTGGGTGTTTTCCGGGTACAATTTGCACCTGGAGAAAAATAGAGTAAATCTTCCGATTTTCCACCCTTCGGGAGAGCCGATCCGGTCTGCTATCCCGCGTCGCTTGTGAGGTTCACATACTCTAGTATAGTGAACCTCACGTCTTCTTGGCTAGCAGCCCGCCTCGACTCTTGAAATATCCGGGCTGAGAGCGTTCTATCATTTGTCCCGCCAAGACGACATCGCAACCATGCCGCGTTTTCCGGAGGCAATTTTTTCCTCTAAGCCCGGCAGAAAGCGCAGGATGATTGATAAAGCTGAGTTGAGAAGCTTGCCTGCTCGTACGAAGCTTATGCCCTTGTGGTATAAAATGCCATTGGACTGAGCCGCGGGTTAAAAGCAGGATGCTTTTAATCCTTTAGGGGTTAGTTTATAACACCTTGTATCACCGAAGTAAACATTTTGTATGACATATATATGCAGTAGGAGGTATAAGAGGGCTTCCTTCATCTTGGTGTGAAGGTAGAACGGAAGGGTATATGGATGGATAACTGTAGCGACTGTCTTTTTCTAATCCTATATTTTAATTCATGATTCTCAGGTGAATTAGGTTCACATGTTTACATCTCAACAATCTTAAACGGCCAGAAGAGTCAAGCAAAGACTTGACCCCCTAATCTAACCACTCTCACTAACTCACTAAACTCACTAACTCTCAAACTCTCATTTGGAACTGCAGAGGGCTCATGGCTGTCATTGCCCGAAAATGGTGATGAAATGTTGAAGTACTCATTCCACTGTAGGATACGAGCTCATCTACACGAAACGAGCCGGAGAAATTACTCCTCAACCAATGTATCGCCCAAGCGATTTGTTGACTGTGACTGCCGGCAGCCTCGACCTGGCGCAACCTGTCCCAAATCCAGATCGGCAGGGCGGAGGTTTTGCGGCAATAATTGTCGATAATCCTCTTCCGACTCGGCGAATAGTGCTTCTCGAAGAGATCGCGGAAATATTTATACGGCTCATGCTTAAAAAACACTATCACGATCGGCAGTTAAAAAAAGTATCTCTCCTTTACTAAGACCTTTTGTCTGACGGCTTTGTGTGAGTTTTTGTCGAAGATCAATAAGTAAGGCCCGTTCAGAATGCTCTTCTTCCGGTAGGTTGTCTAAAAGGTCGACAACTGCAAGTTCAAGTGACTCAGTGGCTGTACCGCTAGGGATGGCTAGCAAAATCCTTGATGGTACGATTTCAATAAGTATCAACCAGGGAATCTGCTTTAAACTTTTACATGGAGGCATAATAAGGAGTGCGGTTTCATTCGAAAATTGAACGACATCAACTGTATTGCTTTCTAACCAGGTGTCTTTGACCACACTATCTACGCATTTTACGATGGCTTTAGCTTTGTCAGAATCAATGGTTTCAAGCTTAGCCAAAATACGTTTTGGAAGGGTTACGGTTATTGGCTGACTTTCTTCGTCGAATTTAGATGGCCTTCCTTTTCGTTGCTTCTTTTTCATACGTTGCAATTTTATTTCCCTTTCTTCTGTAAGGGATACTAATCCCAACCCAAGGAAATTTCAGTCAATGAGTTTAATTCTCTTTTAAACAACCCATATTACACACCCAGAGACATAGTTTAAACCAATCGCGAACTGAATGCTACCCACCTACCAGAAAAGGGTTTAAACCTGTAGAAAAACCAAAAACAACGGAAACCATTTCTCTTTTCTAATTCATTTTCAGGGCCATATCGAGAGTGCCACCCTATTTTTAATGTTTAAATTCAGATAACCGTTTGCCGCATCACTCGTATAGGGGAATTATTTCACTACCACAAGTATTGAAACTTTTTAGGTCGAGACATCCAAAACACTACCTGCAATATGGCGCGAACAATTATTTATTGCATTAATAGTAATTTGTTATATGATTTATTGTTATACAATTAAACAATCTACTGGTTTTGCGAACCTTTATCAAGCGCTTTTTAGCAGTGAATTTTTTTGTTGCTTTAATAACATTAAATATATATTTTGGCCGTATTATAAACATAGAAAATAGGATCAGGGATGACTCTCCGCTGTCCAAGTACAATTTCCCGGGGTTATAAGTTCAATGACCTTATTTCTTTATATTTTTCTTCAGCCCATCAGGTGACCCATAGAATCAGTAAGGATTAGGTAAAAGTGGTATATACCACAAGGGCATAAGTTTCGTACGAGCAGGCAAGCTGCTCAACTCATCTTTATGTCCCAGACCGCTACAAAGCCAATCAGATCTATGAAGAAAGACAGCCATATGTTGAGGTCGCTCTATTGGTTCATCTTGCTAAAGCGTACTTTAGTATCCTATGGAGGTGATGACCATCACCCCATGTATCATTAATGAGAACGCCTCCTCCAGTTGAACCGATGTTCCTCTCGGAGCGCGTATCAAGCTACACCCTAATAAGGTAGAAAACGTATGAAAATAGGTATAATGTTGCGGCACTACTCCCAGCATGGCGGTGGACTCCAGGAATATACGAAAGGACTGTTACCAAAATTATTGGCTCTGGCCAGCTCACACGAATTTGTTCTGATGTATCAGAATTCGAAACTTCCGGGAAGCTACTGCAATTTCAAAAACGTCCGTGAGATTTCGGTGAATTCTCAACCGAAGCTGGTGTGGGATCAAGTAGCCGTAAATCGTATAGCATCCAGAGAGAAAATCAACCTCATATTTAATCCCAAATATTCGCTCCCGTTAATGGCAAAATGCAAAACGGTTTTCGTTTGCCATGGCCTGGATTGGTATGTAATGCCCCAATGGTCCAAGCTTACAGATAGAATGAGTCATCGATTTATCGTTCCGAAATACTATAAAAAGGCAGATGCGATTATTGCCGTATCAGACACTGCCCGAGAACACATTATAAAATTCTTAAAAGTTTCCCCGGATAAAATATATCTTGTTTACCATGGTGTTGATGAGGTATTCAAGAACCCGATCCCTCCGGAATTAAAAAGACATATCCGATCTACCTATCAGCTTCCTGATCGATATTTTCTATACGTCGGCCAGATTTATCCCCCCAAAAATTTTGGTCGAATCCTCCAGGCTTATGCCAAGGTCGGTCCAAAATCCGGAATACATTTAGTTATAGCAGGAGAGCACAGATGGTTGTGCGGAAGAGACCTTGAACTTATTGATACCTTAAACATATCACCCTGGGTGGTTCGGCCGGGATGGATTGATCATAAGGATTTACCGGTATTTTATGCAATGGCTGAGGCATTGCTTCTGCCATCTCTTTACGAGGCATGCCCTGCCCCGCCGCTGGAAGCCATGTCAATCGGATGCCCGGTGGTGACATCGAACTGTTATGGAGCAAAGGAAATAGCAGACAATGCCGCCTTATTAGTAGATCCGAAGGATGTTGACAGCATCGCTAAAGGCATGGAAAAAATTTTAACCGACCTACCTTTGCGAAGGCAGCTTGTAGTAAATGGACATGAACGGGTGAAGAATTTTACCTGGGAGAAATGCGCCCAAGAAACCCTGGCTGTTTTTGAGAAGCTGACATGTGTGATACTGCCGTTTCATATGGCGTTTAAAGTCTTATTGAAATTTTCTATCAGATGGATGGGACATTTGTCCTATCTTCACCATATTCGCTTAATCTACTAAAATCAATTCAACTTTCCAACATGAAAACATGTACCTAAAAGAGTGCGATTCTCTAGCAGGCAATTGTAAACAACTCGTTCTTTGTTTTATCGAGCCATCGATAGGGCATTAACCTTTGGTCTGTTACCCTCGCTTGGTGATATTCAGCCATCAGGCAGAAATCTTACCATCGATGATGTGGCAAAAAACTGGGTCATCCGGCCGAAACCTGCACCTACAGCAATCTCGTCGAGCATACTTATCACCATGCTGACAAAATCCTTAATACTTAAGGCTACCTTGAAAAATTAGAGTTTTCGTTCAAGAGCAAGACGTGTGGGTAAATTTTAACGAAGGCATATATCTAATATTCCGAGGATAAAATTTACCCACGCAACGCAGAGATTATGCAAAAGGGCAATTTTTCGAGGTTGCCTATATAATTGAGGGATGTTTCTCCAAGATAGCCTTATCCTTATTGTTCATGCCACTACCATTGATGAAGTTGTGGGTTTGGATGGTTGGCCATTTGGCTGAAGCAAATTTAATACAACCATGGGAATTGATGGGGGTTGTTCCTGCCGAATAAATAATTGCCCTGCTAAGACCGACAGTAGATTATCACCGATTTTCGCGGTTCCTTTTCCGGGTAGCATCTATAAACACACGCCAAACAGGTTTCAATCTTAACTCTTGGCTTTTACGCAATATTATTTGTTTGCAAACTGCTTTGAGCAGCCTTGGATG
>JBJKRL010000048.1:0-6231 GCA_046704745.1 Desulfocapsaceae bacterium | reverse complement strand
CCATAGGATAGGACTGTGTCATAAAATTCAACCTTGCCTTTGCCGTCAGAATCCTTAACTATATCATTACCATAGGCTTTATAAGTATCGTAATCATCACCACCTTCCATGGTATCCTGTACACCATCATTACCACCCTCAAGATAATCATCACCACCCAAACCCTTGAGAGTATCGCTACCTTCCATACCGTACAGATGATCCTCTTTATGACCGCCGGTGATTGTATCCTTCCCGGATGAGCCGAAAAGGCGTTGTTCGTAGTCATCTTTTTTTACTTGAAGATAGCCATCTAAAAGGCTCCCGTAAGGTGCGTTTAATGCTTGCCTACCAGTCTCAAAATCTTTGTAATAATAAGAGGGCAGATTTGGATAGACCACAGTATTTCTGGGGTCAACAGGATTCTTCGCGCCGGTATCACTAATATTTTCATAAAGAACCTGAACCAGAAAATCAGCACGGTCCTCCAAATACTTGTCACTTAATTGACCGTTTGGTGTTGAGGAAGTATAACGATCAAGCTCCCCGTTCTGATCAAATTTCGTATAATCCGCACCAATAAGGGCAAAGGGATTGAGATTCTTCAGAGCGTAACGGTAGACGATACTGTCACTATCATTATGCGCCAGTCCGTTTATTTCAGATGCCGATAGGGGGATGAATTTTCCTTCTGTATCGAGAGTACAAAATGATTTGATTGTTTGGTTTGGAGGATCGGAAATTTTCCCAGTTATATCGTTAATATCCTTGTAGAGTTGGTCACGATCAGTATCGTATTCATTACCTGTTCGTTTATTGAAGTTGGGGACAAAAAGAACTCCAAGTGCAGAAACAATCGATTCGAGGCTATCTTCCCCAATATTCGATGATGCCCTGAGAATGCCTGTTATAGTTTTAAGGGTAAGGTCGGTGTCTATTTGTGCTAAAAGGTCATAAACTGCAAGCGCATCTGTTATTGCCGGCATAAGGTGGGCATGATAAGGATCTAATATATCGTCCGATTCTGAAAATAATTCACCTTGTCCATTAGGTACGGTCCCGATTTGAGACACGAGGTCAGCGGATATTCTGTAATTTTTCATTAAGGCATACCATCCATCACTTATCTGGTCGGAAATGGCAACCTTGCTCAGCAGATTAAAGAATCCTTTGCTGGTTAATGGATTTAGTTTTGGAATAAGTATCGGATGGCTGAGATGGCCAAGCGCTGAAAGATCCACAAGAATTTGCGAATCAAATCCCGGTGCGTTGAAAGTCGTTACTGAACCGATTGAGGCCAGGCGGCTTAATATCATCGCTAACTGTCCGCCCAATGAATGACCCACCACCATGGTCGGCTCTTGACCATCAGAAAGAGCTCCGGCTTTGGTGTTGGTTGTGTAATCTATCGTAATCGAAGGAGAGATGAGGATATTTCCAACTAGATCTGTTGCTTCTTTATGATATGTATATTGAGGAATATTCACTCCCTCAGGAGAGATCAGCCGAAGATACCAGTTGTACATGTCAATGGCCTGATTGATGGCGATGCCGTCAGCCCCGATATCGGCTAAATCCTCTGAGATATCCTTTTCACCTTCACCTGAGCCATCTAGAAGATGGCCGCCTTCCGTCCCGCAAATCGAGATATATCGCTTGCCAGCATCAGGTCCATCCAATCGCTCAAAAACGGTACCCGAGAATCCTGAGGACGTATCAGGACATTGAGCAATGACTTTCCAGTGGGTGAGGAAATCGGTTGCTTGTTTGTCGGAAAAAGAATAGTTACGGAGTGCAGTGTAAATTCGATCTTTATCGTTAATAAGATTACCTGAACTATCAACAAAATTGGCATAAGCTGCCTCAGCCAATTCTGCTTGTTCAAACAGCGCATTTATTGTTCCCATCATTTTTCTCCATTAAAATTTTCACTGAACTTCCAAAAAGCGTCATCGTTAATTCCACCGCCGCGGCAATGTTGGCTGTTCAGCCATATTTTAATTCCTCCCGGTAATCTATCAGTTTTATGTATAATTGTATGACCTGTTGAAAAATCTACATAACGGGCAAGAACCTCATTTTTTGTAACGTCTTTTATTAACTCTTCTATGCGAATAATTGGTAATAATTGAGACATATCTTGCCTTTTAACTGTCAAGTCAAATCTATCATTTCTATGAAAAGTGTCTATTTCACCTTGTCCACCATCTAACTGTTCTGATTCTTTAGATGATCCTGTTGGAAGAGGCTTTGACAAAGTGGCCAACACTCCAGGATTCTCAGCCCTCCATTGATCAGCAGTCTTATAGACCCAAAAACCGGCCTGGGTGGAACAGTAGTATTTATGGACAACCACGGTCGGAATCCAATCCCAGAAAAGGAGGTTGTACATGATAAAGGCGGCCACGAAGCCCCAGAGTAAGAATTTCTTTTTATGTAATGCTGCATAAATAATCACACAGGCAACAATAACTATCGAAATCAGGAGATATAACACAAACGCCGGAATTAAGATTAACCCCATTACGTCACCTCAGTTATTTAAAATCATGGATTGTTCAGTTTCTATCGTAACAGCACAATAAATTCCAAGAGAAAGCTTCATCTTCTGTTGTGTTCATCAGCCGCTTCTCATTCTTTCGAATTCCCCATTACCTACCCGCATTCCTCAATCATATCCCGACAAACTTTCTCAACCAACCCGGCCTTTGCCTCCCCTGACTTATCCACAAAGACCCTGCCACATTCACAAACTAACCCCAATCCGCCTTTGCCCCAGACTTTGACCCCGCAGCCGGAGCAGCGATACATCTCCTTTTCCGAATATCGTGCCCTTTTGTTTCCTTCAAAGGCCTCCGGCCTAAACGGCCAGAGATAATCCGGCGGCATCTCTTCAAACACCTGGGCAAAGCGACTCCCCGGTTCGATGTAATGTTTTATCCCTTGGCCGGTCCTGCGGCCTCCGGGTAAGCCCGTAGATGTAGGTGTCAAACCTATCTCTTCCATCTTGCCGGCCCATTCCCGGTTGTAATACCCATTACCTGACGGGTGGCCGTAAATCTCCTGCCAGAGATGCACCATCTGCCGGACCAGGATCGCCATGACCTCTATCGGTTCCTCTTCCCGGAGTTGCTTCAGATTCAGGCTGATTTCAGCCTTGGCTGAGCCTGATTCCAAACGCCACTGGCCGGGGGTATACAAGGTATGCGAACTACTTCGTCGTCTGCTGAAGCTTAGCATACAGTCGGGCAGGCTGTTGGCGAACAATCTCTTATTGAAATAATCGAATATCTTTTGGTAGGCGGCAAACTGCGTTTGGGTCGGTTTCAAGTTCAATTTATGTGGAGTACTCATAAAAAACGATACCTCCCATCATCTCCCTGCCAGGGTATCCGTTCCAAACCGATAAAGGAATCACGGACAGTCCGATACTCCATGAGGAGCACATCGCCAACCAAGTATCGCCGGGCATCGCCGTAGCCGTTATTGGCAGCAAGCCATCTCTGGGGCATGAATATATTCATATTGTTCCTCTCGTCTGATACGTGACGGAATCATCTGTTCCTTTCCGCATCGGAACCTGTCTCTTTCATCATTAATGCTATTATTCCTTCCCCCGGAGATAACTCCTTGCCACACTAACAAATTCGACTGATACGAGCAAGAGCTAAAATTACCTGTTTTTCGTTAGATACGCCTAAAATCAACGCCCGGTAACCAGAAAAATGCAGCCATTCTAAAGACTACACGAATTTGCGAGAATATTTCTCATGAAATATTTTTTTGTGTTCAAGAAAAAATCCTCCCAAACCTTGCAAATATACCTGCCGAAATGCATCGCGCTAAATTTTATTGACAGGCAATTGCAAACTCTTTCCCATTACACTATCATATCCCTCCCACAATTTTCCCATATGCCCTTCATCTCCATAGGGGGACGTTTGACACCCATTACATTCATTCACTAGTGTCCGGTTAACATTAAAATAATTTCAATTGCTTACAGATGTCACTGTCTGTGGGTTTGTAGTTTCTGTCAGTAATCATTTGATAAATCGGTGTTTTTTCGAATACTGACACGCTCAAAATTTGCAAAATTGTGTAAAGGCTCTCTTGGAGATTGAGCCGTTTCTTCATTATGGCCACAAGTACATAAACTGACACGGCAATCCAAATTTGGGACTTCACTGCATTTTCTGATGTTCCAAAAAAGTTTTTTATTCTGAGATGTTGCTTTATCCATTTGAAAAACAGCTCTACCTGCCAGCGACTGCGATAGAGTTGGGCTATCGTCAACGCTGGAAGTGAAAAATTGTTTGTGAGAAAGACTAACGTTCGCTTTGTATTTGCATCGCGAAATTTCACACGGCGAAGCTTTTCCGGATAATCCTTCTTGGTATAGAATCCGGTCAGTGAGATTGTCTGATCGCAAATCAACCCTGTGGTTTTGTCGACTGGACGAGAGTAAAGACGTTTGAACTTTGTATTTGATTTTGCACGTGTTACGAAAAAAGCGGGTACTTGGTTGAAAGCATAGAGCCTCTCGAAATCGAGATAGCCTCGATCCATGACGTAATAAGCTCCAACTTCCAGGGGTAAAAGTTCGAGGGCGTTGACATCGTGCAGTTTGCCGTCTGAAATGTGAATAAAAGTTGGAATATTCCCTTTTAAATCCAACAATGTGTGGAGTTTGATAGCAGCTTTTCTTTTTCGAAAGGCTGCCCAGGGAAATACTGAAAGGCAGAGGTCGATGGTTGTTGCATCCAGGGCGTAAACGGTTTCGTCGAGATCGTGAAGAAAAGAGTCTTCTTTGTATAGCTCGCGAGCGGTGGCAATGAGATTCTGAGCAAGCTCGGCATAGATTCTCCAGTCTCGATTCTCGTTTGCATCGGCGAGAGTTGACCTGGATACTTTGCCGCGGATACCTTCTCCATAGAAATTATCTCTAAACTTTCTCATCTTATCTTGGTCAACAGAACCGCTACCGCAGTGTTGGCTGTTCAGCTATAACTTGATTCCTCCTGGCAGGTTTGTGGTTTTATTTTCTACTAAATGGCCGGTTGAGAAATCAACGTAACGGGCTAAGACCTCGTTCTTCTTAACATCTTTAACTTCTTGTTCTTCACGAATAATTGGCAATAATTGAGACATGTCTTGCCATTTAACTATCCATTCAAATCGATCATTTAGATGATAAATATCCATTTCACCTGGTCTATCATCGGTCTGTTTAGATTCTGAAGGTGAACCTGCAGGATTTTCTTTTGGCAATGTCTCCAACACCCCAGGATTTTCAGCCCTCCATTGATCCGCAGTTTTATAGACCCAAAAACCTGCCTGAGTGGAGCAGTAGTATTGTTTGACAGCAACAGTCGGGATCCAATCCCAGAAGAGGAGGCTGTACATGATGAAGGCAGCACCACCGCCCCATAGCCACACATTCTTTTTCCGTTTCTTGGCAAAAACGATTGCATAAACCACAGTAATAATGGAAATCAGCACATACAGTGCAAACGCCGGAAGTAAAATTAACCCCATTAGGTCTCCTTATTTATTTAAGATCATGGATTGTCCTTTTTCTATCCTGACACTCCATCTCTGCCCTCGCCCCGGGATTCTCCATTACAGTCCGCACTTCTTCATCAAAACCCGGCAGACCTTCTCCAGAAGCCCGGCCTTTGATTCCCCCTTACTGTCCACGAAAGCCCTGCCGCATTCGCAAACCAACCCCAGGCCGGGTTTTCCCCAGACCTTAGCCCCGCAACCAGGGCAGCGATACATCTCCTTATTCCTGGCTCCCATATTCTCGTTGCTTACCTGTATGGTCGGGCGAAACGGCAGGAGACAGTGCTTGGGCATCTTGCGGAAGGCCTGTTCGAAAGGGCCGCCCTGCTCTACATAATGTCTGACAGTCTGCCCGGTCCGTTTCCCTCCCGGCAGGCCTGTTGCCGTAGGGATAAGGCCTGCCTCCTCCATCTTCTCCGCCCATTCCCGGTTGTAATAACCTTTACGGGAAGGGGTTCCAATTTTTTCCTGCCAGAGATGCACCATCTGCCGGACCAGAACCGCCATGGCCTCGATGGGTTCGTCTTCCTGCAGCTGCTTCAGATTCAGGCTGATTTCAGGGGTTGCAGAACCTGCCTTTTCATGCCACTGCTCCGAGGTATACAAGGTATGTGAACTTTGCCGCCGCCGACTGAAGCTCAGCATACAATCAGGAAGGCAGCCTTGAAACAGCGTTCGATTAAAGTA
>JBJKRL010000047.1:0-75309 GCA_046704745.1 Desulfocapsaceae bacterium | reverse complement strand
AATTTATCCTCGGAGGTAAGCACCCTCCGGGCATAAACTCTGACTCCGATATCAATTATATGCCTGCGGTAAAATTCTTCGCGCGTCTAGATTTAGAAGAGGTAAGCGAAGACTCCGAAATCCCTCGTTTCGGGATGGAAACTAACCACCTTCAACTATCCGAGCCTGGAGAGAATGCTGTCCTGCATGATATATGAAAGCATTAACTATTTCACCAGGTATATTGGAAATAATGTGATTAATGTGGACAACATGGTTGTATTCAGAACGTGTCTGACAACTTTTTCCATCAATTGATTCGATCATCACTGGTAACGTTTTTCCTATAAAAGCACTGTTTTTTTCAAGACTTATTTCGTCTTGCTTTGCTTGAAAACGTTGAAGGCGTTGCGATTTGATATCTTCTGGAATTTTTTCAGGAAGTTCCCTTGATTTCGTGTCTGCTCGATCAGAATATTTAAAAGAAAAAGAGCCATCATATCGAACCATTTCCAGAAGGTCCATGGTCTTTTCAAAATCAGCTTCTGTTTCTCCCGGAAAACCAACAATAATATCCGTTGTAATTGCCATATCCGGGCAGTATGTTTTCAACGTAACTATTTTTTTAAGATATTGTTCAATAGTGTATTTCCTGTTCATTCTTTTTAAAACAGTATCCGAGCCGGATTGAACAGGCAGATGTATCTGGTCGCAGAGAATATCTATATCGCGGAAACAGCGCATCAGGTCAACGGACAGGTCTTTTGGATGTGACGTTGTGAAACGGATTCTTTTTAGTCCGGATATCCCGGCTATTTCCTCAAGTAGGGAAGGGAAAGAGTAGGGGGAACCGTCTTCGGTCACACAGTTGGTCAGTCCATAGGAGTTGACGTTTTGTCCAAGTAGGGTAATTTCCTTGATACCAAGGTCAACCAATACTTTAACTTCATCTATTATATCATTTTTTTTTCGTGATATTTCTCTTCCACGCGTATATGGTACAACGCAATATGTACAAAAGTTGTTGCAACCTTGCATGATGGTTACAAACTTCTTAAAAGGGCGTAATACTCCACTGATTTTTGCTTTATCCTGTTTTGGGAGTTCAGGTATGAACCTTGGAATTTCATATAATTTTTCCAGAGATACTGCAATCTTATTTCCCTGAATGCTTTGCTTCAACAATGTAGCAATATTATAGATATTCTGTGTACCTACAACCAGATCCACATGCGGCATTCGCTCGATCAGCTGTCCACCTTGTTGTTGAGCGACGCAACCTGCAACACAGATTTGCAGTTCTGGACGCTTCTTCTTCTCATTTTTCAGCATGCCGAGTAGGCTCATAACCTTTTGTTCAGCCTTGGCTCGAATGGAACAGGTGTTGATAATTATAATATCTGATAATTCCATTTGTTCGGCCTTGTTAAATCCGCATCCCAAAAGAGACTGGGCAATAATTTCAGTATCTCTTTCGTTCATTTGGCAGCCAAATGTTTTTATATAAAAGGACTTAGTTTGCATTTTACGTGATTGGATCCGATGAATAGTCCTCTAGGCTAAAGCAAGGAGGAAAAATAGCGAATTTTTTTTGCCAGTGAAGATAGAAGAAAAATAAGATCTTTATGCAATTCATAAGGATAGCGAATCACAACGATATTTTCGTCTATCCTGCTCATAATAGCTAGTCCATCATAGCCCTCTAAGATAAATTTCACATAGTGATAATGCTCCATCCCAATCCGGATAAAGAGAGCATGAAGATTTTTTTTATCAAAGGTCAATGAACATTTCCTATGTTTATATCTTATTAAATTTAACTGAATTTTATCGTAACACTAGTGTTTATAAAGATTTTTTTAAACAGAGAGGTTCGAATCAATCGTCATTCGCTTCTCTTTGTTCCTTTCAAGAAGCGGATAGACGACCTCCTCAAGATACTCGTGCGTCTGAGCCATTGCTCTGCCGGTAAATTCTGAATAATTGCCAAGTAATTTTTTTAGTTCATCTAGAGAAAAGGGGATGCGATCGTCATCAGCAAGTCGCATCAACAGATCGTTTTCCTGCCCATTTTCCTTTATCATCTTGCCTGATTCAATTGAATGCGTTTTTACTATTTCATGGATTTCCTGGCGGCTTTTCCCGCGTTTTACAGCTTCCATCAGTATTTTTTCCGTTGACATAAATGGAAGTTCAGTAAGTAAATGTTTTTCTATTTGTTTCGGAAATATAACCATATCAGATGATATATTAATGTACAACTTTAAAATAGCATCAGTTAAAAGAAACGCTTGTGGAATATCCATTCTCCGTATTGCGGAATCATCAAGCGTTCTTTCAAACCATTGATTACAGAAGGTGCTTGCAAAATTCTGAGGCAAGCCTATAAGTTTGCGGGCAAGTCCGGTCATACGCTCACTGCGCATTGGATTTCTCTTATAGGCCATAGCCGATGAGCCGGTCTGATTTTTTTCAAAGGGTTCTTCTTGAACCTTAAGATTAGATAACAGTCTCAAATCAACTGCAAATTTATGAGCTGAAGCACCGATTCCGGCAAGGGTTTCGGCAAGTTTCATATCAAGTTTTCTTGTGTAAGTTTGGCCTGTTACGGCAAATGTATGAGCAAAACCTAATTTTTGGGTTACTAGCTTATCTAGTTTGCGAACTTTTTCATTATCGCCTTTGAAAAGCTCAAGAAAAGTAGCCTGAGTGCCAACCGTTCCTTTGGCGCCTCTTGCTTTGAGCTGTGAGAAGAAGAAGTCAATAGAATCAAGATCAATTATAAGATCTTGAATATAGAGGGTATTTCGTTTACCGACAGTCGTGGGTTGTGCGGGTTGATAATGGGTAAACCCAAGAGTCGGCACATTTGAGTGTTTCTTGCAAAAATTTGCAAGATTTTCAATTACCTGTAATACAGCCGATCGAATAAGGGTAAGGGCATCCTTTTGAATAATCAGATCAGTATTGCAAACAACAAATTGCGAAGTAGCGCCAAGATGAATAATTCCTTCTGCTTTTGGACATTTGGTTCCGAATTCAAATACATGAGCCATTACATCATGACGGATTTCTTTTTCTTTGGCAGCAGCGAGATCATAATCAATATTTTCTTGATTTGCTTTCATCTCATTGATCATCTCTTGAGAGATAAGATCAGTCAAACCTAGCTCAAGTTGAGCTTCCGCCAATGCTATCCAGCATTTTCTCCAGGTCATAAATTTGTTTTTTTCTGAAAATAGCTCCTGCATCTTTCGGCTCGTGTACCGACTCACAAGAGGTTCTTGATATATTTCTTTTGACATAATCTCAACCGTTTTATTTCTTTTTATATATTTTTTATTGTTTTTAGGTTTTTTTATTTACGTGGAAATCATACCTACAGTAGGTGAAAGATCTCTCTTTTTTAACGAATCTGTTTTTTTACCATTTTTCAATAGAAAGAGAAAGACCCCAAGCACAATAACATAACCGCATTGTGACTTTTGTGCGATATTCGTGGGATAAATATAAATGTCGCATAATGTATATTATGTTTAATTTAAAATATGCAAATAAAAACGGGCAGATGGCTAGCAATAACCATTCGGTTATTCCCTTTTTGCGCAGGGATAATGTACTAAAATGTTTTGATAAATCTGATTACAGTATATCGATCAATCGCACTTCCCAATTCAAATTAGTTCTATAGCGATTGAGTGTTGGAGAGTAAATGATGGTATGTTTTCTTTTTTCTTGGAGTGTTTTACACCTATGACCAAGGTTAAACCCCACACCCTGGCAATTTGCGTACTGACCACGAAAGTAGATCTTCAAGTGGTCGCTCTTCCGTCCAACTAATTGATAATCATAGATACACGCATTCGTGTCGGAGAAAACCGGCCTGGGGTTTCCAACACCAAAAGGTTCCAACCTGTTTAATTGGTTAAGAAATGTTTTGTCAAATACCTTTTCAATGGATATCTCCGCATCAATTGAAAGCGGATGCTCTTTACATTCTTCACCGATGACTTCAGAGAGGCAGGAAGAGAATTGTTCCTTGAATATAGAAAAATTTTCTTTCAATAGAGACATTCCAGCCGCCATTGTATGTCCGCCATATTTTAACAAATACCTCTCACAACACCTCAACACTCCAAGAAGGTCGACTCCGGGAATGGATCTCCCTGATCCTTTTAAGGTGTTTTTATCACTACATGCTGGATCTGGAGCAAAAATAATTGTGGGCAAATGATGAATGTTAACCAGTTGAGATGCCACAATTCCGACAACCCCGGAATGATATTCTCCGGAAAGAACAATGCAATTATCGTTTGTTACCAGCCTCTTGCTGTCTAATCCTAATGTTGTTTCGAGGATATCTTCACAGATTTTTTTTCTCCTGTTGTTAAAGTCGGTTAATTTGTTGGCTAATTGTGATGCTATTTTGTGTTCCTCACACAAGAGTAAATTCGTTGCGGCATCAACCTTTCCTAGTCTTCCCGCAGCATTTATTTTAGGTGCAATTTGAAAGGAAATATCATCGGAAGTTATTATCCCCGGATGAATGTCACTTGATTTCAAAAGCGCGGACAGTCCGATTTTAGAATTGGTGGCTAGTGATTCAAATCCTGCTTTAACCAGTATCCTGTTTGGTCCAGTTAGCGGAACCATATCAGCTATCGTGCCGATAGCAACATAATCTAGAAATTGCTTTAAGTTTGGAATACACTCTTTATTACGGAAAAACCCTTTTTCTGTGAGAGATGAACGAACTCCGGCAGCAAGATAAAAAGCAGTGCCGACTCCGGCAAGATTTGTGTCAGGAAAACCGCACCCTTTTTGTTTCACATTTATTACAGCATGTGCATCTACCATATTTTCAGGCGGTTCATGATGATCGGTAACGATAACCTTGAATCCGAGATTTTTTGCCGCCGATATCTCACGATGATTAGATATCCCGCAATCTACTGTTATAAGAAGCGGGAAATCTCCTTGTATTTTTGACCGAAATTCGCTCAAAGTCTTACTATTCAGCCCATATCCTTCAAGAAACCGATCTGGAATATACCAGTTCACTTCTTTCTCGATCTTTTTGAAAAATTGAACCAGCAAACATGTAGCCGTTATACCGTCGACATCGTAATCTCCCCAAATAAGAATTTCTGAGTTATTCGACAGGGCCTCCTCGATAAGCAAAACCGATTCTTTCATCCCCTTTATTGATTGTGGTTCCGGCAGATTAGCAAGACTGGGATTAAGAAAACACTCAATGGCTTCATCGGTTTCTATTCCGCGCAAAACAAGCAGATGTATTATTAAGGGATGAACCTTAAGCTCCTTCGCCAATCTTTCCTGTTCCTTGGAAAGGATACGAGGTTTAAATGCGTTTCTGTATCGATATTGAGTGTGCGAAATCATTACATTGGTATATCTATCATTAATTATTTTAACATACTATGATCATTATGATTTATGTAGTATCATGAACATTCAGCCAACCAATTTTTACTGAGAGAGATTATCTTTTCCACTTCATTTTTGTCAAACCATAGAATTTCAGCAGATTTCTTAAACCAGGTAAACTGTCTTTTTGCGTATCTCCGAGTATCTCTTGCTAGAAGCATCTCCATTTGGGATTTCCCACAAACCCCTTGTAGATACATAAGCATATGCTTGTATCCTATTGACATCATGGATTTTAAATTTGAGCTATATCCTCTTTCTAAAAGTCCTCTTACCTCATCTTCCAACCCTGCATCGATCATTATATGGGATCGCCTGTTTATTTGCTCATAAAGGGTATGCCTTTCGCAAGTTAAGCCTATCAGGAGCATTTGCTTGAATCTTTTGTTGCCGGATTCTCTTTTTTGTTCCAGAATATGCTGTGACCAGGGAATTCCTGAACCATGGTAAATTTCCAAGGCTCTTAACAATCTATGGGAATCATTTAAATGAATTCTATTGGCGGAAATACTATCGCATACTCTAAGCTCTTCATGTAATTTCGAGTTTCCTTCGCGCTGTAGTCTCTCCTTTAATTCGGCTCGAATTTGAGGATATCGTATTCCTCCGGGAAAAAGTCCTTCTGTTAATGCCTTCAGGTAGAGACCAGTTCCTCCGGTAATAAGAGGTATTTTTTGCCGAGAATGAATATCTGTAAGAGACGTACAGGCATCAACTACAAAATGTTCTGCATCATAATCTTCATCAGGATCAACAATATCGATTAGATGGTGGGGAATTCTTTCCCTTTCCTGTCGTGTTGCTTTTGCTGTTCCAATATCCATGTACCGATACACCTGCATGGAATCCATACTTACGATTTCACAATTAAATTCCTTCGCTAATTGAAAGGAAAGCGCTGTTTTGCCGATAGCGGTTGGACCTACTAAAATTATTACCGGCTGTGCAGTGGAAAAGTACGTCATGGCCTTACCTGACTTGCAACCTCATAAGAGAACTTATCAGAAAATTCCCGCATTCTTTTGGGACCGATACCATTTACCCATAAGAGATCCTCAGGACCTTTAAATGGCCCTTTTAACGTTCTGGTTTGGATAATTTCCAGAGATAATCGTTGCCCTATTCCTTTTATGGTTTCAAGAAGTTGCTGATCTGCGATGTTAATTGGAACAGGGGCATAAAAAAAAGGCCTAAGCCTTGATGGTATTTGGAATGCCTCTTCTTTTCCTTCTTTTGTTCCAGTAGTTGAAACTGACTTATCTAGAACAAGTGAATTTCCCAAAATCCGGACCTGTTTATGATATGTGGACCGCGGTGAGGTGGGAGGGATATGTTGCAAATAATAGAAAATAAAAAGTAAAAGGCCAAAAACCGAAAGGATGATAAGACGTTCATCCCTCCGGTTTTTGCTTGCTGTACTTTTCTGTTTAACCCGGGAGATTCCCTCTATTTCTCCTCCAAAGGTTTTCTCATTTTTATCTGGCTCGACATGTTGGATCGATTCGAAAACCGGCATCTGTGAGATCAAGCAGTTGGAGTGTCTATCTCGTACGCTTCCGGAGGGAGGTCCGGTCTGTCAAGAGCAAAGGCGTCGTGCAGGGCACGAACCGCCAATTCTGTATATTTTTCTTCTATAACGCAGGATATCTTTATTTCTGAAGTGGAAATCATAGAAATATTGATTCCTTCGTTCGCCAAAACGTTGAACATGGTGGTGGCGATACCCGAATGATTCCGCATACCGACCCCGACGATGGAAATTTTCGTAATGCTGTCGGAGCCGTAAATTCCTTTCGCATTAATATCCTTTGAAACTTTCTTTAGCAATTCCATAGTCTTGCCATAATCAGACCGCATGACTGTAAACGTCATATCGGTAAGTCCCCCGCCTGTATCCTGATTCTGGATAATCATATCAACATTAATATCCGCATCAGAGATCGGACTGAAAATTTTTGCTGCGATTCCCGGTTGATCCGGAACTCCAGAGATTGTAATCCTGGCTTCATTTTTATTGTAGGTGACTCCTGAAACAATGACATCTTCCATTATTTTCTCCTCCGCAACAACCCAGGTTCCTTCGGTTTCGGTAAATGTTGAACGAACATGAATAGGGACTCCGTATCTTTTGGCAAAGGCAACAGATCGTATATCCAGCACCTTGGCTCCGAGACTTGCCAATTCCAGCATTTCCTCATAAGAGATTCGATCCACTTTCCTTGCCTTGGTACAGATATTCGGATCGGTTGTGTAGACTCCCTCCACATCTGTAAAAATCTCGCAAACATCGGCATTCATCGCAGCGGCCAGCGCAACGGCGGTTGTGTCCGAACCACCTCTCCCCAAGGTGGTTATATCCCCTTCTCTGTCGACACCCTGAAACCCTGCAATGGTCACAATACAGCCATCTTCTAGATATTTAAATATTTTTTCAGTATCGATAGCCTGAATCCTTGCCTTGGTATGCGTCGAATCGGTGTGTATTTTTACCTGATCACCGAGAAACGAAATTGCTTCGTGCCCTGCTTCCTTGATCGCCATAGAAAAAAGAGCGACAGTGACCTGTTCTCCAGTGGATAAGAGCATATCCATTTCCCGTTTATCAGGTTGCCTCTGCATCTGGAAGGCCAGATCCGTCAATCGGTTTGTTTCTCCCGACATCGCTGAGAGAACAACGACAACTTTATCTCCCCGATTGATGTACCCAAGAACCCGATCGGCCACCGCCTTAATCTTTTGCGGGCTACCTACGGAGGTCCCACCATATTTCTGTACTATTATTGCCATAAAGCTCAACCTATTTTACAAAAATGGTATGCAAAAAACAGACGGCAGACCTAAAATGGTCTGCCGCGAGAATGAACATATATTTTTGGTGAATTTATCGTCAATTGGTAAAAATGCAACTGATATTAAAGCATCGTCATCTTCTTTCAATTTTTTTTTGTTGTTTTAAAAAAAAAGTGAAGGTATAAGACAAATTTTCTTATGTCAGTTGTTATAGAACGTCACAATGCCTAAAATTACCCAGACACCTTTCAACATTGTCTTGGTTGAACCTGAAATTCCACCGAATACCGGTTCGATAGCCAGGCTTTGTGGAGCAACCGATTCGGTTCTCCACCTTGTTCACCCCCTTGGATTTTCAACGGACGACAGACATCTGAAACGTGCCGGTCTTGACTATTGGCAATACGTCAAGATTATCCATTGGAAAAGTCTGGACGATTTTCTGCAGGCCCAGGATGAAAGACGATTGTTTTTTTTTACGACCAAGGTTGCAACACCATTTTTCAGTGCCCGGTATTCACCTGGTGATTTCTTTCTATTTGGTAGGGAGACAAAGGGATTACCGACCGAAATTTTGGAGTTGTACAAAGACAGATGTTATACCTTGCCCATGCAAAATTCACATATCCGCAGCCTCAACCTTGCCATGACGGCTGGAATCGTATTATATGAGGCTATCCGGCAAAATTGGATATCTCCTTGATTTCTTGCATTAGAGCATGACAACGACGAGGTGATGTGTTTTTCTAAAAACATAATGTTATTTCATCAATATATTATAATTTCAAAGGAGAATCAGCACATGTCCGAAAGAATTTTTAACTTCAGCCCAGGTCCGGCCGTCCTGCCTCTTGAAGTGCTCAAACAGGCTTCAATCGATATTGTCAATTATCAGGACAGCGGGATAGGCATTGCAGAAATGAGCCATCGTTCCAAGGATTTTATTAAAATTGCCGAAACCACTGAGCAGCTTCTCCGGGAGTTATTCGATATTCCAAAAAACTATAAAGTTCTCTTCATGCAAGGCGGCGCCTCCAGTCAGTTTTTTATGGTGCCGATGAACTTTCTTTCGGCCGGGAAAAAGGCCACCTACTTAAATACCGGTGCCTGGTCCAAAAAAGCGATAAAAGAGGCAAAACTGTTCGGTGGTGTTGACGTTGCCTACTCCAGCGAGGAGCAAAAATTCAACCGTGTACCGGGAAATGGGGAGTATACGATCGACCCTGCATCCGAATATGTCTATTTTGTTTCCAACAACACTATTTACGGAACCCAGTTTAAGGAGTTTCCCAAGACCGATAAAATACTCATCAGCGATATGTCTTCCGATATACTTTCCAGGAAGGTCGATATCTCAAAGTTCGGTTTGATCTTTGCCGGTGCGCAGAAAAATCTCGGTCCGGCTGGTGTTACCATCGTTATCGTCAGGGAAGCCCTTTTGGATAGGGCTCCTGAAAACATTCCGACGATGTTGAAATATAAGACCCATGCGGACAAGGATTCCATGTTTAATACACCGCCTTGCTTTGCCATCTATATTGTTGGCGAGGTTCTGAAATGGATGAAGGCCAAAGGGGGTATTTCAGCAATCGATGAGATAAACCAGGAAAAAGCCACCCTGATTTATAGGGTAATAGACGAATCTGATTACTATCGCGGTCATGCCGAACCAGCTTCCAGGTCGCTTATGAACGTCTCATTTAATCTGGCCACCTCCGAATTGGAGACAAAATTCATCGCTGAAGCCGCTAAAATCGGATTAAACGGACTTAAGGGTCACCGCTCCATCGGCGGTTGCCGAGCTTCGATCTACAATGCTTTCCCCAGGGAGGGTGTGATTAAACTTATCGAATTCATGCAGGAGTTTAAGGCTAAAAATCCCGCATAATTTTTTTGGTGTCTGCATAGCGTGCGGCTTATTTATCATGTCATTGAATGTACCGACTTTAAAAATAACCGCACGCAAACAACTCTATCCTTCTGACTCTTACAATTATCCTTGCCGGCACTATTCCCTTAACCTGGAATTTTTACCAGCCGAGATTTTCACAGGCACGTATGCCCCAAAAGACTGATCTGAAAAATTTCCACCTTGAAGGTCTCATCCGGTATGTTGAGAGCCTTGGCCAACCCGCCTTCCGCGGTCGGCAGATCATGGCCTGGCTCTATCGCCCGGGTATCGTTAATTTCGATCAGATGACGGACATCGCAAAGAAATTCCGAGAAATATTAAAAGAAAACGCCTCGATATCAAATTTCTCCAAACCTGTTTTGGAACGCTCCACAGATGGTTGCGTTAAATTCGGCTTTCATCTTGAAGATGGCCACATTATTGAATCGGTGTTGATTCCCGAGGAGGATCGAAACACGCTCTGCCTGTCATCTCAGGTCGGCTGCGCCATGGATTGCTCCTTCTGTTTAACCGGCACCATGGGATTTCTCCGTAATCTCAGTCCGGCTGAAATTGTCAATCAGGTTTGTGCAGTCCGGGATTTTCTTTATACAGAACCAGGGGAAAATCTGATAGGGCCAAGAGAGGTAACCAATATCGTCTTTATGGGTATGGGGGAACCTTTAAATAATCTGGATAACCTTCTTATCGCCCTTTCGATCCTTACTGAACCTAAAGGATTTGATCTGACGGGAAGGAAAATTACCGTATCAACCTGCGGAATCGCACAGAAAATGAGAAGGCTGGGAGAGAATTCCACGGTTAATCTTGCCATCTCGCTCCATGCTGTGGACAATGACACCCGCGATCGCTTAATGCCGATCAATAAGCGGTATCCCGTAGACGTCCTCCTTGAGGCCTGCAGAACATATCCCATGCCCAAGCGGCGACGCATCATGTTCGAATATATCCTGCTAAAAGATATAAATGACTCGGATGACGACGCTTTCGAACTTGCCCGTAAATTAGCTAAGATACCATGTAAAATCAATTTACTTCCCTATAATGAATCACATGCCTTACCCTATAAGAGTCCAAGTCAGGAACGTGTTTTAGCCTTTCAGAAGATCCTTCTCGACAGACATTATTCAGTCTTTATCCGCAACAGCAGAGGCTCCGATATCTCCGCCGCCTGCGGACAACTGGCAGGGAAAAAGAAGAGTGCTTCAGAGTAGTTTTCTCTTATCCCGTCTCATAACTTTCTAAATCCCTTATAAGGCTCTTCCGGATTATATATTCTTTTGGTAAAGCTGGAAGCATACTCAGAGCAGGTTCCGCTCTCCCCCGAGTATCGTTAGGTACACATAATCCGGATAATTCTTTTATTTGATCATATTCAATATAAAAGAGCTTTTCTCTTGCCCCTGACGTTACGTCAGGGTTTACAATAAGAAATAAGGAGGAAAGCCAATGCATATCAAAATCGGCTATCTGGCAAAAAAAACAGGGCTTACTGTCCGGACCTTGCATCATTACGACCATATCGGCCTGTTGTCCCCTTCCCATCGTTCTGAAAACGGTTTCAGGTGGTATAGCCGGGATGATGTCATACGACTACAGCGAATACAGGCATTGAAACAATTCGGTTGTTCCCTCGAAGAGATCAGAGATTTTCTCAGTACTCCCCAGGCATCCTTGCCGGATGTAATCGACAGACAGATAGCACTCCTCACCCATCGAATTGAAGAGGCTCAAGGATTAAGAGATCGCCTCTTGCGCCTGAACGAGCAGATTCAAAGGGGCATCTCCACCAACCTCCCGGATTGGCTGGCGATACTCGAAGTGATGTCCATTTATAGTAAAAGATTCTCAAAGAAGGAAATTGAGATTCTGCAAAAAAATAAGCTTGCCGACAATCTCGATCAGAAATGGCGACAATTAATAACAGAAGTGCAAAATCTCATGGACCGAAATGTACCGGTTACCGATGTCAGGGCCAGAGATTGCGGAAAACGGTGGAAAGAACTTCTGACCAAAACAACCGGAAACAATCCAATCCTGGCCACAAAATTAAAAAGTCTGCACAGTGAGGAACCAAAGGTTCAAATGCTCACGGGTATTACTCTTTCAATGGGGGCCTATATGAAACAGGTAAACGAGGGTTGTGTTCTGCAAAACAAAACTGATTCGGATATGTCAAAAACAGCATCTATCTGTCCCCCAAAACCCACCGCTTACAGAGTGGCTCAGCTCCGAGCAGCCCATCAGCTCCTTGATCAACCGTTGATTTTCGATGATGCATTTGCTCAAAAAATATTGGGCGGTCCTCTGCCGAACGACCTTTTTCAATTCAACGATCCTATCATGAAAGCACTTCGAACCTCGGTGGTTCTCCGATCAAGATTTGCTGAAGATGAATGGCAAAAATCGTATACTGCAGGAATCCGACAATATGTTATTCTTGGTGCCGGATTGGATACCTCTGCCTTCAGGTTCGGCCATCTCAATGGCGTGAAAATATATGAAGTCGACCTGCCGGATACCCAAAAATGGAAACGAAGATGCCTTCAATCAGCTGGAATGCTCCCCCCTCCTTCCCTATGCTTTGTACCCATGGATTTTGAGACAACATCTCTTGGTCAATGCCTTGACGAGGCAGGATTTAATGCCGACTCCCCCGCCTGTTTTTCCTGGCTGGGGGTAACCATGTATCTCGAAAAACCTTCCATTTTCGATACCTTGCATTTCGTTTCCTCTTGTGCCAGAAAAAGTATAGTAATCTTTGACTATTGCGTCGACAAGGAGCATCTGTCCGCAAGGGAGTTGAAGGGGTTTGAGATAATCGCAAAACGAGTCAGCGACCAGGGTGAACCATGGAAATCATCCTTTGATCCTGGCTTGTTACAGGAGAAACTAAGGACATTCGGCTTTACAAAGGTTGAGGATTTCGGGCCAAAGATACTTAATGAACGCTATCTTGCCAATCGCAGGGATGGAATGAGGAAAAGCGGAACAACCAGGATAATGCGTGCAGAAATTTAGATAGTGCTATAAAAAGTAAAGAATTCAAGGTAGAATATTTTTCCTGTCGATTACATTGAGTGTAACTTTAATAAATAACTAAATGAGATATCTGTTCGACGTTCAGGCATCCATTTAGTTGCAACTTTTCGACCTATTCCCGTGAAACGCACATATACCATTATAGGCATTCTCCTGCTCATCTGTCTTGCCGTGGGTGTCAAATATCTTACCCGGAAAAAACCGATTGCCGTTGTCGTACAAAAAGTTGCCACCGGACTGGTGGAATATACAGTCTCCAACACCAGGGCTGGATCGGTTAAAGCCAGGCATCGTGCAAAACTGGCCCCGACCATCGGCGGACAGATTGCGACCTTGAACGTTCGCAAGGGTGATATGGTCAAAAAAGGAGATATCTTGCTGACCTTATGGAACGACGATCTAAAGGCCGATGTCCAGCTGGCCAATGCTCAATTGGACGTCGCAGAAGCCACGGCCCGGCAAACTTGCCTTTTGGCTGACAATGCAGAGCGTCAGGCCAGAAGGCAGACCGAACTTCGGCGGCATGGTTCTACCTCTGAATCATTGTATGAAGATACAGTGGCCGAGGCCAGGGCCAAAAGAGCCGCCTGCCAGGCTGCCGATGCCCAGAAAGAGGTCAGCCAGGCAAGGGTCGAAGCTGCACAGGCCATGCTTGATAAAACAACCTTAACCGCCCCCTTTGATGGGATCGTAGCTGAAGTCAACGGAGAGGTCGGCGAGTATGCGACCCCTTCTCCGCCTGGCATCCCTACTCTACCCGCCGTTGATTTGATTAACATGGATTCCTTGTACGTTTCAGCCCCCATTGATGAGATCGATGCTTCTCAGATAAAACCCGGAATGGAAACCCGTATCACTCTCGATGCCTTTCCTAAACAGATTTTTCAAGGAAAGGTGCGCAGTATATCTCCATATGTTCTTGAACTGGCCAAGCAGGCACGGACAGTTGAAATCGAAGTTGATTTTGCCAATCCCGTGAAAGAGGCCAATCTCTTAGTCGGTTACAGTGCCGATGTGGAAATCGTTATTGACTCGCGAAAAGATGTTATGAGAATTCCGACCGAGTCGGTGATGGAAGGCGGGTATGTCTTTATCTTTCATACTGATGACAATCATATTGAACGCCGCAAGATAAAAACGGGGCTGAGCAATTGGCGCTATACCCAAGTTCTTGAAGGGTTAAAAGATGGTGAAATGGTCGTCACCACGGTGGACCGCGAAGGTCTGGCAAACGGCGTCAAGGCAGTCGTCGACAAAACCACCCAGGAAACTGATAAAAAATGATTGAATTGCAGGATGTCAGCAGGATCTTTTCTGTCGGTGGCCAGGAAGTACGGGCCATGGACCATGTATCTCTTGCCATTCAACCCGGTGAATATCTCTCGATCATGGGTCCTTCCGGTTCGGGCAAGTCCACCCTTCTAAATATCATCGGTCTTCTCGACACCCCGAACAGCGGGACCTATCTGCTGGAAGGCCGCGACGTCACCAGCCTCGAAGACAGACAGCTTGCTGAGATCCGCAGTCTAAAGATCGGATTCATCTTCCAGTTTTTTCATTTAATCCCCCGACTCACAGCCCTCCAGAATATTGAATTGCCGCTGGTGCTGGCAGGCGTGGGGAGAAAACAACGAACCCTTATAAGCTCCCGTTTAATTGATGACTTCGGTCTCACCAACCGCCGTCATCATCGGCCGGATGAACTCTCGGGCGGTCAACGCCAACGTGTGGCAATCGCCAGGGCGGTTATCAATCAACCGGCTGTCCTTCTGGCCGATGAACCTACAGGAAATCTGGACCGCTCTGCTGGTGCTGAAATCATCGATCTCATGGAAGGGCTCAACCAAAAAGGCCAGACGCTTATTGTGGTCACCCATGACCCGGAAATTGGCGAACGGGCCAAAAGATGCATCCATGTGGTTGACGGCAGGATTATTTCCGATTCTCAACAAGACTGAAAACCATGCGTTTTATCGACACCTTAGCTTTCTCCATAACCAGCCTTGGCAGCAACAAGGTTCGCACATCCCTGATGTTGCTGGCCATGAGCATAGGTGTTGCCGCCGTTGTCCTGCTTACCGGCATCGGCAATGGCGCCAGACTGTATATTGTCGATCAATTCTCATCTTTGGGAACAAACCTGGTTATCATCATTCCAGGACGTACGGAAACCGCTTCCAACACCCCTGCGACCCTGGTAGGTGAAACACCAAGGGAGCTTACCTTGAGCGACATGAAGGTCCTGCAGAAAGGGGATATGGTCCGTCGGATCTCTCCTCTTGTTATCGGTGAATCAAATGCCGTAAGGAAAGGGAAAGAACGCGAGGTTCCGGTTCTCGGCTCCACCAGTTCATTTCTCGATGTCTACCATCTCAAGCTTGATCAGGGCTCCTTTCTCCCCGAAGAAGATCCGGATATTGCCCGCCCCGTTTGCGTAATCGGCGACAAGGTGTATCGGGAGCTTTTTGGTCAGGAGCCAGCCCTGGGGGAACTTATCCGGCTTGGAGGGTTTCGATGCCGGGTCATCGGCATTCTCGGTTCCCAAGGGCGTTCTCTTGGTTTCGATACCCAGGAATTAATTATCGTACCAGTGGCATTTTCCCAGATGTTGTTCAACAAGGAAGGGTTGTTTCGGATACTTATCGAAGCAAAAGATCAACAATCACTCATTCGGTTAAAAAATTACATTACCAGAACCATTAAAAAGCTTCACTACGGAGAGGACGACGTTACCATCATCACCCAGGATTCCGTCTTAAAGACCTTTAATAAAATCTTCAAGGTCCTGACAGTAACGGTGGGCGGCATCGCCGCCATCAGCCTTTTTGTCGCTGGAATCCTGATTATGAACGTCATGTTGATGTCGGTTGCCCAACGTACTGCCGAAATCGGCTTATGTAAAGCCCTTGGTGCCGGTAATACGCAGATAATGACTCTTTTGGTCAGCGAAGCCCTTCTGCTCTCTGTAATCGGTGGACTCCTGGGTATGCTCCTCGGCTTTACCGGCTCCTGGATCACTGTACAATTTTATCCTACCCTCCAGACCAGGCCGCCGCTGTGGGCGGTTGCGGCATCCATGGGCACTGCGTTGTGCACCGGCTTTGTTTTTTCTCTTCTGCCGGCACGCCGTGCGGCAAGACTTGATCCTATCCAGGCCTTGGCAAAACATTAGGAACGACTGCTTTATGGAATTACTTGACCAGGTTCAATTTATCAGCACCTCAATTCGTTCCAAACGGATGCAGTCCTTTCTCACAGGCTTGGGGATTGCCGTCGGAATCGGGATGGTCATCCTTCTGACCTCTATGGGCGAAGGACTTCAGCGTTTCGTATTGGCCGAGTTCACCCAGTTCGGAACCAACCTGATCGCCATCAACCCGGGGAAGGTCACAACCATGGGCACATCTCTTGGCATTCTCGGCTCGGAAAGGCTTCTCACATTAGACGATTGTGCAGCACTCAGACATATCCCTCAGGTTGAAGCAGCAGTTCCAATGACCCAGGGCAATGCCGAAGTAAAAGCGGGTGATCGGACTAGGCGCATCACTATTTATGGAGTCGGGCCGGAAATGGATAAGGCTTTTCATATGCAGGTTTCGAGCGGCCGCTTCCTCCCGCTGGATGATCCACGAACAGCACGCGCCTTTGTTGTTCTCGGTCACAAAGTACGCCAAGAACTTTTCCCGAATTCCGATCCATTAGGCAAAAGGGTCCTGGTTGGCAATATTCCTTGCCGGGTGATTGGAGTTATGGAACCTAAAGGGCAGATTCTCGGCTTTGATATGGACGATACGGTCTATATACCTGCAATGAGAGCACTGGATCTTTTTAACCGTGATGGTTTGATGGAAATCGATATCCTTTATCGAGAAGGATATACGGCAAAGGAGATGGTTGCCGCCATCAAAAGAGTTCTTGTCAATCGGCACGGGCAGGAAGATTTCACCATAACCACGCAACAGCAGATGCTCGATGTTTTAGGCGACGTACTTGGCATGTTGACGGTTGCGGTCGGAGCTCTGGGAGGAATCTCACTTCTCGTGGGCAGTGTCGGCATCTTCACAATCATGACCATTGCGGTGCGTGAAAGAACCAGTGAAATCGGTTTACTCCGGGCTCTGGGTGCAACCAGGCATTATATTCTTACATTGTTCCTTCTCGAAGGCACGGTACTGGCAGCCTTGGGTGGAACAGCAGGCCTTTTACTTGGTATCCTTCTGGGCTTATTGATCCACGCCTTCGTCCCCCTGTTGCCGGTCCATACTCCGTGGACCTTTGTGGCTTTAGCCGAACTCCTCTCCATGACCATCGGAATCCTTGCCGGCATACTGCCTGCCCGTCAGGCCGCCCGGCTTGATCCATTGGAGGCATTGCGTTCTGAATGACTGTGCTTCACGTCCAGGTCATGCATATTGAAGCTTCTACCCAAGACCAATTGTCGGGAGTGCCGTGATCCGACATGCATGGTCTTTGCCACCCGGGTTGTTGAAGCAGTCAAAGACCAAAATGATTGCCCGCCATTATCAGATGATAAACGGCAGGCACTTGCAAACTATCTTTCGCAGTTTCAATTCGAGTGACTCATCATGGTTAACAAGGCACGATCATCCGGATGAATCTTTTTTATTACACCTTAAAGCGGATATTGAGAATATCACCATCAATGACGATATAGTCCTTGCCCTGCAGATACATCTTGCCGGCCTTTTTCAATTCGGCTTCGCTGCCGTATTCGATCAACTCATGATATTTCATCACTTCCGCCCGGATGAACCCCCGTTGCAGGTCGGAATGGATGGCCCCGGCGGCAACCGGGGCCGGACTGTCTTTTCGTACCAGCCACTGTCTGACCTCATCTTTGCCGACTGTAAAAAAGGATATCAAGCCCAAGGCGTTGAGACACAGCCCAGCCAAAACACCGAGCGCAGGTTCCTCAATTCCGAGGTCCTGCATAAATTCCTGCTTTTCTTCTTCAGTATCCAACAGAACGATTTCCGATTCCACTTTGGCACAGACTTGCATGGTTTCTATTTTATCCCTGAGACACAAAGGTGTAATCTGTTCAAGAAAAGACGTGTCGTCAAGTTGATCTTCCCCGATATTAAAGGCAATTATCAGTTCTTTTCTGGTGATGAAAGGGTAACTGCGAATGAACAGATCTTCCTCTTCACTGAATTCAAAGAGGCGGAGAGGTTTTTCCTCTTCTAGATGGGTCTGCATCTTGCGCAGCAATTCGAGCTCTTTTTCTTGTTTGTCATCCTTTATCTTTTTAAGTGAAATTTCAAGCCGCTCAATTCTTTTTTCAACAAATATCTGGTCATGCAGAAGCAATTCACCATTTACTATTTCAACGTCCCGTATAGGATCTACAGATCCTTTGGCATGATAGATCGCGTCGTCCTCAAAAGCGCGAACAACATGGCACAGCGCATCGACATCTGCTATTTCTTTGAAAATATCGCCTTTGGCAATGTTTTCCTGTTCCATTTTCGGCAGCAGCATCAAATCAACCCTGGCGTTGACTTCCTTTTTGGGATCATACATCGTGACCAATCGGTCAAACCTTGGATCGTATATTTCCGCCGTGCCTGGTATCGGTTTGGCGGACCCAGTCTGCTCATGAATTTCATTACCGGTAAGTACTTGAAATAATGTTTTTTTGCCTGTCTGTGGCAAACCAATAATTCCTACTTTCATATCTTTATTCGTGTTCTTCGTCTAGGTATATACAAGTGGGCAGGAGAGAAAACAGCAGTCTCCTGACGAAAAGAATAAGGTTTTCCCTCAATGAGCAAGACACATACCATGGGAAAGGTTCATCGGGCAAGCAATTAAAACCCATCCCTTCAAAAACGGCATCCCTCTTGATTTAGTGTTCATCTCAGAAATGTATAAGTAAAATATAATTCAACTGATTATGGAAAAGACTCTTTGAGCAATGTGAATCGGAAGAAAAAATCACGGTTGGGGGGAGGCACCTACTCGTTTTTCTCAAATCTCTCATCTCATTCGACGAGGTAATTTTTCATGGTAATTCTCTTTGAGAAATGACGTGAATTCAACTACAGCGTTGATCTGCCCTCTCAAATACTCTTTGGATTCGCTTGAGTCTACGGAGAGGGCCTTCCCGCTTTCCAGTTCATTTTTCCGCTGTTCAAGTATTTCGTACAGGTCAAGAAGATAATTGTAGACCATTCCCTCTTCCCATTCAATAGTAAGTAAAATTTTTCAAGTCAATGTTTTCCTTCAAATATTTACGAATTTTCAGCAACTCGTCGAGTTGGCCTTGATAAAAGGGGGATTGTTCGTCTTTATGAGCGATTGCCTTTTGGGCCTCGGTAATTTTTTGGGTGAGATAGTTGTGAATTTCTACTGAAAATTCGTTTGGCATTGTGCTTCCGTAATCAAGATAACAGATAGTAATCTGAATATGTTTGTTTCAATCTTCCAGAAAAGCTGTCCTAGCCCTGAAGTCATCAGCAATCAGAATGATCTTAGCCATCGTATTCCCCATTTTTGCTTTCCCGATCCTTTGCTGTCTGGTTACGCTAAGCCGGTCAAAAGAAGAAATCAAGGAGGCCGGAGTAATATCCCGGCATTTAAACTTTATGGGTTCAAATGAGAAAGGTTTAATTGTTTTGGAAAACAATACTTCCACGACTTCCAGAGGTAATTGTCTGCTGAGGAAAACAGGTGGGCCACGAATTAAATGGAGTACTATTGCTAGTAGTTATACTTTTTCAATCGGTTTCAGACAAAATCCAATACCTCTCTGATTTTGGAAGTAAGTTGCTTCATAGCAAAGGGTTTCTCGATGAAGTGTACCCCCTCATCAAGCACACCGTGATGTGCTATAACGTTAGCGGTATAGCCGGACATAAAGAGACACCTGAGATTTGGGTAGATCGATAAAATACGTTTGGCCAGTTCATATCCGTTTATGTTAGGCATCACAACATCGGTAATCAACAGGTGGATTTCTCCTGTATGATCATTTGCCAGTCGAATTGCCTCGCCTGGGGTAGCTGCCGGCAAGATGGTATATCCCCGAGGCTTAAGCATCTTCTCGATCATGGACAGAATCCTTGGTTCGTCTTCCACCAGCAGGATGGTTTCGTTCCCGTATATTTCCTGTTTCAGCTCCCCGTCCCTATGTATCGATTCCTGCTCACCTGCCTGATTGGGTAAGAATATTTTGAAGGTCGTTCCCCTACCTATCTCACTGTCAACATGGATAAATCCATCATTCTGTCTTACAATTCCATACACCGTTGACAATCCCAGCCCCGTGCCCTTACCGGTCTCTTTCGTACTGAAAAAAGGCTCGAAAAGATGTTCACATGTCTCGCTATCCATACCACTCCCATTGTCGCTTACGGCCAACATCACATATTCTCCTGGTAAAAAGTCGGAATGAACCGAACAATAATCTTTGTCGAAGACCTCCTTGCCGGTCTCAATTGTGACCTTGCCGACTCCGGCGATGGCGTCTCGGGAATTGACGCACAGATTAACAAGAAGTTGATCAAGTTGTGACGGATCTATTTTTGCTAACAGCCGACCTGCACATGGATACCAGGCAAGCTCGATATCTTCACCGATCAAGCGTTTGAGCATCTTGAGCATACTAGATACGATGTCGTTGAGATCCAGAATTTTCGGCGCAACCGTCTGCTTGCGTGCAAATGCCAGGAGTTGCCTGGTCAGATCAGCTGAGCGCAGGGCGGAGTCTTGAATCGTTTTGAGATCACTATAAATCGCCTCCGATGGGGAGCATTGCGTTAGAGCCAGTTCTATATGGCCAAGAATCACACTGAGCATGTTATTGAAATCATGAGCAACTCCGCCTGCAAGTCTACCGACAGTCTCCATCTTCTGTGCATGCAGCAGTTGCCCTTGAAGTTGGAGTTTTTCTTCTTCCTCCCGTTTGCGCTCTGTAATATCACGAGTAGTACCTATTATACCAGTGGGTTTGCCGTCATCCGACCAGAGGAGAGTAGCTGAAACCTCGGCCAATAGAATTGAACCGTCTTTTCGTATTTTCTCCGATTCGAAGGTACGAACCCAATTCCGGTCATAATTTAAAGCTGTTGTTTTTGCCAATTCTTCGGAAATCATCGCTTCAACTTTCAAGGCCTGCTGCGGGGTAACAGTATCATGAAATGTAAGGTTCAGAAATTCTTCTACGGTCCACCCGTAGAAACGTTCCACAGCAGAATTGACATAGGTGAACCGTCCCGAGAAATCCATGGTCCAGATGAGATCCGGAACACATCTGGCTATCTGGCTCAAACGTTCTTCACTGTGCATGAGTGCTTCCTCTGCACGCTTACGCTCAGTAATGTCGCGCACCACGCTGATCAATGTGCGCGTTCCATCTATGGACTCTCCTCGAGAACTGACTTCCACCGGGAAGGTGCTGCCGTCGCTGCAGCAATGAACGGCCTCAAAAAGAATCCCGAACTTATACGCCTTCTCCATCTGGCCGGGGACCATCTCTAAAGTGTCTGGGGTTCTAAGTTGATCAACCGTCATAGAAAGGAGTTGCTCGCGACTGTAGCCATAGGCTTTTATGGCAGCCTCGTTCACCTCCATTATTCGTAGATCGTCATACCGTATAAAAAAGATGATGTCCCGGTTGTGTGTTACGAGAAGCTCAAAACGACGAGATACGGCAGCTGCATGTTTTTGTTCTGTGATATCGCGCATGATCTGGATAAAACCGGATACCTGCCCATCATGTGACTTCAAAGGGTCAACTGTTATGAGATAGATATTTTCTCCCAAAGAGAGCTCCATTTGTTCCCGTACATTACTCTTACGGGTTCTGATAAGAGGACAACCCTTAATAAAAGTCTTTGTTCGGTGAATCAACTCGTAGCATTTTTTCCCTTGTAATGTTGCAATGTCATTACCGAGAAGAGCGGCAAAGGCCTGATTACAACGTTCAATAGTTCCATCTGACATAACGAGAGATACAGGATCGGCCATGGCATCAAACGTTGTTTTCCATCGTTCTTCCTCCTGGAGCAACTCTCTTTGAGTTTGTTTAATATCGGTAATATCAGTAAGAAGAATGATCTGATTATTGTTGTCCCCCTGCATTGTCAAACATTTAGGAATGACATGGCGGTCATGGATCTTTATATAGGTATCATCTGTGTCGTTTGGTATTCCAGCCCCATCGAATCTGATAAATGGGACCAACATTTCCCAGCATGCAGGGTCGAGTATTTCGTCGAGATAAGAGCCTAAAAGGCGTTCCATGGTGACCTGTAGAAGCGAGAGAGTTGCTGCATTTGCGTAAAAAACCCTGTTATCGGTTGTTATCAGAACTCCTTGAGATATACTCTCCAGAATTGTTTGAAGGCATTTATTTTGGCGTAAAAGTTCTTTTGTGATCTGCCGTGAAATCAGGTTTTCAATTCCCCGGACCTCAGATTTTACAGGAATTTTTCTGTGACCACTTGATTCGGCTATCGTTTCGAGAATATGGTGGGTCATCTTTGCAAAAGGACCTTTGGCGATACAGGCATCTGCGCCTAATCTAGATATATCGATGGGTTGTTCCATAGCAGTAGCCGAAATAATTGCGATATAGCAATTGTCGAGCTGGGGTATGGTCCTGAATATTTTGCAGAGATTGTCTCCTCCGATTTTAGGCATAATCAAGTCGAGATATATAATTTGCGGTGTGAAGCTGCGCAGGGCATCCAAGGCGTCAAAGGCATCTTCGACACCTACGACTTCGTGCCCTTCCCTTTCAAGAAATGTGGTCATCAGTTTGACCATCACCCTGTTGTTATCAACTACCAGAATTTTCTTTTGTTCCTCTGTGTGTATTGGCACGTGTTCACCCCAGACTAGAGTTAGCCTTTTCGGTATTTTTCCATATGATTTTTTAGAAGAATCCAGATAAGTCGATACAGCAGCTATCAATACTGGTCAGGTAGCGGCAGGTGGCGCTCTTTGCCGTTTTCTGGTCTCTCTTACGATTATAATTACTTATCTTATTATGCATTTCCACTTAATGGAGTCAAGATATTCCGAGGATGGAATGCGGGTATACCTTTTATATTGTGACTTCTAATGAATCAATCCTTAGGAGAGGCTGTTTTCCCATTGAACTTTCTTAAAGTACCCCCATCTCTAAACGTGCCAATTCTTTTGTCTCTATTTTCCTACAAAAAACTCCGAAATGTTGGCAACTCCGCCTCATTTATGATAAATACCGCTAATCCCGGCGGCCAGAATGGCTTACCTGAAATTACAACGTAGACCACATGATGAATTCAGAACCGATGATTACCCGGAAACCGGCAGGAGTATATCAATTCTTCTTTTAGGACACACTGCCCTGTTATGATATCAACAGTACTTATCCTGGGTTGGTTAACCTTTGTGAATGAAAAAAAATGATGAGTGTTTATTATACAAAAATAATCCAAAATGTTTTCCTACAACCAATACGTTAGGATAAGCGGAAAGATATGAAAGACTATTACCGGATACTGGAAGTAACTCCGGAATCCAGTGAAGAGGAGATTCGCAGGAACTATCGCAAGTTGGCCATGCGGTACCACCCGGACTGTAATCCAGACAAACCGGGAGCGGAAGAAAAATTTAAGGAAATAGCCGAGGCCTACGGAGTTTTGACTGATCCTGGAAAACGGCGGCAGTATGATGCCGCTCGAACCTTTGGACCAAACCAATATCATAGCGGTTCAACGGGAAACTTCAATTACAGTCAGGAGGATATTCTCCGGGATTTATTCCAGAATCCGCATTTTCAGCAGGTGTTTGCCGGCCTGCTTCAGGAATTTCGTAATTACGGTTTTCGCGCCAACGAACAGTTCGTCCGAAAGAGCTTTTTCGGCAACAGGAAAGGACTCTTTGTAAGTGGTATTTTTCTCTTTGGATCACTGGCCTGGCCGACCCTTCTGAAAAAAGAGGGGAACAAACTACCGGGCAAGCCATCGTTTTTACACAGTCTCGGAAGTGCCGTCGGATCTCTATTGGGCAGTCCCAAACGCCGGAACACAAGAAACCTGCAACATATACGAGAGATCCCACAAGAAACCACTTATACAGCCTATCTCAGTATTGAAGATTTACAACTGGGCAAGGTTATCCAGATGGTGACCCAGGGCCCCAATGGACAAGAACGGTTGAAGGTAAAGATCCCAAAAGGGAGTAAAGCTGGGCAAAGACTCCGTCTGACCGGCAAAGGTTTGCCGGGACCATCGGGACGCGGGGACCTCTTCCTCAATCTTAAAGAAAAATAACAGTAGGGCATACAGCTTTTTCACCAAGGGGAAAAATTTTTCCCCAAAATACCATAGGAAAACAGCATTGGTTTCATGCAGGATTTAGAAATCCCCGGCTGGTGCGATCGATACGCGTCAGAGTCTACAATCACAAAGAGGGATATCGATGGTGCAGACAAAAAAGAAAAAACAAAAAATTCATCGTAGGCAGAGTTCGAAAGTTGGTATGTCGCCTGGATCCGTCGCCTTCATTGGAGAGCAGAAGGTAGACCGAGTTCGTATCGATGCCATCCAATACGACACAAACAGCTTCAATGAACTTCCAGATGTCTCGATTGAAAAATGTCGTGATCTTATTAAATTGCCTGGTGTAATCTGGATTAACGTTTACGGAATTCACAGTGTGGAGACCATTGAGGCTATAGGAAAAATTTTCGATTTTCATCCTCTAACCCTTGAGGACATTGCTAACACAGTACAACGATTGAAGGTCGAGGAGTTTCCTAACTACTTGTTTTTCGTTATGAAAATGCTCAAGTACATTGAAGAAAGTCAAGAGGTGACCTTTGAGCATATCAGCTTGATTTTAGGACAGAACTACGTCGTTTCTTTCCAGGAGGCGGTAGGTGACGTGTTCGATGAGGTGCGAAATCGCATTCGTAAAGCAAAAGGCCGCCTACGTTCTATGAAGTCGGACTATCTTGCCTACGCTCTCATGGATGCCATGGTAGATCATTATTTCCTCGCCGTCGAACTAATTGGTGATCGCATTGAGGACATCGATGATCAAATTCTTGAAGAGCCGAATCCGGATAATATCAAGGAAATCCATTTTCTTAAAAGAGACATTTTGAACATGCGTAAAGCTGTTTGGCCACTCCGAGAGGAGATTGGAACTCTTGAAAAAAACGAATCGGGGCTGATTCATCAGGAAAGTAAAATATTCTGGCGGGATTTATACGACCACACGATTCAAATAATAGATATGGTTGAGACCTGTCGAGATATCTTAAGTGGGATGCACGACACCTACCTTTCCAGCGTCAGCAATCGCATGAATGAAATAATGAAAGTGCTAACCATCATCGCTACCGTCTTTATTCCTCTGACATTTATTGCCGGCATCTATGGGATGAACTTTCAGAACATGCCGGAATTGAAGTGGACATACGGGTACTATATGATTTGGGGTATCATGCTGGTCATAGGAATAGGGTTTTTAACCTATTTTAAACGAAAAAAATGGTTTTGATGATCAGCCCGTATTTCTCATCAGTACAGGTGACGTCAGATTCGATTTTTTAGCAATGAAGCAGAGTGATCTTTCAAACGAGCCTTCTTTATGATTTTATTACAGGATTCTTGCAATAATAAGGACTGGGTTTGCCGTTTATATAAACGGCTTCCAGATAGGAGAGTTTTCTCGGCAGCTGTTGCACTGCTCCTCTGGCAATCAGAAATGTTGCTTTAGCACCGACTGAAAGCGCTCCCAACTCCTGCATGCCGAAAAATTTTGCTCCATTTTTCGATGCACATTTGAATGTTTCTTCTAAGGAATATCCTGCCTTTTTATACAATTTCATTTCCTCAACCATCGATTCGCCATGAAGGATACCAACGCTTCCAGCACCTGTCCCAACGGCAGTGTCTACACCCAAACTTCTTGCTTTTTTCAATAGTTGCATGTGTTCATTAAGTATCTTCTCCCAATAGTGTTTTTCTCCCGGAACCGGGTTTTTTGATGATTGATAACGATGGGAGAAACGGCAAAATGAATTGTTATCACTACCTGAACCGTCCAAAGCATTTTTGGCATGCATGAGGCTCGGAATCCACAAAATATTTTTTTGCGCCATAATATTGAGGTTATCCTCACCCATTTCGTATCCCTGCTCGATGGCATCGCAACCTGCTATAAGTGCTTCTTCTACTGCTTTTCTGCCGTTTGCCACCACAACGGCCTTTTTCCTTCCTCTATTTTGTAGGCTTGAGCAAAGGTTTACAAAACTCAGCTCGGAAGGTGATACGCTTCGATCGTCAATAGTGCTTGGATATCGTATCCTAATAAAATCATTGGTCGTTTTTATGTTGATGAGGCCTTTTTTTTCCACCGCATAGAGAGAGTTATATAGTTCGGTTGTCGCGTCGTTGACGACAGCACCTAAAACACCATATGAATGACAGTAACCAATATGGCGCTTCATCAATGAGTTTTTTTGTGGTAAAGTGGCCTCTTCGGCAGATTGCCGTACTTTTTCATCCACTGAGGGTGAGGAGAACATGTAGATGCTACAGTCAACCAATGCCGGCAAGACTATGCACTGGGAGTAATCGTCAATACTCATCCCGTTATCACTTTTAAGGTCCACTCCTTCCCCGATGGAGGTGATAAAACCTTCCTCCACGGTTAAAAAAACGTTTCTTAGCATAACGGCACCGTTGCCGTCGATAAAGTACCCAGCCGTTATGCATCGTTTTTCTCTCATAAAGATCTGTTACCAACTCCTTTAAAAAGTCCCCTGGATATTTTTGGTAATTTCATGGTATCGTGCGCTGGTAACGGAGCTAGGAGTTAAGATTATTATCAACTTGGGGGAAAAATGGATTGCAACAAGAGCAAGAACGAAAAAAGATGCAACTGTACATATGAACCTTGCCCAAGGAAAGGTGCCTGCTGCGAATGTATCTCCTACCATGTTAAACAACAAGAATTGCCTGCTTGCTGTTTTCCTGCCGATGCGGAACGGACGATGGATCGTTCCTTTAAGCATTTTGCCGATCTGGTCGCATCCGGGCGTGTTTGATAGCGAATTTTATGTACACATCCCATGATTCAGGCTGCAGAAGATTATACTTTTGCAGCCCGAATATCTCCGGCTCCTTCAACGATCGGAGAATATAAGATTTTACAGCAAATCCAATTGTGATTGATCAATAATGATCTTCGACTAATTCAAAATACGCTTGCGGATGTTTGCAGACTGGGCAGACATCGGGAGCTTCATTTCCTTCGTGGATATGCCCACAATTACGGCAACGCCATTTCACAGTTGTGTCCTTTGTAAAAAATTTTCCTGTTTCAATTTCCTTCAGAAGCTCCTGAAAACGAACTTTATGTGCTTCTTCTATCTTTCCGATTTCCTCGAAAACAAAGGCAATTTCCTCAAAACCTTCTTCTCTTGCTTCTCGTGCCATCCGCGGGTACATATCGGTATGTTCATCGAATTCTCCAGCCGCCGCTGCTTTAAGATTATTCTTTGTCGATCCTATACCGCCAAGATACTTGAGATGCAGTTTTGCATGCTCTTTTTCATTTCCCGCTGTCTCTAAAAATATTTCAGCTATTTTTTCATACCCTTCCTTTTTGGCAACAGAGGCGAAATAGGTGTATTTATTACGCGCTTGTGACTCACCGGCAAATGCCTCCATCAGATTTTTCATAGTTTTTGTGCCTTTGATATCTGCCATGGTTCCTCCTCTCCTCGTTTTTTGTTGATAAGAACGGAATTTTTTTCTGCTTTAAAAAAATGTTTTGTTGTTTCTGGTGAATACGATAAATATCATTACGATCCATATGCTTACCGATAAAAGGCTTCGGCCTGTTAATTTGGTATTTATTAAATTGAGGTAAATCGGAAGAGGCATAAATCGTTATTGAAACTTTATCGCCCGGCAATATTTTTTTCCAGAAAAAACGAGCCGATCTGATAATAAGATTTATTGATTACCACTGAATCTCGGTTTTGTCCGTAAACAGGGGTTGTGGCCACCCTTTTCACGGGTGTCTGCGCCCTGGATGGGCACAGTGGGGCCCCCAGGACGGGTTTATGGCGTCCCGTGAAAGGGGTGGCTACGATCCCGTCGTTTTCACCTGAAATTTAGTGGTAATCAGATAAGATTTAATTTTCCAACAGAGAAGATTGTACCTGGAATACGCCCCAAAATCATCTGCTGGTATCGGATTTAAGGATTACAGGATAAATATGGTTCTTCCGGATTAAGCGTGCCTTTGTTGGCAATGATTAAGATAACAAGTGGATCATTTAAAATGACTCATCCGGTTTAAGCGTACTTTTATCAAGCTGAAAGTACTCTGCGGGAAAGGTTCATCACTTCCCTTGTTAGAAACAATATACCTTTAAGCCGGATGAACCTAAAAAAAATCCTGTTGATCTCTTTTGTAAAGAGATTTTCATGTCATTCTGATTCGTTCGCAATCAGGACAAATCCAGGTCGGACCGTTGCTGATGCCCCACTTATTCTCTTTGAAGCATTCATCGCATATTTGAAATCCACAGGGGCAGCTCCAACAGAATTCTTTTTTTTCCTTGCAGCAATGGCAGCGAAATTCGCCCAATTTTCGTTTTCTATATCCGGACTTTTTTACTTTTTCCATACCTGGCCAAGCTCCTGGATGAGCCAATCAAGATAGTCATCACTGATAGCCACAACAGGAATTGCTATAATCTCAGGTACGTCATAGGGATGACGACTTTTGATAACCTGTTCGACCTGTTTGTAGTTGTTGGACAGAGTTTTCATTGATAATAAGAATTCGTCTGAACTGACTATCATATCCTTCCACCAATATGTGCTGGAAATCGGTCCGGTTATTTGAGCACAGGCCACAAGACGCTCGTCTAGAAGATGAGCCGCTATATCCTCAGCCTGTTTTCGTTCTTCAAAGGTCGTTGTAATCACAAGTGGTTGGTTTGCTTTTTCAGTCACTATCCTCACCTCTTCCTTTTTTCATATTTTTATACTATCTTGACCCAAATTCGATGAGTTCGTAAAAAAAACCGATAGGCAGAAGGGGTATTTTACTAAAGCAACATTTAACAAAGCTGATCCATAGATAAGGTAATTTTTACGAAGTTGGCAAATCTCTCATACGACACCATAAATAAAAATGGGATTTTCTCTCCATTGTTGCAATTATTTTTTTTGGGCGGGACTATATTTTTGTTAAGGAGATCTTATGCTGTTCGTCATTGATATAGGCAACTCTCATACGGTTGCGGGACTATTTAAGGGTTCATCGCTGGTTGGTGAGTGGAGGTTGAAGTCCGACAGGGATATGACTGCCGATGAATTGGCTATCCGTTACCACTCTCTTTTTGCCATGGCAGGTGTCGAGAAAACCGACATTTCCGGCATTGTCATAGCCAGTGTCGTTCCTTCTTTGGAGTCGGCCTGGCACTCCTGGTGCAAAAAACATTTTGCTGAAAGTCTGCAAAACCCAATACTCGTTGTTTCTGAAAAAAACGTACGCAGCATTATCCAGATTAAGACTGATACGCCTCAGGAGGTAGGGGCAGATCGTCTCGTAAATGCTATTGCTGCATGGACTCAATATAAATCGGACCTGATCGTCATTGATTTCGGCACGGCGATTACCTTTGACTGTGTGACAAAAGACTGTGCATATATCGGTGGCGCGATTCTACCTGGAATCGCCATATCTTTAGAGGCCTTGGCCACAAGAACAGCAAAGCTTCCTCATATTGATGTGTCAGAGCCTCCTGAACAGATAATTGGAAAAAACACTATTCAGGCAATGAAAAGTGGAATTCTCTACGGATTCGGCTCCATGATCGATGGTTTGATTGAAATTTTGGGTCATGAAATGGCTGGAAACGGGCCGTTTCCCAAGATTATCGCCACAGGAGGGATGGCCGACCTGATCATCCCCTACTCTAAATCGAATCCTGAAACAGATCAAATGTTGACCCTCACGGGCCTTAGAATCATCTATGAATCCGTCTACAAAAATGGTTAATCCACTTGTTCCACCTGCTATCTCGGTCGGAGACACCATTGCCGTAGTTGCTCCATCCGGACAGATCCATGATGTATCCAGATTTGATGCCGGGGTGCGTGTCCTTAAAGAAATAGGGTTTAATGTGCTCTTCCCTAAAACCCTCTGGCCCGGCTCCGGGTACTTTGCCGACACTGATGAAAATCGGGCCGACGAATTCAACAGGACGTGGGCCGACCCGGAAGTAAAAGCGATTATTGCTGCTCGAGGTGGGTTCGGTTGTCTGCGTATTCTCCCGCAAATCGATTTGAATCAAATTCTAAAAAACCCGAAACTGTTCATCGGTTTTTCTGATATTACTGTTCTTCATACGTTTTTTCAGCAAAGAGCAGGCCTCGTTTGTCTCCATGCTCCGGTTCTCACATCGCTTGGCAGTGCTTCAAGGGAGAGCATTGAGCGCTTCTTCTACAGCCTTACCGGGTATTGGACAAAAAATATTGCTTGGAAAAATATAGAGATTCTTCGAGGCGGATCACCAGCTGAGGGAATTCTTGCCGGTGGTAATCTGAGCAGCATAATAAGCCTGATAGGGACACCGTTTCAACCTCATTGGCAAGAGAAGATCGTTTTTTTGGAAGATACGGCAGAACCGATCTTCCGGCTGGATAGGATGTTAACTCAGCTTTTTTATGCCGGTTTATTAAAAGATATCAATGGATTGATCCTAGGTGACTTTTCACTTGGCAACCACCGGGATCCCCTGGAAAATCTGAGGCATCATGAAACCCTTTGGAAGAGGGCCTTGGAACTCACGACCGAAAACCATATCCCCGTGTGGGGTGGCTTTCCAGTCGGGCATTGCCTGGATAACCTGTGTCTTCCGATTGGTGCAAGGGCGATCATGAATAGTGAAAAGGCCACGCTTCATTTTTTTTAGTTTATTAAATTCGGTATGTTATTTGGTAATTCCTTTAAAGGATTTCCATTAAGGGTTTGACTTCGATGACTATAAATGCTATATGTTCTTTCTGTGCGTAACATGAAAAAATTGCCAGGATATCTCTGATTTTATCAATAAAATCATTTGGTAATTGATATCACAAATAAAATCTCGTTTAATCCCCAACCTCCTGAAATTTGACATGTGTACTTTTTTCCGCAAACAACTTTTACAGATTTTGGTCATCGGTTTTTTTCTTTTTTATTCCTCGACACTCTTTGCAGCCCAATTTATTACCGTTGCCAAGGATAATGTCAATGTGAGAACCGGTCCTAGTACAGACAATCCGGTTCATATGCAACTCTTTGAAGGGTATCCTCTAAAGGTTTTGGATAAAAAGGGAAGCTGGTATAAAGTTGTCGACTTTGAAAATGATTCCGGATGGATAGAAAACTCTCTTACGAGATCCAATAATACGGTCATCGTAGATGCCAAAACCGACGTCAACATGCGTTCAAAACCTGATGTCAAAAGTGATATCGTTGCCACCGTTGACCGCGGGGTTGTCTTGGAAAAAATTGGCATCCAGGGGGATTGGATCGAAGTCCGGCATAGCAGCGGCGTTACCGGATGGATTTACGGCAAGCTTCTCTGGCCGTAAGCCCGCCACCTGATCATGGCAATTGATCATATTGCCAACTGGCGCGTCAAAATCATTCACGTCCTTCTGTTCGGTGGAGTTCGGCCAAAATTGACCTTTTTAAACAAAGCGGTAGACGAACTTTTTTTCCGGCCTTATTCTTGAACAAGAGGTAGCCGTTTTCCAGACAGTAATATAGAAGATCTCTCGTTATTTCTACATCTTGACGGCAATACTCACAGATTTCCTTAATCTTTCCCTCCTGATACCAACGAAGCGCCTGCAAGCCATCTGCTGATTTGTTCTTCCCTAAGGTTTGCTCCGCCAATCTGTCAAGACTGAGGCGATACCCAAGATGATTGCTTACTTCCTCCAAGAGATCAATTGTCGGCAACGAATCAAGCCGAACCCTGGTATAAGCAGAGAGCACCTGATTATCAAAACGTTTATTATTGAAGCCGATGATAAGATCAAGTTTTGTCAGATGATCGACCAAACGATCCATCTCATTTTCTAAATACGTTACAAACCCCTCTAATTGAGAATCAAAGACCACAGCAACTGAAACCCCCATTCTATCGGCCCGCTGCCATCCTCCCACCTCTTCAGCCGATCTTTTTGTTTCCAGATCGAAAATACCGTAATGGGCAGGCAAAACGTCCAATCCGGTATCCTCCCCCGTGACTGCTGACAACCCATCAGCTGCCACGGAAGGTACCACAGCATCCTCAGCTTCGTTCATCTTTCCCGGATTTTTCCCGGATTCTTGTATCATCTCTAGAAGCTTCAGACAGGCGATTTTATCAATGGGCCTGTTGCCCGATCCGCACTTAGGCGAATGAACGCATGAAGGGCAGCCGTTTTCACAGGGACACGACCGAATGGTCTGCATGGTATGATGTAATAATAATTCGATTTTATTATACGCTTCCTTAGTCAACCCAACACCCCCGGGATGACCGTCGTAGACGAAAACAGTGGCGGTATTCGTCTGCTCATGGGTTGGACAGGATATCCCTCCTATATCATTTCTATCGCAGAGAATAAGCAAAGGAAACATTGATATCATGGCATGTTCCAGAGCATGTATGGCTCCCATGAAGTGCAACCGTCTATCCTCGATTTCTTTTTGTATTATCTCAGGAATTTCTAACCATAATCCTTCTGTTTCAAAGGTTTGCTCAGGCAGATCGAGAGCGTGTGTCGCCACCAGTTTCTGAGTAGCATTATTGCGTCTTTGATAACCTGTAACCTTTTCAGTAACCTGCACTTTTCCAAATGAGACTCGGCAACCAAAAATTGTTTTTCTCTCAATTGTCTCTAAAATCTCAGTGTGTTTATGGCTGGTCGGCCTGGTAAAATAGGTGCTTTTTTTCTCTATTACCACGATCTCTTTTCCCTGCAGATCAAGCTTTTCAACCAGCCAGGTCCTCGCCATATGAAGATAAATTGCACCCAAATGACATTCTTTCATCGCCCGAAGCGCATCTATTTCGCCTAGAATAACACCGTCAAGTCCATTAATTATTGTTAATTGTGACCCTCCTCCCCTCAGGTTCACCGACTTCTGGGGATATCTTCTGTTGGAAAACCAGGAATCTCCGGCAGCCGATTGCAATAAAAGCGCTTGTCGGGCCAGTTTATTTAGACATGTACGTATCTCTTTTTTTTGCAGAAGAGATTCACTATCGTTAAGAGGTATTTCAGCCGCTGCACAGTAAATATGTTGTTCAGCTATAGCGGGATTATTGGGATTTAGTACGGCGGATTCCACATCCCTTGCGAAGAAATCATCGGGATTGCGCATAAAATATTGATCTAGCGCATCCTCTCCGGCGATGAGAATGGTCGCCGAGTCCTTCCCTGCTCTACCGACTCTGCCACCTCGCTGCCACGTGGACATCATCGAGCCCGGGTACCCTACCAGTATGCAAATATCCAGATCACCAATATCAATACCGAGTTCCAACGCGGAAGTGGAAATTACTCCCAGCAATTTACCGGTTGAAAGCCGGTTTTCGATCTCTCGTCTCTCTTCCGGCAGAAAACCGGCACGATAAGAACTCAGTTTATCGGCAAGATCGCCGAGTCGAGGTCTGGTCCATACAGTGATGAGTTCAGTCATTTTACGTGATTGCGTGTAAACGATGGTCCTTAATCCTCTTTTCAAGGCCGCCTCAAGGAGCTGGCAGGTAGCAGAAGCGGCACTATCCCATGGATTCAGAAAAAGCATGTGCCTTTTGGGGCGTGGCGCTCCTGTTTCAACAACAGTCGAAACCTCACCTCCAATCAACGCTCGTCCCAACTCCTCAGGGTTTCCGACCGTTGCCGAAGCCATAATAAAGGTTGGATCTGCCCCATAATGGGCTGCAATTCTTTGTAATCTTCTTATAACCCAGGCCATATGCGAACCGAATACCCCCCGGTACGTATGGATTTCATCGATTATTATAAATTTGAGCTTCTTGAAAAAATGGCTCCAACTCCCATGGTAAGGGAGAAAAGAAAGATGCAACATATCGGGATTTGTTATGAGGATGGGGGGCGGGTTTTCTCGCAGCTTTCTTCTCGCATACGCCGATGTATCGCCATCGTAGATATCTCCAACTCTTTCAATTTTTCCTAAAGACTCGTTTCCAACATGGGCGGCTAGGGTCTTCAAAGATCGTAATTGATCCTGAGCCAGGGCTTTTAAAGGAAAGAGATATAGGGCATGCATGTCCTTGTCCCTTAAAAGTTCTTGTAAGACCGGCAGGTTGTAAATAAGGCTTTTACCGGAAGCCGTCGGGGTGGCAATTAGGATATCCTTCCTTTCTGCGATAAGTCGAAGTGCCTCCTCCTGATGGGAATATAGATTTTTTATGCCGATTTTTTCCAGTCCTTTTTGTATAACAGGAGAAAGTGACGGGAAGGAGTCTGCTAACGATCTTGAAACAGGAGAAAATATTTTATGGCAAACAACTTGTGGACCAAATTTTGCCGATTGCTTCAATGAGTTGATATATTCCGTGAGATCCTTGGCCTCGACATCAATGGGCATTATCATTGTTATAGTATTAGGTTGCTTAAACAATCAGGAATGTTTAACATGCAACGTTACTTATCGACAAGAGAGCTGCTAACGTTTGAAAGAATCAATGATAACTTGCATATATAAAAGTCTGATCTGAAAACCATGACCATCATCGCCACATTGGGACCTGTCGGTTGCGACAGTTATCAAGCTGCACGTCAGTACCTTCCGGAAGCCGAAATGCTGCTCTTTAACCGAGCCGCAGATATTTTTCAGGCCTTCACGGAAGGTCGTTCCGACCTTGCTCTTGTTCCTGTTTACAATACCAGAGAAGGAGAGATAAAGGAATATTTCAAATTTATGGAACACGTCGATCAGGGGTTTTGGATAGACAATGTTGTGATCCCGATACATCTTTCGTTGGGTGCCTTACAGCCAATAAAAGACATGAAACAATTCGACGTGATTGTAGGCAGTGGTTCTGTTTTCAAACAATGCAGTGATTATATTAATATGCATTTCCCAGACGCTACCCTGCTTACTGTGCCGGATATAGAATCTGCCATCAACGACATCAAACAACATAATCTCGTGCACCATGGGGTAATCGAGTCTGAACAACTATTGAAAAAGCAAGGTCTAGCTTTGATTGACCGCGAGGTTGCCGCTTACAATAGAACACGTTTTGCCATTTTGGGACGGGAAATTGCCGACTGGACAGGTTATGATGCAACCGCCATTATCACCCGTCCTCTCAAAGACAGAGTCGGGATGCTCTTTGATATTCTTGGTGAATTTACCCGCAGAGGCATCAACCTTCTGGATATTCGTTCAGAAAATGACATCAAGACCCAGAAGTTGCAAATATACCTGGAAAGCGAAGGGCATGTAAACGACAGACAGCTACGCGATGCTCTTAAGCGCATCGAAACAAATGTCATTCAGGAGGAGAACTCCCTAAAGCTTCTAGGATCATTTCCCCGTGTCGATATGCGGGTGAAAAAGATAAAAACCTTTGGCTTCATCGGCAGTGGAGACATGAGCATTTGGTTTGCCGATCGTCTTGAAAATGAAGGGTATCGGACAATTATAACGGGAAGAGCAACCGAACTTCGACCGGAGGAAATGATCGCTCAGGTTGATGTGGTGGTTGTCTGCGTTCCCATATCGGTTACGGCGGATACAGTTAAAAAATACGGCAAATATCTCAAAGAAGGTCAGGCTCTGATCCTTCTTGCCGGAGAATCCGAAAACACATTAAGGACCGCCATGGAATCGACGGATCAAGGCGTGGAAGTCATGCTTGTCCACAATCTCTGGGGACCACAGGCTGCGACAATGAAGGATAAAAATGTTGCAGTGGTACGGACTCCACGTAGTGGTTCTTATTGTAGTGAATTTGAGGCTTTTTTATATAAACATGGCGCGGATATCTACCAAGACAGCCCGGAAAAGCATGATTTACTTGTCGGAATCGGCCAGAAACTGCCGACTACTATTTCAGTCGCTCTGGCTATGACATTGGCACAACATCATATTGACTGTCGGGATATCGGCAGTCATTCTACCCTCACCTCTCTCTATGGCATCCTTGCCATGGCCAGAATTCATAATCAAAACCCGAGGACATATGCGGAAATAATTGCCTCCAGAGGTGAAGGACAAAAAATAGTCAAAAGTTTTGCCGATAATTTATCGCGTCTTATGGATATTGCCGACAAAGGAGAAATATCCAATCTCTGTGAACTGATGAATGCCAATCGATTGCACATGCCTTCTTCTTTTCTTGAATTAAGAATGAAGCAGGCCATGGCTGTCGACCAGATATTAAGTGATCCCGGCATGAAGAATGAAAATTAAATGGATACATACAACAGTAAGTTCCTTTTCTCAACCCGGTTGATGAAGGACTTGTTTAACTTAAGGAGTAGAAGATGTTATTTTTTGATCCGTCATATTATGACGAAATTCATATCTGTCCGTATTGCAAAGAGAAAATGTCGTGCTGTGAGGCACCTCCAATCCATATAGGCGATGGTCTTGGATGGGGGTCTGAAATCCTGTTCATCTGCCTCAATGACTCGTGTTCTCTCTTCATGGAGGGATGGAAAAATATCGAGGAAAGTTATGGCCACCATGCTTCATACAGATATATGGAGCTCCCGGGAAGCAAGGAGAAAAATCTGATGATGGTCGGCAGCAAAGATGCCTTTACCGGCAGTATTGTTGATCCTCAGGTTTTAAAACGGCAAAACGAACGATTTAGAAAAGAACAACAAGCGATCAAAGACCTCGCTAAATGTGTGGAAGAAAACAACCTCGAACCGGTCCTCTTCCTTATTCTTGATGAAGCCGCCAATATCTCTGACAGAAAAAGAGCTATAACCTACATTACGGAGTTAAACGATTTTTCCTGTATTGATCCGATCAGAAATCATACATTCAGGGACACCTCGTTGGAGATGGAATGCAATATGGCAATATCTCGGTTATTAAAGACCAATCATAAAAAGGAATGCCCTCATTGTTTTGAAATTATTAAGGCTCAAGCAAAAAAATGCCAATATTGCAAAGAAGACCTTTAACGAGGAGGAGACCGAATCGTACCGCCTAAAATATTTATGCCCCTTATGGGTATTTATACCCTTAATAGGTAGAACAGAGTACGATAATACATCATTTGGATATCAATAGCCCCACAGCTCCTTAAAGACTCTCTTAAGAGTCGGAGAAATCCAGGAGAGGCAACTTTGTCCTTGCAAAACTCATGGTCAACAGGTATATAAAGCACCAATTTTAATTAGTCCCCTTTAGGATGGTGGGCGTGGCCTAGTTGGTTAGGGCACCTGGTTGTGGCCCAGGAGGTCGTGGGTTCAAGTCCCATCGCCCACCCCATCCTCTTTTCATACGCTATATTGGCTATCCCACCATTTTAAACAAAGTTTCAATTCTCATTTCCTTCAGGGTATGGCTCATAGGTACGAACCCGTATGGGGTCCTTTATACCTATGTGTTCGAGGTAGTTGGTCAATTCCTGAATGACCGACCACGTTATTTCCTGACCGCGAGGGATCACGAGAGCACCATTTCGAGCCCGTATGTCTTCATCGGCTATCATACCGGGAAGAACATCTTCAAAATTCAAGGTGAGGATCTTCACCCTCTCATTTTTTATTTGGATTTCCGCTAAAATTTGTAAAATTTTTTGATTGTACACCCCTTGCTCCCTACTCATTTTTTGTATCGCCACCTTGTGCGAATCTCCTTGAATGAGAAGGAAATCATGATCAATTGCCATCCTCAGAATCTGAGCTCCAATCTGCTCCTCATTTGTCAATAGCTTGTTATTATCATAAACAAATTCTTCATAAGAAAGCAGTTGATATTCTATCATCTTCGCAACATGGCCCAAACGAGGGATTTTTGTGATCAATTTTGCCCCGACTTTGGGGTGATTCATGTACATTTTTCTTTCTTTCGGGGTTAGAGCTGCTCCAGACTGTATTTTTTTTAAAATATCGTCAGGAATTGTCACACAACCTATTTGGGACATCAATGCTGCTATTTCATACTGCCAGAGTCGTTCAAGTCCCAGTTTTCGCGCAACCTCGACTACTGCGTCCTTTACTCTAAAACCTCTGCTGAACGCAGTTGGGTTAGCTAAACTGAGGAGTTCACATAAAACGTTCACACTCCCTTTTAATGTTTGATTAAGAAGTTCTTTTTCCGCCGTTATAAGATTATATTGCCTCAAAGCCTGTTCAAGGGTTTCCGTTAACGTTTGAGGGTTGCATGGTTTTGACAGGAATCTAAATATCTGCCCGCTATTTACTGCTTCTATTGCAGTTTGTAAATCAGAGTCGCCCGTAAGCATGATACGAACCATATCGGGATAAAGCTCTTTAACCCGAGCAAGAAGCTGTACACCATCCATTCCCGGCATCCGCATGTCTGTTACGATAACACAATACGGACCTTCGGAATCAAGTATTTCTAGAGCCTGGGCTGCGCTATCAGCTGTGCGGACAGAAAATAACCTTCTGAATTGTCGTTCAAAGGCTTTGATAATCCCTAGCTGATCATCGACAAAGAGAATTTCATTTTTGTTCATTATGCGGGATTCTCCATATAAGAAAAACAAAGATCATGCCAACTTTTCAAATTTTCACCAAGTCCTATTTTTTCTAGATATTTTTCATCAAATTCCGGTACTGCCCCGATCGTTTGATCCTCATGAAATTTATAATACATTATGTTGGCTATATGAACGGCCAGCGCAGGGGTGAAGGTTTCAGCCGGATACTCTCCCAATTGATGATGAAAACCTATGGCCTCGACAATATCACTTGAGAATCCCCAAAGACCTGTCAGATAAGCGCCCATATCGCAATGGGTCGCTTTAAATATTGTGCGCTCTGCTTGGCGTAGGGTAATATTTTCCTTTTTTGCCAACGAAACGACATCATTATAATGTTGCGGCATCTTGGAGACCAAGATGAGTTTTCCTATGTCATGAAGAGCACCAGCTATAAAACAGTTACTGACAATCTCCTTTGAAACACCTTCAAAATCCGCGATCTTTTTGGCTAACGTCCCAACCATCATGCTGTGCATCCATAATAATTCCGCTGAAAAATCGTCGCTTGATATCTTTATCTCAGAGAAAATCTGGCTTCCGAGGACAAGGGCTTTAATGGTATCAAGACCAAGCAGTGTCACGGCTCGTGCCGGACTTTCAACCTTTTGATATAGTCCGAAAAATGCCGAATTTACTAGCTGAAGGACCTTGGCGGTCATGGCGATATCCTGGCTGATAATATCGCCGATATCATCAAGAGATGCTTCGGGGTCACGTATTTTCTTCTGGAGTTTGGCATAGACGGTTGGAAGACTGGGCAGGGTATCGATACTGGAAATTATATCTTTGAGCTTTCCGTCGATCATGAGCCTGTGCAAGGCACTTGCACGAATAAGTATTCCTTTGAGTTTTTCCGGATCACATGGTTTGGCAAGAAACTGATGGACAACACCAATAGTTCGCAAGGTCGATTCATCATCAGCCTGCCCTGTCAGCATTATTCGTATGGAATGGGGATATTTTTTTTGGATCTCAGCCAATAAATCAGCACCATCCATTCCCGGCATCCGCATATCCGACACGACCACATCGAATGCAGTCTCACTCATCAACTCCAATGCCTGTTTTGCACTTTCGGCAAAACAGAGTTCGAATTCCTTGCGCATTGAACGGAGCATCCTTCGAAGTCCATCCAATATGTTTGGTTCATCGTCAACGAACAAGAGCCTTCTTCTATCCATCTGTTTCTCCAGCTGGTATTGATGACCAGGTTCCTTTTTCTTTTAAAGATGCATACCTACTCCGATTAGCCCGGATTTCTCATCAATTCAGGCCGAGCCAGGTTCAAGGTTTGGTAATGAACTAGAGTTGGCTCTTTTCATTGCCAAATGTGAAGAAGATGGTGCTGCCTGAACTGATACCTTATGGGCATTGAAGCCGAAGTTCATACCCAAAATGTTCTTATCTGTTTCAAGGCATCATTATTGAAAACCGTGCAATTTTAATAGGCACAAGTTTTTCTTCGAAACATCTCATACTTCCTGAAGCATAAAAAATTAACACAGTGTCCATGAGATATTCGGTTTAGGTCTGTTCAATTCGGACTCTTATTGGTTCTCTAACACCCACCTGTTTAGAGAAATTAACCAATCCACGCAATACCGGCCAGGTAATTTCCTGCCCTTTTGGCGTGAGAAGTATACCGTTTTTAGCGAGGATATCTTCTTCGGCAATCATCCCTATGGAGATATCCTGAACCTTTAGGCTTGCCACTCTGGCACCTTCCTCCAATTTGACATCCTTCAACTGTGTTAAGATATCCGGGTTATATACCCCTTTTTGAGCAAACATTTCATCTACCGCTTCCTTATGCCCCTTTCCATAAAATTGCATAAGATCATAATCAAGAGCGACACGTAATATCTGTGCTCCCAGCGCAATCTCTTCTTCTTTGCAGGTTTCCTCCGAAAAATCATCATATCGGCGTAATTGTTCAGAAATCATACCAACAACCGACTCAAGTCTTGGAATATCAGCAAGCAAACTGGCCCCAACCGTCGGGTGACTGTTGTACATTTCGGTTTCTTCTTCTGTCAGTTCGATATTGGCATGTTTTTTGTTTAAAATATCGGTAGGAAGAGTGATGCAGCCTATTTGAGACATTAAAGCGGCAACTTCGAATTTCCAGATCTGAGTCATATTCATTCGTTGAGCAAGCTCAACCACAAGGTTTTTAATCCGATAGCCGCAACTAAAAGCTGTCGGGTTCGATAAACTCAACAGTTCCGATAAAACCTTGACGCTTCCCTTCAATGTTTTATCAAGCAACTCTCTTTCAGCCGTTATTAAACGATATTGTCTTTGAGCAAGAGCAAGTGAAGGTACAAGAATACTGGTAGGACAGGGCTTGTTCAGAAACTTAAAGATATGCCCCTTGTTCACAGCTTCGATAGCTGTTTCCTGATCAGCATTACCTGTAAGCATCATCCGAACCGTATCTGGATAAAGATCTTTTACATTGGATAACAATTGCACCCCATCCATTCCCGGCATCCTCATATCTGCTACAATTACCGAAAATGGTCCCTCTTCCTGTAAAATCTTCAATGCCTCTTGTCCGCTGTCGGCCGTTCGCAGTGCAAACCTTTTCCTCAGCTGACGTGCTATGGATTCCAGCACATTGAGTTCGTCATCAACGAATAGAATTTTTTCCGTCATTTTTGGATTGAAAGTTTATTAAAATGAACAACAAATTTTTGGCTGTTACATTTATTCTATTAGTTCCCATATTACTGTTTTTATCGTTCTTTCTCCTTGTAGTATCTGTGTTTTTTATATTCAATGCAAATTTTAATTTCACTTTTTATTGAAAAGATTTAATGATAACGACTCGTTCTCTTATCCCGAACTTCTTGCGAACACTGGTTAAGTCTTTAGCTTTCGAAAGGGACAAGACATTTCGAAGAAATAATTGTGCCTGCAAATTTCAAAGTGTTCACAAGAGCCCCTTAAAACAGATAAGCACCCCTCGGGAAAGCCGAGCCGGCCCGCTATCCCGCGTCTCTTGCGAAGTCCACATACTATAGTGTGAACCTCACGTCTTCTTGGCCAGCGGACCGCATCGACCCTTGAACTATTCAGGGTCCTCACATTTTATGATTTTTTCACATCTGGTAATTTTCAAAGAAACTTCGTATAGTCCTTCAGCAATATTAAAAAGGAAAACAACATGCAGGAATACACAAAACTTAACCGACCTGAAATCCTTTCGTTTCTGTTCCATCCCCGTAAGGCGCCCAAAACGCTTCTTCCGGAAGGAGCGATTGATCTCAATATTTCTGTTGACCACGAGGTATTTCTTGGCTGTCGCCTCTATATCAGCGCTCTTTCTTCCCCCTCGATTCTCTATTTTCATGGTAATGGAGAAATTGTCTGCGACCATGATGACATAGCTCTTGAATATATGAATGTCGGTTGTAATCTCCTGGTAATGAGTTACCGGGGATATGGATGGAGTTCAGGATTTCCCACGGTGACCTCTCTGTTCAAAGATGCTGTTGTAGCTTTTGATGAGGTGAAAAGACACTTACAACATTTGGGCGCATCTGGTCCGCTTTTTGTTATGGGGCGCTCCCTTGGCTCTGCTCCCGCCATTGAAGTTGCCTTACGTTTTGGAGATTCCCTGAAGGGCTTGATCCTTGAAAGCAGCTTTGCAGACAGTTTGCCCCTTTTACGGACACTTGGAATTGATACGTCTAAAACGGAGATACTGGAGGAGGAGTGCTTTGGGAACAAGCAAAAGATTTCCACAGTTACTCTTCCTACACTTTTTTTGCATGGAGCTCGAGACCAATTGATTCCACCTTCCGAGGCGGAAAAGCTTCAAGCCCATAGTGGAGCGAGAAACAAACAATTTTTTTTAATACCAGGCGCTGATCATAACACATTAATCAGTTATGGTGGAATTCAATATTTCTTAACAATACGCCAATTTATAGATGCAATAACCGGAGAGTCATCCTGGCGCAATATTCGAAGACAAAGAAAAGGCAGGGAATCCAAATCATGATCTCCTGACTCGCTAATCTTGTGAAGATCTGTCCCAATGGTCGAATTTCGATATTTTCTAAATTTACGACAAATTATGACACAAAAAACAAAAAAGCGTACTGATTATCTTACCTGGGATGAATATTTCATGGCTGTGGCCCTGCTTTCGGCACATCGAAGCAAAGACCCGAATACCCAGGTTGGTGCCTGTGTAGCCAACGATCAAAACAAGATCGTTGGTGTTGGATACAACGGATTCCCGTGGGGATGTTCCGACGATGAATTGCCTTGGGCTCGGGAAGGAGTTTATCTTGATACGAAATACCCTTACGTCTGTCACGCCGAGCTCAATGCTGTCCTGAATTCGATTTCCTACGATCTGAGAAACTGCAGAATTTATGTAGGGTTATTCCCGTGCAATGAATGCACAAAAGTTATCATCCAAGCAGGGATCAAGGAGATTATATATCTTTCTGATAAATACAAGGACACTGACGCTGTTAAGGCATCGAAACGGATGCTTGATACATCGCCCAATATCACCTACAGACAACTTAAAACTGAACGATATTTAATCACCCTCGATTATTCCATAAAAGATTGATTATTATGAATTTCAACAAGATTAAATCAAATGTTCATATCCATGAAAGGTAACCTCGTGATTCGTGCCGTCTTCTCCAACTAGAAAAACTCCCCGGTCTTTTACAATTTTTCCGATAGGAACGATTGAAAAATCTCCAGCTTGTAAAACATGTTCTTCGAGTTTTTTTTCACAACCGCTTTTTACCGTAAAAACCAGTTGGTAATCCTCTCCGCCGCTCAATAAACAATCAAATTTCTGCAAGCCAAAAGCCAGACAGGCCTCATCAAAAACCAGGTCTTTGGGGAAAAGGCTTTCATACAGAACCGCGCCAACCCCGCTTTCTTTGCAGATATGGCCTAGGTCCGTGGCCAAACCGTCTGAAATATCCTGCATAGCAGTTGCACAACCGCTTTTACAGATAATCTGTCCAAGCTGAATCTGCGGTGGAGGATCAAGATGGGCCTGAATAAACGGATCCCATTTTTTGTGAATGGATTTCAAATCAAATTTTTTTAGAATTTCCAGTCCGATGGTTGAATATCCCAACGGAGTGGAGACATAAACGATATCATCAACTCCTGCGCCATCCCTATAAAGACACCCCGAAGGGTGTTGTTCACCAAGGACTGTAACTGAGATGTTAATTTCCTTACCTTTGACGGTATCTCCACCTATCAAACAGCAATCGTATTCGCTGAGAATCTCAATTACGCCGTCGATCCATTCGTAGAGCCATTCAGAAGATAGTCCTTCCGGTAGACTCATAGATACCAAGGCATAACGTGGGATACCACCCATTGCTGCGATATCGCTCAGGTTCACTGCTATTGATTTTCTTCCCAACAATTTCGCCGGATGTCGCTCTTTCGTAAAATGCACCCCATCTACCAGCATGTCGGTGGAAACCAACCAGGAAGTGCTTTCCGTTTTGCCGAATACCGAACAATCGTCTCCTATTCCTTTGACAAGACCATGACAGGACGAACCTGCCTTTTCCCGTATGTATTGTATAAGGTTTCTTTCCGAGAGCTGCATGGAGATTCTTTACTTGACCCTTTTTAAACCGCCACCCTTTCCCGTTCCTTTCTCGATTATTTTTTTTGAGGGTTCGGTGATAGAAAAATCGACAGCTTTCATGAATCGTGCTTCTCCACCCATGGTGAAGGACTCCATTCCTGTCATCTGGGGGGTACGCAAAGTCCAGGTTACCTTCTGCGGCGGCACGGTCAACATGGACATGGTTACATGCCACCATTCGTCTTTTCTGCCGGCGTCTTTTTCAATTGATGTAACATAGGAATATATCAGCATGGGAGGATCATTTGCAGCAATAAGGACAATATCACCGACATCTGTACTATCCTTGAAGGTGATGGCTTTTTTAAGATCGGCAATTAAATTTTCCATTATTCCCTGATCAATGTCGTTGATTCAATTGTTATCATATCAGGAGAAAACCGGCTGCGCAGGCCAAAGTCGGAACACATTGAAAGACCGTTAAATAGTGGGTTGAGTATTTGATCAATTACAACTCCTATTTTTCTTGAATCCTCCTGATCCTTGAAAGCAAGCAACGCCCTCCCCCAGGTTGCCAGCTCCTTGATCGTTTTTATGAGATCTCCGACTCGAATATAGACAACAGAGTTGTTTTTATCCGTTAGTCCCATATTCATCTTTTTAAATCCGGAACTATCTTTTAATCCAGCGCCTCCCTGCATTACATCGATAATTTTTTTCATCATTGACATGCTGGTTGCTGCAACAAGATAGTCATTTTTTATGATATACAATCTCACAAAACCACCTTGGGGCACACCTGCAATAGACGTTATTCCCACACCTTTATAGGTTATCTTTTTGATACTCAAAGCACTGTCTTCTAAAAATTTACTATAGAAATGATTAAAATTTTTTTTGTTTCTAATTTGCACAAAAAAGGAAAAATCAGGCAGTGGAAGAATCTTATTGCCATCACTTTGTTGAATCATAAAACCACATTGTTTGTCCAACATATTCAGAACGTCTTCGACAGACATCCCAAACTGTTTCTGAACGGCCTCTTGCATTTGGCCGACCTTTTTTTGATCGACATTGGCTCCGGATAAGTACATTTTCCAATACGCCGGCAAATCCATCGTGTTTGTCCAGTAGTAGCCGAACACCTGGTCTGGAACGATTGCCATGGTCGAATTTCTTTCAGAGACTGTTTTATATAGCTCCTTCACCGTCGGATCAAACTTACCGTCGTCTATAATAACGACCCCTTTATCCTTTATCCTGTCTTGTTCCTGCCAGATTCCGTAGCCGGCAGCTTGCATGCCCCGCCATTTTTTAATTTCTGCCTCAAGAATATTTTTACGCTTATTATTTGTTTTAATTAAATATTTTTCAATAGTTGCCCTTAACACATCCAGATCAAAATATCCGAAAAATGCTGGTTCTTTGAATAAATTACGAGTCTTTTGAAATTTGAGATTATCTTTAAGCGAAGGTTTGTTCCCAAGGTACCGGTCAAGACAGTGCTCGATGACTCGAGTATTCAAACTTATCAGAATTAAATCCCTGACGGTTGTAATCGAAACGGTAACATTTCCTTCCTGCTTGACTTTTTTGATCGTGAACGATTTATACGTTTCGGTCGTCTGGTTCAACATGGTGTCGAATCCGGATGCTATAAGGTTTATAAGCTGAGCACCATGTTGCGGTCTTGATATCAATACCAGGCCTTTTTGAATATTCTCCTTTGGATCACCAGTGGCTGCATAATCCTCGGGTAAGAGTGCAAATACAAAATCATTACCGAAAAGCTCACTGAAAAGTGGGCTCTCAATAAATGAACTCCCGCCGGCCAAGATCTTGTCCAGAAGATTTATATCTTTTTCTTGAAAATCAAGGTCTTTGGCCGTTTGAATGATATTAATTCCTGATAGAGCTCTCCCCATGTGTGATTTTTGGAAATCGCCAATGAGTCTTGCCAGATCTTTTTGACGACAATAAACGAGCACGTTCTCAGGAAGAAAAGATTCAGGAGAAATCTCAACATTTCTCTTTTTTTCGATTACGAAAAATAAAGAAACCACAACAATAGCTATAAGGAGAATCCCTACAAAAATCTTTTTCATACATTTCTCCGAATTATCTGAATGGATTATCAGCCATGAGCCGATATTCCTATTCTTCTGTATTGAATTGCTTCCGCAATATGAGCAGATGAGATCGATGCCTGGTGGTCCATGTCGGCTATGGTTCTGGCAATTTTTAAAATTCGATGATAGGCTCGTGCCGACAGCTTCAGTCGTTGGAAACTTTTTTCCAGCAATTTTGTTGAAGACTCGTCAAGTGCACAGTGTTTCTCAATCTCTTTCGGCCCCATCTGACTATTACAAAAGATATGTTTTTTTCTCGCAAATCGGTCCTTTTGAATTTCTCGTGCGGCAACAACACGGTGCCTGATTGATTGAGATGACTCTCCTTTTTCCCTATTGCTCATTTCCTGAAACGGCAGGGCAGGAACGTTAAGATGCAAATCTATGCGATCAAGCAACGGGCCGGACACTCTGCTCTCGTACTGTTTTATTTGTGATGGATTGCAGGTACATTGATTCCGTTTATCGCCAAAGAAACCACATGGACATGGGTTAAGGGCCACAGCAAGAACAAAACGGGCAGGGAAACACACAGCTGTATTAGCCCGCGAGATTGTTACTGTTCCATCTTCCAACGGTTGCCTTAGCACTTCGAGTACATGGCGTTTGAACTCTGGAAGCTCATCTAGAAAAAGGACACCGTTATGGGCAAGGCTCACCTCTCCCGGCTTTGGATTTGTTCCGCCTCCTATGAGACCGGCATCGGATATGGTATGGTGGGGAGCACGAAAAGGCCGAATGGCCATAAGAGCCCGGTCTGCCGGCAGCAAGCCGACAATACTGTATAATTTCGTTGTTTCAAGGGCCTCTTCAAAGCTTAATTCCGGCAGGATGGTAGCAAGTCTTCGGGCAAGCATTGTCTTTCCTGAGCCTGGAGGTCCTTTCATGAGGATATTATGACCTCCTGATGCAGCGATCTCCAATGCCCGCTTGACGTGCTCCTGTCCCTTCACATCCTCAAAATCCACATCGAACGTTCTGGATTCGGATAACGAAGCTGCGCTGTCCATGGTGAATGGCGCTTTTTCTTTGATACCGGCAATAAATTCTACCGCCTGATGAAGGAAACCGACAGGAATAACGTCGATGCCATCAACTATTGCGGCCTCCACTTTATTCGCTTCTGGTACGATAATTGCCTTCATACCATTATTCCTGGCGGCAAGTGTCATCGGCAATATGCCGCTGACCGGACGAACACCACCATCGAGTGACAATTCACCCACCAGGCAATACTCTGTCTGTCGAGCATCTTTGATGAGTCCTGATGCAGCCAGGATGCCTATGGCCATAGGAAGATCGTAACCGGATCCACTCTTTTTAACGTCGGCAGGGGCTAGATTTACAGTAATTCTATTATTGGGAAAATCGTATCCGCTGTTTTTTATCGCAGCTTTGACCCGATCCTTGCTTTCACGAACAGCTCCTTCCGGTAGACCGACCGTGGAAAACATCGGCAGGCCCAAGGCAATGTCCACCTCCACTTCAATGGGGACGCCATCCACACCGATCACTGTGCAACTCGTAACCTTTGAAAGCATTTTACCTAATCATAAGGAGTGAATATTTACGGTTTCAACCCAACCGGTATGACCGGATCAGATTGGCCATCCATTTATTCCTCTTGAGGTTACCACGAAAACATACCGGATCATTAAAGAATCCGGCAAGGTACCAACTCTTTAGACATTCATATCAACTCGGTTTGCACACCGTATATCTTCTTCATCTCCGCCGAGTAGGGTCCGTTTTTCTTTTCATATATATATAAGGGAGGCTGTATTTTTATTCCTGCCCCACCGTTTTTCACAGCCTCAATCAAAACCAATTTGGCGGATGACTCCTTTTCCGGGTAACTGTAGACCATTTGCATTCTTTTGGGTTGCAACTTCATTTTCTCCATGGCACAAACAAGTTCGACCAAACCTTCAGCAGGAAATACAATAGAGACGTTTCCTCTGTTTTTTACCACATAGGATGCAGCCGCCATAACCTGACTCGTATTGGAACAGACTTGATGCCTTGCTATAAGAGATTGTTTATCAGCACTTTTTCTCCCCGAAAATGACGTATAAAATGGGGGATTGCACACCATACTGGAAAATGATTCCGCTGCAAAAAAAGTTTTGATAGCTTTCAAATCTCCCCTTACTACCCTATACTTTGAGCCGAATCCATTTATTTCAGCATTTTTTGTTGCCAATTCAGAAAGGTCCTGTTGCAATTCCAGCCCTGTTATTTTCTTGATATTGGCTTTACGGCTAAAAAGCATGATAAGACCGACAATGCCGCAACCGCAGCCTAAATCGAGGATGTTGTCATTATCTTCAACGGAAGCAAAGTCAGCAAGTAAGAGTGAATCAATGGAATATCTATACCCCCGACTCGGTTGCATGCAGACCAGACGACCATCGAACAAGCTATCGATGGTTACATCCTGATCGATGTCGACTGCTAAGATATTCTTATCAACCAAGACGTGTTATCACCTCGTTATCCTTTAATTGATTAAAGAGCAGTCCGGTCATCACCTTGGGATAGAAATATGTGGATTTATGCGGCATGATAAGACCTTGATCGGCAACGTTTTTAACTTGTTCCACTCTTGTCGGATTCATAACAAAAAGAAGAGGCATGCTATCATCTTTCATGGTTGAATTTTTCACTGCAGTATCCAATGCTTCGTCGAGGTCGCTGAAATACCGGACAAGATTTTCCTGCTCACATCTATGTCGATTTAGATTAAAATATTTTTCAATGATAAGATCCGAGAGGATAACAACGTCGAGTTCTTTGAGGCATTGCTCTTTTTCCCCGATATCAACAATGGCTTCAGATCGCATCTTTAGAAGAAAACATCTGTCCTCGCCGGGGTGATACACCCCGAATGTCGTTGACTTTTTATCCGTTGAACATTCTTCAATTTCAGCCATTCTGGAAAGAAGTTCTCCTATTAACGCCTCTCGACTACCGAAATCTACTTCTTCAAGCTCAAATCCACGATGCAATCTTTCCTTTAATTCTTCAACTCCCATTTTCCCAGGCCATAGCAGAAGTCTATGGGTCGGTAATACAGAAAGCCCGGGATCTTCCATGGGGCAAAGATACATCATAATATGATTAGCAGGGCTGTTTTCAGCTAATCCATCTTGTTTTTTTTGCAAAAACCTTCGGTATGCCAGAGCCGTTGTATACCGATGATGACCATCGGCTATATAAAGAGGCCTTTCCAGAAAAAAATATTGAATTTTTTTAATTACCTCAGGATCCGTTACTTGTTTTATGCTGTGGATGCATCCATCACTATCGGTGACCGATCCAACCGGCTTCCCCGTGCTTTGTTCCAGAAGGCCGACGACGGTATTGTCCTTATCGGAGAAAAGCGAGAAGACCTGGCTGAATTGCGCTTGACAGTGTTGGGTCAGCTTCAGCCTATCTTCTATAATCGTATCGAATGTTCTCTCGTGCGGCTTAACTATCCCCTCGGAAAAATCGGCAAGACCAACAAGACAGACAAGGCCTTTACGAACACAGCGTTTTCCGGTTGGCGGATGAAGATAATCTACCTCGTAGAGATAGAGGGAATCCTGCTCATCACGAACCAGAACTCCTTCAGCCAACCATTGCTTAAAAAGAGAGGCTGCCTCAACATAGCGAGTATCACTGCCATCGGTTGGACCTGGGTTTTTGGTTATATCTAAACGAATCATGGAGTACGGTGTTTTTGATATAAAAAGCTCTACTGCATTCTCATTGATCACATCATACGGAGGTGTCACAACATTATCAATTTTACCCACTTTTTCAGTATTATATCTAACCCCTTTCAATGGTGCTATAAAGGCCATGATTTTTGATCCTTTCAAATGACAAATGCTTAACTCTGACTCTTCCTTGAGAAGGAAGGCAAATAAATTGAGAAAACATTGTAAATAATAATTATCGGCATTAAATTCAAGACGCCTGATTTTCAACCAGGGAATTGTCTTACCATCTTGCTGGGTAAGTTTTCAATGTATCTCTTTAAAAGACAAGAAAAAATACACAGAAGGTGCAGATATATTTTTCCAAGGAGGTCCTTTATGTTTGATATATTTATTAAAACCCACTTTGCAGGGGCTCACCATTTACGTGACTATCCTGGAGACTGTGAACATCCCCATGGCCACAATTGGAAGGTAGAAGTCACTGTTCGGGCAATGCAACTTGACGAACTGGGAATGGGGATAGATTTTAAGATTCTAAAAAAGGAAGTAAAAAAGATAATCGATCAACTCGATCATCATGATTTGAATGATCTTCCCGCGTTTCGAGACAAAAATCCGTCCTCGGAACATATTGCCAAGTTCATCTATGACAACCTGGATAAGCGGATTCAAAACCAACGATATCATCTCCACAGTGTAACCGTACTGGAAACCGACTTTTCCGGACTCACGTACTATGGCAACAGATAACTGTTTGGAGGTTTCGGAGATATTTTATTCCATCCAAGGTGAATCCACCTTTTCCGGTCTTCCTTGCCTTTTTATTAGATTGTCCGGATGTAACCTGCATTGCACCTACTGCGATTCGCGATATGCAAATGAAGAGCAAGGCAAGGTTATGACAATAGACGAAATTTTTGGCCATGTCCTCGCATACCCGAAGGCTCTGGTCGAAATTACCGGGGGTGAACCTCTGCTCCAAAGTGCTGTTTATATTCTGATCAAAAGATTACTTGGCTCAGGGAGACAGGTCCTCATCGAGACTAACGGTTCCCTCTCAATTGAAGCCATTCCAATTGAAGCAACTGTTATTATGGATATAAAGTGCCCTGAAAGCGGGGCGGAGTCTTTTTTTATGGGAAATACTACCATTGTTCGCAACCGTGCGGCACTGAGGAAAGGGGCAACCGAAATAAAATTCGTCGTATCAAGTCTTGCAGATTACAGGTGGGCAAAAGATATAATCCTTCACTATGACCTTACTTCTTTCGCTCCTATTCTCTTCTCACCGGTAAGGAAAGTCTTACCAATACAAAAACTTGCTGAAGCAATTCTTAAAGATGCTCTGCCGGTCAGGCTTCAGCTTCAACTCCATACTCTTATTTGGCCGGAAGTTCAACGAGGGGTTTGACATTGTGGACCATTTAAAATAGAAAACACATACACAAAACAGGTTTTTCTACATATTTTTAACTTTCAACAATGGAAAAATTTATGCTCACACCATTAGAAGAGACACAAATTGGCATTATCGGTCTTGGCTATGTCGGCCTTCCTCTTGCCGTGGAGTTTGGTAAAAAGTTTCCTACAATCGGTTTCGATATCAATTCACATAGATTATCTGAACTCAAATCCGGCAAGGATTCTACGCTGGAGGTCTCCGAAGATGAACTGAAATCGGCTCTTCAACTCCGCTGCACCTCGGATCTTAATGTATTGAAGCAGGCAAATATATATATCATTACCGTTCCTACCCCCATCGATTCGTCCAAACGCCCTGACTTTGGTCCTCTGGTAAGTGCTTCTCATACCGTGGGTAAGGTTCTCTCCCCAGGTAATATTGTTATTTATGAATCAACCGTTTATCCTGGAGCTACCGAAGAGATTTGCGTGCCAATTATCGAGAAGGAATCGGGACTTTCTTTTAACAAAGACTTTTTTTGCGGATACAGCCCGGAACGTATCAACCCCGGAGACAAGGGACATCGTCTGCCTAATATCGTAAAAGTGACATCGGGTTCGACTCCTGAAGTTGCCACATTCATAGATGACCTGTACAAAACCATCATTTCTGCAGGAACATTTAAGGCGAGTTCCATCAAGGTGGCTGAAGCTGCAAAAGTCATTGAAAACACACAACGAGATGTCAATATTGCCTTAGTCAATGAGCTTTCATTGATATTCAATAGACTCGGAATAAACACCCTGGAAGTGCTCGAAGCCGCTGGTACGAAATGGAACTTTCTCCCCTTTCGCCCTGGTCTGGTGGGTGGGCATTGCATTGGAGTAGACCCCTATTATCTCACGCACAAGGCACAGGAAGTTGGATATCAGCCGGACATGATTCTTGCCGGACGGCGTCTGAATGATAATATGGGTAGTTATATTGCGTCCCAACTCATCAAAATAATGGTTAAAAAACGAATTGATGTCGCCAACGCCAGAGTACTTGTCTTGGGTCTTACGTTTAAAGAAAACTGCCCTGATCTTCGTAACACAAAAGTCGTTGATATTATACATGAACTCAACGAATTTGGGATAGAAGCAGATGTCTACGATCCTTGGGTGAACCGGCAAGAGGCCCTTCAAGAATACAATATCCAAACCGTTGAGCGACCTTCTCAGCAATATGACGGAATAGTCTTTGCGGTTTCACATCATCAATTTATTGAAATGACGAAAGAAGAAATTCAGAGTCTTCGCAAGAGCAATTCCGTTTTGTATGATGTAAAAAATATATTCCCTTCTGATTGGGTGGATGGAAGTCTGTAATTATGTCAAAGATAATTCCTGTTGAAGATGCAGTCGGCACGATCCTGCCGCATGATATTACTGAAATCGTACAAGGAAATTTTAAGGGTGTTGCCTTTAAAAAAGGCCACATCATACAAGCCGAGGACATTGAACATCTTAAAAGGTTGGGGAAGGATCATATTTACGTGATTGAAATGGAACCTCAACAGATCCATGAGGACGAGGCTGCCAAAATCATGGCCGAAGCTCTCACCGGCCCGGGAACGAGGATATCGAATGAACCGAAAGAAGGCAAGATAACCGTATTTGCCGATTGTGATGGTCTCTTAAAAATCAATAAGGAGGCGCTTTTCAACTTCAATATACTCGGAGAGGTTATGTGCTCCACCTTGCATACCAATACTCCGGTGAAAAAGGATGAAATCATCGCCGGTACCAGATTGATCCCCCTTATCGGCAACAGAAATCTTGTTGATAAAGCAATTCGAATTGCTCAATCCGGAGAACCTGTAATCCAGGTAAAAAGATTACGCAACGTTCAGGCAGGGCTCGTTATTACCGGTAATGAGGTCTTCTATGGACGAATCCAAGATAAATTTGAAGCGGTTTTGCGAGCAAAACTCGACGATCTCGGTTCAACCGTACAAGTAGTAAAACTTGCTCCTGACGACCCTGCTCTGATTGCCGTTGCGATCAGAGAATGTCTTTCCCAAGGGGTAGATCTTATTGTTACCAGCGGTGGGATGTCAGTTGATCCGGATGATATGACGCGGGAAGGTATCCGTCGTGCAGGCGCAGACACTATGGTTTATGGGACACCTGTTCTTCCAGGTGCGATGTTTCTCTGTGCCAGTATTGGAGCTGTTCCGGTCCTTGGCGTACCTGCCTGTGGAATGTTTCATAAAACTACAGTGTTCGACCTTATTCTCCCTCGGGTTCTAACCGGAGAAACCATCGGCCGCAACGAGCTTGCAGAACTCGGTCATGGAGGACTCTGCCGCGGATGCAAGAATTGTTGCTATCCTGTCTGTAATTTTGGAAAATAAAAAGATTTCTTCTTCTCACTTCAGGCTAATGGTAAAATCCCCAACCAAGGTCTGTTCTTTTATTGCCCTTTCCACGGGACTTTCAAAATTACGTATCAAAGACGCCATGGTTAAAGGAGCAGTCTGGCTCAAACGCAGTGGACAAAAGGAGAAGAGGATCAGAAGGGCAACCTTCGATCTTCTACCGGAAGACAGGATCAATGTCTATTATGATCAGGACATCCTCTCCCGCATCCCCCCCAGCCCACGACTTATTGCCCAAGAAAAACACTACAGTGTTTGGTATAAACCGGCAAATCTCCTAACCCAGGGAACCCGTTTTGGCGATCATTGTTCTTTACTCAGACTCGTAGAGTTGCATTATAAACGTAATAAAGAGATATTTGTCGTGCACAGGCTCGATCGGGAGGCACATGGCCTGGTTGTTATCGCTCATTCTCGCAGGGGCGCCGGGGCCTTATCAGATCTTTTTCGAACAGGTCAGGTTGAAAAACGATATCTGGCTAAAGTAAAAGGCAGATTCAATCTTTCCGACAATTACTTATGTCTTTCTCGGTCGTTGGACGGAAAGAGCGCTATCACGATCATTACTGATGTCTTTTTTTCCTCCGTAGATGAAACAAGTACGCTGAACATCCTTCTGCAAACCGGGAGATACCATCAGATAAGACGCCACCTTAGCATGGAAGGTTATCCAATTATAGGAGATCCGAGATACGGCAACGCTCACTACCAACCCCAAACCTCGCTCCAACTCTGCGCATACGCGTTACAATTCATATGCCCGTTTAGCCAAACAGTTCGCAGCTTCAAGCTGGAGGATATAAATATACCAACGTAGCTCCCCAGGTTCCTGAATCAGGCCCTGCAAGACAAAAGCTTTTTACATACTCAATACGCCCAAGTATTGCATGAACTGATCGTCTGAGATGCCCTTTTCCTTTCCCGTGTATAATTCTTACTTGTAAAATATTCCTGCATCTGCATTCATCGAGATATACGGGAATTAAGGATTTAAGGTCTTTTGGAGAAAAGCTATGGAGGTCCAAATGCCCGTCAATGGGAATGGAAACCGGCTGGGGAAACGTTTCCATTCGAATTAACCTTGTCTGTTTCAACTAATTCCAGAGCAAACTCGGCTGCGTTTTCATAGGCTCCAGGGCCGCCGAGTTTTTTTCTCACTGTTGAAAGGCCATCCTGTAACTTGTATCGTGTAGGTTCATCAAAAAGCAGAAAAGCCAGTTCAACCTCTATGCTGCCGGGATCACTTTGATCCTGGAGGAGTTCAGGTACGACAGGGGCGTCGGCAATGCGATTTATCAGCGACATGTATTTGTTTTTAGTTAATAATAATTTAAAATAATAAGTTAGTGGCGAGATTTTATGAACAATCACCATGGGCACGTTTAAAATTGCCAGTTCAATGCTTGATGGACCCGGGGCAGTTACAACGGCATCACATGCAGCCATCATATCATATCTATTCTGGCGAACAATTCTGATGTCGACATGTCGTCGGTAATTGTCCAGTCCGTTTGCGTTAAGGATATCATCAGATGTGTTCGATTCAGGTGAAACGAGAAAAACAATATGCTTTTGGTATTTTTTCTGCATTCTTTTGGCAGCCTCGAGAAATGTCGGCAATAACGCAGACATTTCTTTGTTTCTGTTGCCCGGGAAAAGGCCGACAATTTTGTGATCGGGATCTATCTCATAACGATGACAAAAGTCGTTTTTGTTCATCGTTACTTTTATATTATCAAAAAAAGGACATCCGATATACCGAGCTTTTAACCTTCTTGTTTGATCGTATTGTTCCTCAAACGGCAGTACAACACCTATACGATCAACCAATTTTTCCAAGTGCCTAGCATTCTTGGATCTCCTGGTCCAATCCTGCGGATTTATACAATAAAACATTGGTATTCCGATTCTTCTTGCTTTTGTAGCCAACATCAGATCAGTTTTGGAAGATTCGATCAGGACAAGAAGACATGGACGGTCATCTTGTAATTTTTTTATCAGCAGTCTGCGTACTGAGTGTGCTTTTGGAACATTAGATATGATGTTAGTACGTTCCTCAGAGGTATTTTCCCTTATATCAACGAGCAAGTCCACGCCCGCAGCAGATAGTTTTTCTCCTCCTACGCCATAATAAAAAAGATCAGGACGGCGTTTCTTTATGGCATGGATGAGGTTGGCACCATGGAGATCGCTTGAGGTTTCCCCGGCGACAATCATAACGGAACCATTCATTTCTCTTACACAGTTTGTAATTTATTAAACGATCAAAGTTTCTAATAATTATTGTTTCCTTCAACCACCCCGTATATGAAAAACACCTGGAAAAGTTAGTTATCATACCATAAATTCAATTTTTATCACTATTATAAATAATGACGATTGCAGTTATTGTTTGAAATTACAACATAAATGTACAACAAACGGCTAATGCACCTGTATTTCACATTGTTACGTTATCAACTACGTTAAAAAACGCGCTGTGTTTCATATTTAGTATACGTCCATGGATTTTAACCAATATATCATATTTCGCTTGATTACAGAGAGGTGGTTTGTTATAGTCTTACCTGGCTTAATTAATTTTTTTCTTTTAATTATACTATGTTATCCCATATAAAGTGTATTGGCGATACCGCTACCTTGCAAATTTTTTAATTACAGAATCGCCTATGCAGTGTTTGAGAATTTTCTCGAGGCCGTCGTATTTTGCGAACTCATCATAGTTGTGTTTTATGACATTATATAACTATCGATGTAGCCAGAATTTCTCATGAACACGTTGTTATTTTTTTCTATTTTAGAACGGACAAGACATTTTAAAAAAACAATTGTGCCGAAAAATTTACATAGTGTCCACCAAAGGTAAATCCAGGCGAGGTATCATTATATCAACGATCAACTAGGCTTTTAAAATACTTGCGATGAATGTAGAGACAAAAGATTCTCAACCCCTGTTAATAGTAGAAGAAGTTACTAAATCTTTTGGAAGAATGCCGGCAGTTGACAACTGTTCCCTGCGTGTTGAAAAGGGAACGATAACTGCCCTGATAGGACCCAATGGTGCCGGTAAAACCACCTTATTCAATATAATTAGCGGATTTCACACTCCTGATAGTGGCAAAATTTATTTGACTGGAAATCGTATTGATGGTCTGCGTCCGGATAAAATTTTCCATAAAGGTTTGATACGCACTTTTCAGATATCGCGTGAATTGGAAAAAATGACCCTTCTAGAAAATTTAATGTTGGTTCCCGGTCAGCAAGAAGGTGAAAAAATCTGGAACGCCTGGTTTCGGCCTAGGCGTGTTCGCAATCGAGAAAAAGAAGTCAAAGAAAAAGCCATTGAGACACTGAAATTTATTGAACTCTATCGTCTTAAAGACGAATATGCCGGCAATTTATCCGGCGGGCAAAAGCGGCTTCTTGAAATTGCCAGGACAATGATGTCCGATGCAGATATCATTTTATTGGATGAGCCGGGTGCCGGAGTCAATCCAACGCTGATGAAAAAACTAATAGGTTATATTCAGAAATTAAACGAGCTAGGGAAAACCTTCTTGATCGTTGAGCACGACATGGATTTGGTCATGTCAGTATGCAATCCCATCATTGTAATGAATGCCGGAACCATTTTAACCCAGGGAACGGCGGAAACAATAAAAAATGATGAACGAGTAATAAACGCCTATCTTGGTGATTGATAATGGCAATTTTAGAAGTAAAAGATCTGGTCGGCGGATACAAGGAGGTCATGATACTTAACGGCGTATCCATCCATTGCTCCGAAAACGAAATTGTATCGATTATCGGTCCCAATGGCGCCGGGAAATCCACCTTGATGAAATCAGTTTTCGGTTTAGTCAACCTAAAACAAGGATCAGTAGTGTATAACGGCCAAGCAATTACCGGCACGCGTCCTAATAAGCTGGTAAAGCTGGGCATGAGCTATGTCCCCCAAGAGAAAAATATCTTCCCTTCACTCACAGTAGAAGAAAATTTACAGATGGGTGCTTTTATAAGAAACGACGACATCACCTTGCCCATGGAAAAAGTCTATGAGATGTTTCCGTTTATTGCAGATAGACGGAAACTCATCTCGGGGACCCTTTCAGGAGGAGGACGTCAGATGTTGGCCTTGGGACGTGCCCTCATGCTAGACCCAAAGCTTTTGCTCTTGGACGAACCCTCCGCGGGTTTGGCTCCTCTTGTTCGAGATGAAATTTTTAGTAAAGTCCTGGAAATTCGACAAAGCGGCGTGGCCATTCTTATGGTGGAACAAAATGCCAAAAAAGCCCTGGAGATGTCTGATAGAGGGTATGTCCTTGTTATGGGAAAAAATAAATTTGAAGATACTGGAAAAGCCTTGTTGACAAACCCTGAAGTTGGTCAACTTTTTCTTGGTGGCGCATAGGAGACGGTCTGCATTATGTTACAATTAGTTGCTAACGGAATTATATTCGGATCCATTATTGCTCTTGGAGCCATTGGGCTGACAATGGTTTATGGAATACTCAAGTTTGCTAATTTTGCCCACGGAGACACTATGAGCCTGGGGGCATATCTGGCGTTTCTCTTTTTGAATCTACAGGTCCCGTTTCCCTTGGCCGTAATCCTTGCTATCTTAGTATCCATTGTGGTTGCTCTTCTAATCGATCATTATCTCTATCGATTTTTTCGCAAGACCGGCCCTATCATCCTCCTCATTGCCTCGGTTGGAGTGGCCCTCTTTTTACGTAATATTATCCTTCTCTTCTGGGGCCCAGACTTGACGTATTTTTCCCGGGATATTCACATGGGGATGCAAATAATACCGGGTGTTCAGTTGAACAGCATTGAAATCACCATCATCGTTATAACCGGTATTCTCATAGCTCTGGTGCATCTCTTTTTGAAAAAAACTAGAATCGGTAAAGCTATGCGTGCTTCTTCCGACAATATGGATTTAGCGGAGGTTGTGGGAATCGATACCCAACGCGTAATTTTTTGGACATGGGCTGTAGGAACGGCGCTGGCTGTTTTTGGTGGCATCATGCTCGGCATGGAAAACGGTCTTCGGCCTCCCATGGGATGGGAGTTGCTCCTCCCGATGTTTGCCGCAGCAATATTAGGCGGCATCGGTCAACCTTATGGAGCCATGGTCGGTGGTTTGATAATCGGTATCGCACAGGAAGTTTCCACGGGATATATTACCACTGCCTACAAACCGGCAGTGGCCTTTATCATAATGATCCTTGTATTGCTTATTCGCCCTCAAGGTATCTTCGGAGGTTCCAAACGATGGATCTAACCGGCATATTTTCATTTATTGTTTTTTTCCTCGTCATTGTATCCATATACGGCTTACTGAGCCTGGGGCTCAATATTCAGTGGGGATATACCAAGCTTTTCAATATCGGTATTGCCGGTTTTTTTGCCATCGGCGCCTACACCTCTGCCATCCTTACAACCCCTCCCATATCTGATCGAGTCGGTGGATTTAACATGCCGTTTCTCGCCGCTCTTCTTATTTCGGTTTTATTGAGCGGTTTTGTTGCCTTTCTTATCGGTATCCCCACTCTCAAGTTAAAGGAAGATTACCTGGCTATCGCGACCATCGGCATAGCTGAAACCATCCGCCTTTTTTTCACTAATGAGGCCTGGCTCGGAGGTGGAGTTCGTGGTGTAAGCGGAATCCCCAGGCCTTTTGAGCACTATATTCCCTTCAACTATTATAATGTGTTTTATCTTCTTTTAATGTGTTTATTTGTACTTGGCGTTTATCTGGCCATAGAAAAGGCACTGAAATCACCTTGGGGACGGGTGTTAAAAGCCATCGGCGAGGATGAAACCGTCACCCAGGCCATGGGAAAGAATATTGTACGCTACAAGATGGAATCTCTTGTTCTCGGATCCATGATTATGGGAATGGCCGGCTCATTTTACGCGCATTTCATCCAGTTTATCAGCCCCGAAGCCTTTTTGCCCATGAACGCTACGTTTTTGGTCTGGGTGATGCTCATTGCCGGCGGTAGTGGCAGCAACAAGGGAGCTCTCCTTGGTGCTTTTGTCATCTGGGGATTATGGTCCCTTACCGACCTGCTTTCCAATATCGTACCGGTTCACTATTCCGTACAGGCAGGTGCCCTTAGAGTAATCGTCATTGCCATATTCTTAGAGGTTATTTTGCTCGTCCGGCCAGAGGGCATCCTTGGTGAAAAGAATATTCTTAAGGCAGCAAAGAAAAAAGTATAAAATGTCTCGTCCTCATTATTTTGCTCATCCCACTAACTCAGAGGTTTAATTTTCTAAAACATTCTGACCTGGATTTCTCATTAGTACAGAGTGACAGGTTCGAAGTTTTTAGCAATGGACAATGGTTGGCCATGGTGTTCATTGCCAAAAATTTTGAAGATTGCGCCGCCTTCGCTCATTCCTCTGGGGGCAATTCCTTGCAGGGCACCTTTGGTGAACACTGTGAAATTTTTTGGGCACAGTGTTTTGCTATAATCATTTGATATTTCTGATGCATAAAAAATTATCGCAATGTTGATGAGAAATTCGGGTTAATCTCGATAAACCAAAAAAAAGGCCGTCTCCGAGAGGAGACGGCCTTTTTTTTGGTAGAGATACCTATTTTAGATTTACATTCCAATAGTTATGTATTTAACGGTTTTTACTTCTCCATTGGAAAACTTCCATACTTTATAACTTCCGGGAACATCACCAAATTTATCGAAATCACAGCTTCCGGAAACACCTTCATAGTCGATTTTTTTCCCCTCTTTAATGAGCTTCAATGCTTCCTTCAAATGCCGTGCATCAACTTTAACCCCTGGAGGACCGGCAACCTTACGCAGATTATCATGCACTGCCTGAGGAGTGGCTGAACCACCTTGAGCTATTGCCAAGGCAACTAAAACAACTGCGTCGTATTCAGTATCAATATACGGTTTTGGGGGCATTTCACCATATTCAGCCTGGTAATGTTTCTGAAACCACCCGGCAATATCTTGATTGGGATTTCCAGGCGCAGTACCATAATCGTTTTCAACATACTTGCTTCCAACATTTTTTGCTATTTCAGGAGCTTCCATACCATCTGAAAAGACAAAGCCGCCTTTAAATCCCAGTTCGACGATTTGACGCATGATAACAGCTCCGAATTGCGGATAAGCAACCATTACTACCGCTTGGGGGTTTCCATTAATGGCCTTTTGCGCTTCCCCTCTATAGGAAGCCTGATTTTTATTATAAGGAATCAATGCAGTTACATTCCCCCCCATTTTTTCAAATGAAGCCTTGATACCTTTGGCAAGCCCCTCACCATAATCATTGTTCACGTAAATAATTGCGACCTTGTTATAATGCTTATCCTTCGTCATGATTTGCGCCATTGCCGGCGCCTGCAGTGCATCCATGGGGACTGTTCGAAACAAGTAGTCATCATCCTTTATTGTTGTTATCTTCTCGGACGTCGAGGCGGGAGAGATCTGTACAATCTTGCTGGGAATTGACACCGATGTTGCTACAGGAATTGTAACTCCTGATGAAAGCGCTCCGGTAATCGCCACCACATTATCGATGTCAACAAGCTTCTTGGCTGCATCGACCGCGGCAGTGGGGTTTGTTTGAGTGTCCCTTAATATGATTTCAACTTTTCTTCCTAAAATACCGCCGGCTTCGTTGATGTCTTTAGCGGCAAGCTTTGCACCGTTGTTTACCGGCGGTCCATAGGCTGCCAGGTCTCCTGTTGTGGAAACCAGTGCGCCGATCTTAATCGGTTCAACAGCCAAGGTTGAAGTGGCAAACAACATTACACAACCTACAGCGAATAATAAGCCTAAAATGTCTTTTTTCATCTGCGCCTCCTTTTTAAATGAAATGAATGGCGTATCCAAGAAATACTTTCGGATAGACCCTCTCCATAGTCTTTTTACGCATCATTTGAGAAAAATGGAAGAGAAATATTTCTGAAAAAGTATTAATGAAACACATGTTCAACCATGAATCGTTTGCCAGAACATCGGACTATCCCGACAAATTGTTTTATTTCGACTGACTCCTCCTACCTTGCCATGCCTGACCGTTTAACAAGCTTATTTTTATTAGGACGTCCCTTTAGCCCACTGTACAGTCTTTGCATGAGACTGAGATTTCGGCTGTACTGTAACGGCGTTTTTTCCAGGAATAACATGGAGGTACCTGTAATCTCGGTGGGCAATCTGACTGTTGGTGGTACAGGGAAAACCCCGATTGTTCTCTACCTTGCAAGACTTCTAGAGCAAAATGATTTCAAGCCAGCGGTAATAAGCAGGGGATACGGAGGCAAAAGCAGAAACAGGGTAAATGTTGTTTCAGATGGAAAAACAATTTTAATGGATGCCAGGCGTGGCGGTGACGAACCGCTTCTTCTTGCTGAGTCACTTCCCGGAATACCCGTTGTCACAGGGTCTCATCGCTTTTATCCTTGTTCTTTTGCTGTAAATAACCTGGGCTGTGACGCACTCATTTTAGATGACGGATTCCAACATCTTTCCATTTCACGAGATGTGGATCTCGTTTTGTTCAATGCTGCTTCCCCATTGGGAAATAACCAAGTTCTTCCTGGCGGGCATATGCGCGAACCCTTCTCGGCACTCGCCAGGGCCGACGCCTTCATGATCACCGGAATGCGAGTAGAATATCAAGGAAAAACAAAACAATTTTGTTCTCACTTACGTGAGAATTTTCCTAAAATCCCTATTTTCACAAGCCAGTATAGTGCTCTTTCGTGTAGAAAAATCGGCAGTTCCCGCCCTATCTCCTTTTCTGATCTTCCCAAGAATGTTTACGGCTTTTGTGGTATTGCCAATCCAGGGCGTTTTCATACAACATTAAAAGACTGCGGTTTTCAAATTACCGGTCTTACTGAATTCAAAGACCATCAAACCTATGACCAAAAGCTTACGAACAAAATATCCCGTCTTGCCGAAGCCTCCGGTGCTCGAGTTCTTATAACTACAGAAAAGGACATGGTCAAAATCCATTCGTGGACCTCCCCTCTTCCACTCTATTCTCTGACTATGTCTATTAAGACTGACAACACCTTTTCAGAGTTTATTCTTGAAAGACTTAAAAAGGTAAAGTGAATGATCTATGAGTTGGAAAATGTATGTTCTTTTTTCCTCATGTGTCATTTTTTCCACAAAGGTAAAGACTGTGTCACTGTTTACTTTTTTTTCCTATCTAATTGTTTTTATTATTTTATAATAAAAAAAGCTATTGGTATCCACACTTACAACACAATGGCTTGTTTTTTGCATACAAAGTCCTATCGAATCCTGCAGTTATCCTTTATACTTTGTTTACAAGGACCTTAACCTATGCGTCTTCCTGTTGATCCGTATCAATACACTTTAAGAAAAGCGGTTAATTGTTGTGGTGTTGGTTTACACTCCGGAAGGACGGTCAATCTGACAATAAGACCAGCTCCAGTCAACAACGGCATACGTTTTTTCAGGTCGGATCTAGCGGGCGGCTCTCCAATAAAGGCTCATATGGATAAAGTTGTTGATACTTTTTTGGCAACAACCATAGGAGAGAATCAGATCAGGGTTTCCACAACTGAACATTTAATGGCAGCCTTACGAGGTTTTGGTGTGGATAACGCCAATATTGAACTTGACGCCGCAGAGGTGCCGATCATGGATGGGAGCGCCGCCCCATTCGTTCACCTCCTTAAGAAATCCGGACGCAAGAAACAGGAAGGGTTACGAAAAATATTACGTATTACAGAAAAGATAGAATATACGGATGGCGACAAGACCATCTGCGTTTTACCGTATGACGGCTTCAAAATCACCGGTGAAATCTGTTTTGACGATACTCTCATAAGCTCTCAAAAATACAGTCTTAATGTTAACTCAGATCGCTTTACCAAGGAGATATCGCGAGCCCGGACATTTGGTTATGTCGAGCAGGTCGAAGAACTCTGGGCCAACGGTCTTGCCCTTGGGGGAACCTTGGAGAATGTCATTGCGATTCACTGGAATCGTAAGTCTATCCTCAATGAAGATGGTCTTCGTTTTGACGACGAATTCATCAGACACAAAGTTCTTGATCTTATCGGAGATCTGGCACTTCTGGGTTGCCCGATACTTGGACATGTGATTGCCTATAAAGCAGGCCATACACAACATCTTGCATTTATGAAAACAATTGCCGATTCTCCGGAGTGCTGGGATCTCGTCGAGTTAGGAGCAAACGGCACTCATGCAGTTCTCGATCATGTGGTTTCCAGCACTAAGGCTGCCGGTGACATGATTATGCCCTTTTTTAAGCCACAAAGACAGGCGGCAGCATTGCCGTAATGTCTACAATGCAAATCTGCTGACATTATTTAATCGGCAAGATTTATCCTAAATTTCACTCGCCGATAATTTTAACCAGCACGCGTTTTTTCCTTCCGCCATCAAATTCCCCATAAAATATCTGCTCCCATGGTCCAAAATGGAGCTTTCCTTTTGTGACCGCAACAACGACCTCTCTTCCCATTATTTGGCGCTTTAAATGAGCATCTGCATTATCTTCATACCCGTTATGCCTATACTGCTCAACCGGAGCATGGGGAGCAAGTTTTTCCAGCCAGTCGTCATAATCCTGATGCAGCCCGCTCTCATCATCGTTAATAAAGACAGAGGCAGTTATGTGCATCGCGTTACAAAGAAGTAAACCTTCTTTTATGTTGCTTTCCTCAAGGCATTGTTCGATTTGGGAAGTGATATTCATAAATGCTCTGCGAGTGGGTACATTAAACCAAAGTTCCTTGTTATAAGATTTCACTTTTTTCCTCCTTTTTTATTTGTAATACAGCATTCTGCTTGAATTTTATCCGTTTTTATCCTAAGAAATACCTTTTTACATTTATGTGACATGGTAACATGTTTTTCTCAATCTATCAAAGTAACATATTGTAATTCATATTATTTTATTTTATTTTCACCTAAAAATCTGAATATTAACTCAACCCATTATTGAATACGATGATTGACCTGCAACAAAGGATAGTGATTACAGGAATCGGCCTCGTTGCTCCGGGAGCCGACAACCTACAGAACTTTAGAGATAATTTACTGCAGGGCAAAAGTACGATATCAGAAATTGATCTCAGATACTTTGGAAAGGCTCCGGCTGGAATTTGCAGTTTTCCAGAAACAAAGTACAGGAAGAAAAAAGAAAATAAACGTGGAACCAGAGCCGGTTGTCTCGGCGTCTACTGTGCTAACGAGGCCCTTAACAATGCCGGACTGACTCTGGAAGATTATGATAAATCAAGAATTGGCGTGTATATCGGGCTTACAGAACATGGGACAGTGGAAACAGAAAATGAGATCTACAATATAAGCCAGTATAATTACAACGTTGACTATTGGACCCATCATCATAATCCTAGAACCGTGCTCAATAATCCTGCCGGTGAAATCACGATGAACCTCGGAATCACCGGCCCCCATTATTCCATTGGCGCCGCCTGTGCTGCAGGCAACGCTTCGCTTATTCAAGGGGTTCAGATGTTGCGTCTCAATGAGGTCGACATGGCCCTTGCGGGCGGCATTTCAGAATCAACCGGGTCTTTCGGTATTTTTGCAAGTTTCAAGGCCCAAGGAGCTTTAGGTTATGCCCTGGATCCTCGTCATGCGTGCCGACCTTTTGACATTTCCAGAAACGGCATCGTGGTCTCTGAAGGTGCTTGTATCTATGTACTCGAACGTCTTGACAAGGCTCTTGAACGAGATGCGCATATTTACGGTGAAATTGCCGGCTACGCTATGAATTCGGATGCCAACGATTTCGTCCTCCCTTTAGGTGAACGCCAAGCCGAGTGCATGCAACTTGCATTGAAAAGAGCGTTAATGCAGCCAAAAGAAATTGATGTTATAAGTACTCATGCGACAGGAACCCCACAGGGGGACATTGAAGAATGCAAAGCAATAAGACAGGTTTTTAACGACAATTCAACCACATATATCAACAATACAAAAAGTATTATTGGCCACGCCATGGGAGCGGCAGGCGTCTTGGAACTTGCCGGAAACCTGCCTTCCTTTGAAGACAACATGGTCCATCCGACCATTAACATTCAAAATTTGGATCCCGCCTGCTCTCTGCCGAATCTCGTCATTGATGCACCGAAACGTTTGGACTCTGTTTCGACGATTCTTAACAACTCTTTTGGAATGGTAGGGATAAATTCCTCGATAATCATTAAAAAATTTTCAGAATAACAACACGTTTTAACACATTGCTTTTTTATAAAAAAAACATAAAAAATAAACTTCATTTATGGTATACAGAGGGATTCGTTTTCTTATTACCGATAAAACAAGAAAAGAGCTTCACGGTTTTTCCATTACCCCCATGGGCAGCGTAAGAAGGGAGCAAAAAGATCTTTTCTTCTAGAGATAACTAAATACTACAAAATAGAGTTGAATTAGGGTTTTCAGCAATAGGATACATTCGGAGATACACATGACGCGAAGCGATATTAAAGAACTTATTTTGGAGATTATAGCAGATATTGACGAAGACGCGGAATTTGACAACCTGGATTACGAAGAACCTTTACGAGACCAATTGGATCTCGATTCTATGGATTTTCTCGATATTGTGATGGAACTAAGAAAAAGACACCAACTCCAGATTCCCGAAGAAGATTATCCCCATCTTGCAACACTTTCCAGCTGTGTCAACTATCTCGAACCGCTCCTGAAAGAAGCCTGATCTGGTGAAAGTCCCTCTGTTGATTATCGGCAGTGGCCTTTCAGGACTTGCGGCTGCCATACGCTGCGCCAGATATTCCCCGGATGTACTCATCCTCGAAAAACATTCACGCATTGGAGGGCTGAATTCCTATTTTTACCGAAACAGGATTCTTATTGAAACCGGTTTGCATGCAATAACAAATTATGCGGACCCCAAAGAAAAAAAGGCTCCTCTCAATCAAATTTTTCGTCAGCTTAAACTTAGTCGAAAAAACCTGCAATTCCATGAACAGATTCAAAGCGAGATCTATTTCGCGAACAGAGAATCTTTGCTATTTTCAAATGATTTCGAATTATTAAAAAAGCAAATTTGTGAAAAATTTCCCCGTTGCAAAAAAGGTTTTGAAAATCTTGTTGCCGCCATCAACGCCTTTTCCCCATTTCAACCACGACCGTTTCAATCTGCCAGGAGTTTTTTGCATGAGTATATAGCAGACCCATTGTTGGCCGATATGCTGTTGTGTCCATTGATGTATTATGGCTCCAGTTGGGAAAATGACATGGATCTCAGTCTCTTTGTCATTCTATTCCGTTCTGTGTTCTTGGAAGGTCTGTTTCGTCCCCATGGTACCATAAAAGATCTTCTTGATTTATTGCTCAACCACTACAAAGGATTCGGAGGAAGTATTCGGCTGAATTCTCGGGTAAAAAAAATACTGCATAAAGATCAAAGGGTCCTAGCTGTTGAATTGGAGACTGGCGAGCTAATTCATTGTGAAAAGGTTCTTTCAACCATCGGTTATGAAGAGACGCTTGCCTTGCTTAATCGAAAAGGTGAACGGTATTGCGGGACACGTCTGTCTTTTCTGGAATCCATCTTTCATCTCCCCTTGTCGTGTCGATCTCTTTTACCTCAGGAGAAGACGATAATATTCTATAATACATCGGATACATTCCGTTATGAACGTCCAAAGGAAATGATTGATCTTGGGAGCGGCGTTATCTGTTTTACCTCCAATTTTGCAGACCTTGAACCGCGCGAACACGTTGAAATCCGCACAACGCATCTTGCAGACTATCGCGGTTGGCAATCTTTAAAAAACAATCAAGAAGCCTATATTGAAAAAAAGCATGTAATCTCTACCGATTCAGTAATCACCATAGAGAAAATCATTGGAAAATTCTCTGAAAACATTATATATGAAGACACAATTACACCACTCACAATAGAACGTTTTACCGGTAAGATAGAAGGGGCAATCTATGGTTGCCCTTACAAAATTAAAGACGGGAAAATGGGGTATGACAATCTTTTTTTGGCAGGTACCGATCAGGGATATTTGGGTATCATTGGTTCCCTGCTTAGCGGCATTGCCATGGTCAATCAACACATTCTACCCTACCTTTGAGCCGGTTTTCTCATGAACACTTTGTCAGATAATTTTCCAAAATAATTCTCTTTTTATTTCAACAGCTATCTCTATCTTTTGCTTTGAAAACTCTCTCCTCAAAATATGATGTTATAATTATAGGCTCGGGTCTCGGAGGATTGACCGCAGCCAATAGACTTGCCTGTTGCGGACATAAAGTCCTCCTTCTTGAGTTCCATCATCAATTGGGCGGACTGGCAACATGGTTCAAACGCAAAGGACATATTTTCGATATCTCTCTCCATGGATTCCCATACGGCATGGTCAAAACCTGCAAAAAATACTGGAATCGTGAAATCATGCACTTGATTGTTCAACTGAAAGATATCGTCTTTGATAATCCGCAGTTTTCTCTTCGCACCACCTTTGATCGTAATGATTTCACATCACTTCTCGTTAATCGATTCGGAATAGCCCCAAAGACCATTGACAGCTTTTTTTTAAAGGTGGCTGGGATGAATTTTTACGACGATCAGTCTATGACCACTCGTGAGCTTTTTGACCACTTTTTCCCCGGAAGAAATGATGTGCATAGACTGTTGATGGAACCCATCACCTATGCAAACGGCTCAACGCTTGATGACCCCGCCATTACTTATGGTATCGTCTTTTCCAATTTCATGAATAAAGGCGTTTATACCTTTGAGGGAGGAACCGACAAACTTATCGGGATGATGACGGACGAACTGAATAAAAACGGCGTTACAATCCTTACAAACGCAAAGGTCGACAAGATTCTCATCGAAAACAAAAAGGTGCGGGGACTCTCAGTGCGGGGAAAAACCATAGAAGCAGATGCAGTGGTGTCCAACAGCGGAATCACAAATACCATTTATGATTTGGCCGGTGAAGAATATTTTTCCGATGCATTTTTGGAAAAAGCCGATGCCATCAGAGTAAACAATTCTAGCTGTCAAGTCTATTTCGGCATAGGCGAGGATTTTGCCATTGAAAATGTCGGGGACCTTCTTTTCACTTCAACGGCTCCGTTTTTCGATTCCGACGAGCTTCTAGATATGCATACCCGATCGAAAACCTTTTCCATTTACTCCCCTAAGACCAGGCCCGGGCACAATAGATATACAATCGTTGCCTCAATGAACAGCCGTTATAACGACTGGGCAAAACTGGATGATGAGGCATACCAAAAAGAAAAGAAGCATCTTATTACACGAACGCTGGCGGACCTTAAACGTTATTTCCCCGGAATAGAAGGGAAAATCGATTGGATGGAAGCAGCCACACCCAAGACCTTTCAACGTTATACCTTGCACACTCGAGGGACATCCTTTGGTACAAAATTTGAGGGACTGGATGTTTCAAGAACCATCTTTAAAGAAATATCAGGTCTTTTTCATGTGGGTTCCGTTGGAATCATCATGTCGGGTTGGCTTGGTGCAATAAACTACGGGGTCATCGTTTCCAATGATGTTGATAACTATGTTCGCAGTGTGTGACAAGGAGTTCTGAACCTATGCTGATCGATCCCCGAATTACAAATCTGATTCCCCACAGAGAGCCATTCCTCTGGGTCGACAGAATCATCTCTGAAAAACCCGGATTTATTGTCACAGAAAAAGATATCTCGACCGACCTTGATGTCTTCCGTGGTCATTATCCGAACATGCCCATTCTTCCTGGTGTCTTGCTGTGTGAAGCTGTTTTTCAAAGCGGAGCCCTTCTCATAGCCCGCTTGCCGGATGATTCTCAGTCCTCTAAACTCCCTGTCATTACAAAAATAAGCAGCGCCCGCTTTAAACGTCCCGTGTTCCCTGGAGACACTCTGAGAATCGAGGTCGAACTCAAAGAAACAGTTTCTTCGGCGCAATTCTTAAAAGCAACGGTTCGAGTCCATGGCAAAATTGCCCTTCGTATCGAGTTTGCATCCACCACGATAGAAATGAGTGAAAAGAACTTCAACCCCCTATAAAAAACGATTGCTCAGAACATATTTCGCAAGTAAAATTGCCGTCTGTTCGATCGAGATCGTATAGAGACAAAATGTAACTCTTCCTGTTGAATTTTTTTTATAAACGTTTATCATTAATGAATTTAATATCCGACGTAATCGGGTCAGAATAAGCCTTGGTAATTTGGTAAGCGTTCACTCAAAAAGCCAAACATGAAACATAGCTCTAAGTAAGGCCGGTTTTCTTAAAAAGGTCTACTTTGGTATTTATCTGCTGACTAAGTAGTCACTATATGTAGAGTGGTGCAGTGTTTTGTGGCAATGCTTCCTTATATCGACCATAGGAAACAATTTTAATTAACCGTAGGTCGTTGAATCTAGACGTTTACAAAATTCCTAAACTATTCTGATTGAAAAAAAGGAAACATTTCAGTGCAACTCTCCATTACAAGCATGATTTTGCATGCAGGACCGATCAGTCAGTTTGTCATGATCACCCTATTTATCTTTTCTATAATTTCCTGGGCCATCATCTTTATGAAAGCTCGCCTTTTCCGAAAAGTGCGTCTGGATTCGGAGGATTTTCTTGAATCATTTTGGTCGTCGAGCAATCTCAGTGAGGCCAATAAGGTAAGTGAAGATTTCCCGTATAGCCCTGAGGCAACAGTGTTTTCTGCAGGATTTGCCGAATTGCAAAAGATTAACCGCATAAGAAATCGCAACGATAACGAAGAAATTAAGGAAACCCTGGAAATGCAACTGGCCACTATGGATAACCTTAAACGAGCAATCAGAAAAGCAGAAGCACAAGAGGCCGCCCAATTGGGTAAAGCGCTTCCCTTCCTGGCAACCACCGGAAGCTCTGCACCGTTCATCGGACTGTTTGGAACTGTTTGGGGCATCATGGCATCTTTCCATGATATCGGCCAACGAGGATCGGCATCTCTTGCTGTTGTCGCACCGGGTATTTCCGAGGCACTGATAGCAACTGCCGCAGGCCTTGCTGTTGCTATACCTGCTGTTATTTTTTATAATTACTTTTCCAACAAAGTTGTAGATATTGATAATAATGTCCAGGTATTCTCCACCGATTTCTTAAATCTCGTCGAACGTGACCTGTTGAGCAGGGTATAACCTTATCAAATATAACTTTCAACGTCAGCTTATAGAGGAAATAGTATGGGACCTTCCCGTGGTAATGGTCAGAAAGGATTGGTGTCCGACATAAATGTAACACCTCTTGTTGATGTCATGTTGGTTCTGCTTATAATATTCATGGTTACCGCTCCAATGATGACGCAAGGTCTCAACATTAATCTTCCCACAACAACAGCCAAAGCGCTTCGTCAGGAAAGCGAACCAATAGTTGTGTCTATCGATAAAAGCGGAAAAATCAGCCTTGGAAAATTCACGGTCAACCAGGTATTGCTTTATGAACAGCTGTCCAAATATAGCGATGAGCAAAAGAAAAATCCCATCCTCCTGCAAGCTGACAAAGAGGTTCCCTACGGCGTTGTTGTTTCGGTCATGGCTGACATAAAAAGAGCTGGTTTTGATAAGCTTGGAATGGTAACTAAACCTCCTGATAAAGAGTTCTAAGAACGTGTATCAAGAAATTCAGGTGACATATATGAATAACAATGGGTGGAAGCTTCCACTCAACCTGGCGATAGGGCTACACCTTCTTTTGGCGTTGGCTGTTGTTTATATGCCCCGTATTTTTCATAACAAACCACAATATCCTGAAATTTATACGGTTAATCTCGTTAATATTCCTGAACCGGCGTCCCAAAAAGTCGCACCGCCAAAGATAACAGCACGCCATAAAGCAATACCAGCCAAACCAAAAGTAAAAAAAATCGAACAGGTTGCTCCCCCAAAACCGGTTCCAGCGCCTGTCGAAAGAGCGATTTCTCTCAAACCTCTTAAAAGGAAAATAGAAAAAGATACGTCTTACGATAAACTTATTGCGGAAAGGCTCCGCAGATTGCGAATCCAAGAAGAAAAAGAACGTGCTTTGGAAGAGGAAAAAAGGCTCGAACGGATCCACCGCCAGCGATTGGCTGAATCGATCAGAGCGGAACAAACTGCCGAACAAGAAGCACGCCAAGCGGCTAACGAATTAAAACAGGCACTGAACTCGACCCCTTCTTCCGCCAGGAGTGAAAACAGTAAAAATCAGGGAATACAAGGCAACGAAAGCCACGGAGTGAACAACAATTTCAGCGCCATGGAAAATCAATATTTTGCTTCAATTTCAAATAGGATACAACAGTTTTGGGCGTTACCGGATATTAAACCATGGGACCCTTCTCTTTCGGTCATTGTCTGGATCACAATTGATAAAAACGGCTCCATTATAAGTCAGCGCTTTGAAAACAGCTCCGGTGACAAATTCTTTGACCAGTATGTTGAAAAAACCCTTCGGGATGCTGTTCCTCTTCCCCAGATACCAGCAGCTTTAAATAAAGCCCAAATTGAGGTCGGCCTACGTTTTAAACCAAGCGGAATTCAATAAGAACTCACAAATAACCCAACTACTTTTAAAAAACAAACTCACTATGAAAAGACCATTAGCTTTTTTTATATGTACCTTTCTTTTGATACTCTCAACAGTCTTTTCCTCGACCGCCACCTTTGCAGCCGGTGGGGTTATCCTGGATATCACCTCTCCTGAATCGCGAAAAATCAACTTTGCTGTCCCTTGGTTTATCGACAAAGACTCCCAGGATAAACAATCACCCCTATCAAAAAAACTCTCCGATATTCTAGGCCGAGCTCTCGAATTTCATGGGATCATTTCCATTTTGCCTGCTAGTTCATATGGAGGAACACAATCCGCAGATTGGAAAAATCTGGGAGCTGATTATGTTGTCCTTGGGCAATATTCAAACTCTTCCAACAACCTTGCTCTTGAGCTAAGACTCTTCGATGTCAATAACGGGAATGTCCTTGTTGGAAAATCATACAATGGGCCAACAAGTAAAATGGAAGAGATGCTTTTTCGATTCTGCGATACCGTTATCAAGGAACTCACAGGTCAGGAAGGCATCGCCACAACTCAAATAGCATTTGTTTCCTTGAATAACAGAGTCAAGGAAGTATTTTTAACCGATATTTTAGGGCTGCATTTCAGGCAAATAACCCGGCATCATAATCTCGTTGTTTCGCCTCGGTTCACACCAAACGGTCTATTCTTGTGTTATAGTTCCTACCATACAGGAAACCAAAATCTCTATATCACCGATTTACGGCAAAGTGTTACAACTCGCGCTTTATCCCGGCGTAAAGGAATGAACCTGGCTCCAGCTTGGGCGCCAGACGGTCGAACTATGATTCTCACCCTTTCGATTCACGGCAATCCTGATCTCTACCTTCTGAACAACAGGGGTGAAATTCTCGAGCAACTTACCAAAAACGAGGGAATCAATGTTTCCGCCTCTTATTCAAATGACGGCAAGCGGATAGTATTCGTTTCAGATAGAAGCGGTAGACCCCAACTCTATCTTATGGATCTGGCTAGTAAAAATGTCCAGCGTCTCACTTTCGTCGGTCAGGAAAATGCTGAGCCGTCGTGGTCGCCCAAAGAGGATCTTATTGTTTATACCAGTCTGAATGACGGTCTTTATCAAATTTGGACCATTCGTCCATCGCCTAATTCCGTTCCGACCCAGATCACAAAAGATCTTACCAATAATGAAGAACCGGCCTGGTCACCGGATGGCAATCAGATCGTTTTTTCTAAATTGATAGGTGGTATTCACAAAATTTATGTTATGTTAAAAAATGGGAGCTACGAACGTCAGCTCTTTTCATACCCGGGAAGCCAATCTTACCCGAGATGGGCAAGAAAACCGTATTAATTCCATTAATATTTATCTAATAAAACGGACATGAAAAAGATACTTCGAAACATACTTATCGTTTTTGCAGTCTTACCTTTTTTGGCTCAATGCGCCTCTCAAGATGACGTCAATCGTCTCAATTATCAACTCCGTATCATCAACAAAAAGATTGACGATGTGAAAACGGACACGATGGGAGATATGCAGAAGCGTCAAGCCGCATCAGTTGGACATATCGACCAATTACAGAGCGATATCCAAAATCTTCGCGGACAATTGGAAGAGATGGCGCATATGAACAGAATGTTGACCGAACAAAACAAAGAACTTTCAAGTTCCCTCCAATCGTATACTACGAAATCTACCGAAGAACGCGAAGCCATTGTCAAACAATTCCAGGATCAGGGCAAAGCAAGAGAGGAACAGCTCTCAGAGCTCTCCCAGAAACTTACCGCTCTCCAGGCATCCAAGCTTAAAGAAGCCGAGAGAAGGGCTCGCGAGGCGAGTCGACGCGCCGAAGAAGCTCGAGCAAAGGCAAATGCCGCAGGCTATAAACTCCACAAATCCGAAACAACAACCCACATTACTGCAGACAAGAAAAAAACTCTTGTCACCACAAACGCACAACCACCAGCTAGCACTGAGAAAAATGCTTCGCCCTCTGTTGCCTCTCAGACAAAAACGAAAACCGTTACTCCTGCATCATCAGCAGACAACGATACATTCAATTTAGGGATGGAGGATTACAAAAAAGGGAATTACTCAGGAGCATTTAAACAATTTGAAATGTTTACCAAAAAAAATGAAACAGGTGACAAGAGTATTGATGCCCGTTACATGATGGGAGAATGCCTTTTTGAGCAAAAAGATTATGATCAGGCCATTCTCCAGTATCAAAAAATAGTCTCGGATTACCCGCAAAGCGCCAAGGCCCCGGTAGCTTTGCTTCGTCAGGGACTGGCATTTGAGCGTCTGCATGACAAGGATACTGCTAAGATTATCTATAAGAAAATCATGACGCAGTATGGTAATTCTAAAGAGGCGGTAACAGCGAAACAGAGGGCCGCTAAACTCTAGCCCGGATTTCTCATGAACACTGTGTAATTTTGGTTAAGTACAATAGATCCAACGAATGTTAAGACAATTCATATAGTACCAATTTTACACAGTGTTCACCAAGGGTCAGTTCAGGCGGCGCCATCTTCTTCAGTTTTTTGTCAATGAAC
>JBJKRL010000046.1:0-4951 GCA_046704745.1 Desulfocapsaceae bacterium | reverse complement strand
GGCTATAGCCTTTGTTCTCAAGCCCAACTTTCTGCAGAGCATCTTTCATAATCATCCAAGCCGATACGTAGGAGAGCTCTTTGCCGCCATAGCCATAAAAAAGGTATTCATTGCTCGGATCGCGCATCATCATCCACTTTTTCAGCGCCTGTTCGGCAGTGACGCTATAGTAAACAACTCTGCCATGTAGATTCTTTTCTCCCAGGTACAGAAAGATTTTTCGTTCTGATAATACGATATCTGCCATTTTCACCTTTAGTAGCTCGCCAATCCTCATTCCTGTATGGAGAAGCAACAGAATCAGGGCACGATCTCTTACTCCTTTTATAACGCCAAGGATTTGCACAAGGTCTTCCGTTGGGATTGCTCTTGGCAGCACCTCAGGCAGTTTAATGCGAATTTTCTTCTTGAGAATGTCAGCAGGCAAAACATCATTCTCTACCAGATAGTTAAGAAAAGCATAAACGGTGTGAAGATGATTTCTTACCGAGTTAACCTTCAGTCCCTTTTCCTGCTCGTGCTCTACATAGTCGGCTATGTCACTCCGTTTCAGATCTTTTATGTCGATCCTATTCAGGGTCTTGAGAAAAGACAGGAATGCTTGGAGGTTTTGTCCTGTTTGACTGATAGAGGAAATTGAGTGATTACGACGATATTTTCCATAAATATAGGAAACGACATACTCGAATCCTGGAAGAGAACTCGCCTCCAGCCTATCTATTGCTTTGTTGAGTGCACGTCGCCGTTTACTAGGGCGATACACATAAAAGGCTCCGGCGAAAGGTGCAAATAGTGTGCGAATCGATTCTGCTTTTGGATTAGAATGATCTTCTAACGGCAACAGAAAAGATAAACCTGAAGACTCGCAGGCTTGAGTCAATTCTGAGGAATAGAAACTGGGGTAAATACTTTCTGATGCGGTCATCGTATCCTCCTTCTTCTGTTGAAAAAACAGGATGTTGATGACCTAATTATAGCATGTTGTTAGGTCTTTGTTTATTACGTATATACAGTAGTAACCTCAACTTGAAGCGTTAGTAAAAAATCCGAAGCTGAGAAATGGCAATATTAACGCTTGTCATGATCCGCGATCTCTAACACATCAGGAAATCTCAAACTGTCGAGTCTCGCAGGTACTCTGTATTGGACCAGATAATCTTGAATAACGGCCACTGATTTCAAGCTCCCCCACCCATGCGCATTTTCGGTTTTTTGGACAACGATTCCGGTATTAAGGAATTCAGGGTATGTTTTTGGAAATTGATATAGGAATAATTTCCCAAATTATTCGGGATAAGTTCCTAGACTAATTCCCATAATCGAAGAGAAGCAAAACCTAACATCAATACGGTATCTTTTTTGCAAATCCATTCTTTGCAGTGTTCTCAAATACAGCAAATTTGCAACAGCAATACACAGTCATTTCAGTTTGTGGCTACGACCTCATGAGAACAACAGTCTTTGCAAGAGCAATTCTTCAAAAGGAAAAAGGGGAGCAATAATGAAGAAGAAATACCTGTCAATTTTAGCAACCGGCCTGTTGATGGCTGGCACGGCGGGAGTTGCGCAGGCAACGTTGATGACTATCGGCACGGCAACGTACAACGGCAACGACTACAACCTGATCTGGGAAAACAACAACAACGGCAATTCGGTGATCTGGCTGGATTACAGCAATAGCCAGAACAGCTGGGATAACCAGGTCGCCTGGGCGGCGGGCCTGGGTGGTGCTCTCACCTACCATATTGATCCCGGCTATGTAGTGAACTGGTCCGATCCCGCCTGGCGCCTGCCCGCAACCGTTGATGGGCCATACGTCTTCGGCTATGATGGCACCACCACGGGAGGCTACAACATCACCAGTTCCGAGCTGGGCTATCTCTATTATACCGAACTGGGCAATCTGGGATACTTAGACACCAACGGGAATTTCCAAGCCGGCTATGGCCTGACCAACACGGGAGATTTTGCCAACCTGATTAATTTGGAGGTTTACTGGTCGGGCACGGAGTATTCCGCCGCTGCTACCTACGCCTGGTACTTCTACACTGACCGCGGCAGTCAGGACGCCAGCCCCAAGAGCTACACTGGTGGTTACGGTTTAGCATTGCGAGCCGGACAGGTTTCTACCGCTGCTCCCGTACCGGAACCTGCCACGATGCTGCTTTTGGGTACCGGTCTGGCCGGTATTGCCGGACTTAGGCGAAGAAAGAGCGGGAGCAGCGCTTGATCCTTTGGTCATTCTGAGCATTTGATTATTTTCTTTTTTTATACCGGCCCAAGGCCCTGTCGCCTGGTGCTGGTCAAAAATCAAAGGGGGGCAAAAAGCTGGGGGTACAGGGGGCCATGCCCCTGGCGAATTTTTTTAGCCCATAAAGGTACAGGCTCCCATGGCCCGTTATGAACATCTGCCCATCTATAAAAAGGCCTTCGATCTGGTGATCCATCTCGAGAAGGTGGTGGCGGGTTTTTCCCGCTACCATAAGTACACCCTGGGCACCGAGCTACGCAACCGCAGCCGAGGAATTGTGCTGTTGATCATCCAGGCCAATTCAAGCCGGGAGAAGACACCGCATCTTTTGCAGTTGCGCAGTGAAGTGGACGAGCTTTTGCTTCTCATCCGTCTCTGCAAGGAAACCAAGGCCTTCAAGAGCTTTGGGGCTTTTCAATATAGCTTTGGGGCTTTTCAATATATAGTCGGCGAGGTAACCTCCATTAGCAGACAGAACGAAGGGTGGCTGAAGGCGAGCGAAAAGCGGAAGAGGCCGGAATCGGCAGGGCGAGGTTAGTGTTGCCTGCCGAGCGTGCCGAGTAGAAACATTGTGCGTCCGTCCCGCCGGGATGGTTGAATCCGGCATGATGGTTCAGCCGGAAATACGCCGATGAGGCGATTTTTCGGCGGTGGCGCGGGCTGGTGGCAAATGGCCGGCGTAAAGTGGGCGGACAGATTGTGCGTCCAGGTACTGGTCGGGCACGGAGTATTCCGCCGCTGCTACCAACGCCTGGAACTTCAACACGAACAACGGCAATCAGAACAACAACACCAAGAGCTACACTGGTGGTTACGGTTTAGCATTGCGAGCCGGATAATGTTTCCCCATGCTTTTCTCCTTTGAAAATATCTACCGGCAGTATCTCCTGTGCCGGAAGAACAAAAGGAATACCGTCAACGCCCTGCGGTTCGAGGTGAACCAGGAAAAGGAGCTGGTCAGGCTGCAGGAGGAGTTGATCGGGCATACCTATCGTCCCGGACGTTCTGTCTGCTTTTTTTCCGAAAAACCGAAGTTGCGGGAGATATTCGCCGCCGATTTTCGCGACCGGATTGTCCACCATATCCTGGTGGATTATCTGGAGTCGATCTGGGAGCCGGTGTTCATCCATGATTCCTATGCCTGCCGAAAAGGAAAAGGTATTCACCGAGGTGTTGCCGCGCTCAGCAAATTCATCCGCCGGGTCACGCACAATACTTGTCGCCGCGCCTGGTATCTTCAGCTCGATATAGAGAACTATTTTATGAGCCTGGACAAGGGAATCCTCTTCTCCCTGATTAAGAGAAGATGTCCGGACCGGGATGCTCTGTGGCTCAGCGAAGTCCTCGTCTTTCATGATTGTACGGTGAAGCCGATCGTTCGCGGTGATGCACGACTCGCAGCCCGCCTGCCGCCGCACAAGACGCTTTTTCAGGCAGTTTCCGGCAAGGGGCTGCCGATCGGCAATCTCAACAGTCAGTTCTTTGCCAATGTCTATCTCAACAGCCTGGATCAATTTGTCAAACATCAGCTTAAATGCCGATGGTATGTACGGTATTGCGATGATTTTGTACTGCTTGCCGAAAACCGGGAGCGTCTTGAGAGCTGGGAAAAGGCCATTGCCGCCTATCTGGCCGATGAGCTTGCCCTGCTGCTCAACAAAAAGGCTCGCAGGCTTTTGCCGGTAAGTAATGGCGTCAACTTTCTCGGCTATATCGTCCGAGCGGAGTACCTGCTTGTTCGGAGACGGGTAATAGCCAATCTTCTGGCAAAGCTGGCAGTATTCGAGAAACGACTGGTATCGATGGAAGGCATCTATCGCATTTACCACTTTGATCGCCAAACGCTGGACAACCTCCATGCAACATTTACCTCTTATCTCGGCCACTTCAAACATGCCGGCACCTTTAAGCCGGTCGGTTCGATCTGGCGGAGGTTTGCCTTCCTTTCGCGATATTTTGATCTTGACAGAGGGAATTTGCAGATAAGACGCAAGTATCTGGTCCCCGGTGTCCTGCCGACGGTCAGGAGCCAGTATGGCTATTTACAGAAATTGTATCCAGAAACAGTCGATTTTTTCCAGGTGGGAAGGAATTTTGAATTTTATCAACATCACAGTAATAAAATTGCCGGGCTGTTTCAACTCACTCCGCTAAAAAAAAACCGTCGGCAAGCGAGGTACGGTTTTCCGACTCATCGGATGAACCACTACCTGCAGCTGGCCATCGGGAAAGGGATCGATGTAGTTATCGTTCGCGAAGGGAATTACCTTGCCAGGATCAAGGAACGTACCGTATGGAGACGTTACGAGAGGTGGGAAACCAATGAGACAATTTGAGACAGGTTACCTAATCCTCAAGTTGAGATTGGCCCAACGAACACCACTCAAACTGCCGTGCACCAAAAATTGAGATGTCCCCTGTATCCAAGATTGCTAAAAAAACTTTCAAGAAGAAGATGCTAAACGGCAATCATAAACTCATGCGGAAATGGCCAACGTGAGCTTATCCTGAGGAGGGTGGAATTTCCTGATTCCATAGACCTGCTCAGAAATGGAGCAACCGCCGATTATAGCTTACCAAAGACCATCTTCGGTCGAGTACTCATGGACAAGCTACAGGTTATAGCATGTCTGTGGTTGATGTTAATTTTTGAAATCTGGCAGGGGAGAATAGTTTTATATCTCCAAGTGTTGGTAAGGG
>JBJKRL010000045.1:0-18792 GCA_046704745.1 Desulfocapsaceae bacterium | reverse complement strand
CTCATATGCAAGTCGCCTTATGCTATCGACTTCAAACTCAATGTTACGATATGGATGAAACGGGTGAATGATATGGAAGGGAGTGTTGTTAAAGTTTTGATTGGACGCAGTTGATTGGTATGGTTGTTCTCACATCGGCGTGTCCCAACATTGTCTGGATCGTCCGAATGTCGTAATTAGCCTGTAAAAGATGTGTAGCAAAACTGTGGCGAAAGGTATGCGATTTTTTACTCGCTTATTGATTTTTGTTTTCCTCACGGCTGTTTTTAGCGCCTCTTGCAGCTGTGATTCATGCAGGTGGTATCGTTTCTGCTCTTTTGTGCCTGGTATGGGCGTAAGTCTTTTTTGAGGAAAAAACCATTGCCAGATAAACTCCTTGGCAGCGGACGGATACTTTTTTTCAAGTGAGTCGTTGAGGAAAACTCCCGCATAACCTGCCGTCAAGTCCTTGATATGGAGGTCGCTTACCACCTCCATCTGGATTTTTAATTTTGGGATGAGTCGTTGAGGAAGAGGAACAGTTCGATCCTTGTCACCTTTGCCGTGTACCGTCAGAATTCCATCCTCGAAATTGAAACATTGCACACGAAGGCCGACGCATTCAAAAAGACGAAGTCCACAACCATAAAGCAGGCTGACTACGATATTAAACGGATTTTCGAGATGCTTCAAAATTGCGTCAATTTCCTGGCGGGAGAGAACAACAGGTATATACCTTGATTTTTTTGCCCGTGGCACATCATGTTGATCGCCAAAGTCCTTTTTAAAGACATGGCGAAAAATAAACAGCAATGCATTGAATGCCTGGTTCTGGGTTGAGGAGGCAACACGGCATTTGACAGCCAAGTAGGTGAGATATTCCTTTACATCTGTGGATGAAAGATCTTGCGGTGGTTTGTCGCTCAGATAGTGTTGAAATTTGCGTCCCCAGTCGGCATATGTTTTAAGCGTTTTTCGGGAATAGTGCCTGACCTTGATCTCGGCTGCGAGTTTTTCAATGACCTGGTCCCAGGCGGGTGAGTTTGATTTTTCCAGACAGCGCCATTCGTTATAGCGCTTTCCAGCAGGTGAGTTGTAGGAAGGTGACGGTTCTGTAACGGCTGCCGTCGGTATTATTGAGGCTCCGTTGCTTTTGGCAACAGTGCCCTTGATATTTCGCGCTTCAAGAGGCGGGTTCGTTGGGCGAGTAATTATGGGCGATGTTTTTTTTACCGGTGCTGGATGAGGGAATTTTTTCGGCTGCTGAGATTCGAAAAAGAGGGAAACTGCATGGGCGGCCTGAGAACATTGTTGCGGTGTTTGTTTTTTGGACTTCAGCTTTTCTATGAAAAGGCGAACCTGCTGAGACTTCTCCTCAGGAGGTGGATATTTGTTTTGAAAATCAAGGAAATATCGAAGCCATTTCCGGTAATACAAATGGGAGGATTCATGGACGTCTCGTTTTGTTAAGACTTCATTGAATTGTTCTAAGACATTTCCTGGTAGAGGCAGCATATCCTTTAATACGTTGGTATTAAACAGGAGGTCTAACGTGGTTGTTGAGTGAGTATATTGATAGTCTCTAACTCTTCCCTGGTTGCATGTCAATAATAAATCTGATCAGATACAAAGCTGAGCCGGAGGCACTTGTTTTAGGGCACCCTTGGTGAACATTGTGTCGAACTACTATTTGCAGTATCCTGAATTCGTTCCCCCCTCAAAGCATCATTGTTGATTACTACGAATACCATAAAAGAGAGAAAAAGATGCAATGCCCCCACTGTAAAAAAGAGATTGAAACCTATCGCAACCCCACGCCCACGGTGGATATCATCATCGATATCGGCGGCAGGATAGTATTGATAAAAAGGAAAAACCCGCCGTACGGCTGGGCGCTGCCAGGCGGCTTTGTCGATTACGGCGAGTCATTCGAGACGGCGGCGGTCCGGGAGGCCAAGGAGGAGACAGGTCTTGATGTGACCGATCTTAAACAGATGCACACCTACTCGAATCCCAACCGCGATGCCAGGATGCATACGGCCTCCACGGTCTTTACCGGCAGGGCGGAAGGCGTGCCCAAGGCAGGTGATGACGCCGGAGAGATAGCTCTTTTTTCACAACATGATCTGCCGGAGCTGGCCTTTGATCATGCCGAAATCCTTGCGGATTACTTTTCCGGCAGGTATCGCTAAAGGCAGTAAAGCGTGATGGGTGATGAGAAACCGTGATGCGTGAAGCGTGATGGGTGGAACTGCAGGAAGGACGGGAAGGGCAGGAAAAACCGTGATGCGTGACAGGAGATAGATTTGACAAACTTCTATCGATGATGATATTGTAAAACAAAAAATGATCGATAGAGGATTTGTTATGCAAACGGTAACCATTTCTCCGAAATTTCAAATTGTTATCCCCAGAAATATACGGAATGCAATGGGTCTGCGCCCCGGGCAAAAAGTACAAGTCATTGAGTACGAAGGACGAATCGAATTAATCCCCGACCGCGATATTTCCGAACTTAAAGGATTTTTACAGGGAATTAATATCGACTTTCAGCGAGAGGGAGATAGGGTATGAATATCGTTGATTCGTCAGGATGGCTTGAATACTTTTCCGGAGGTCCCAATGCGGAGTATTTTTCTTCACCTCTAAAAGATCATGCCTCCTTGATTGTACCTGTGATTACCATCTATGAGGTTTTTAAAGTGGTCATGCGCGAAGCCAATGAGAATGAAGCCATCCAGGCCATTGCCGCGATGCAAAAAGGATCAGTAAAAGACCTCACAGCCGATATCGCCATGCAGGCAGCTAAAATCAGCCTGAAGCATGATCTTCCCATGGCCGACAGTCTTATTTTTGCGACGGCAAATGTTTATAAATGCACGTTATGGACTCAGGATTCCGATTTTGAGAATCTGCCGAATGTGAATTTTTATTCCAAGAAAAACCCCAGCCAACCTGGACCTTGAGTTAGCCTGCGGTACAAGAGTCGATCCGATCTGCTCTCCCGAGGAGTGGAAAATCTTTCGTCAACGTCAGGCTGGGTATACCTGCGAGGTCGCTATGAATACATCGGTTGCAGACGGAACTTCCGGCAGGTGGATTCTCGGTAGGACTGGTGGAAGAAACTGTGAGACAGGGGGATTCTGTTTTTTGTTTCTCCTTATCATCATCTGTTGCATGGTACAGGCGGCATACCCCGTCCCTGCCGCTGCCTTTGAAGAATTTCGCATTGGTACCGGTGGCAGCACCGGTGTGTATTATCCCATAGGGAAACTGATAGCAACGGGAATGACCAAGGCGGCACAGGAGAAAAATTCACCGCTGTACGGGTATATCGGGGTTGCACAGAATTCTGCCGGTTCCATAGAAAATGCCGAGAAAGTAGCGAACGGCTCTCTTGATGCGGGACTGGTCCAGGCGGATATTGCTGCTTCGGCCTATAATGGGAAAGGGGCATTTCAGGGGAAACCGTTGTCCTCGTTACGGGCGGTTGCCTCGCTTTATTCGGAAAAATTCCAGATTGTGGTGCGATCGGATTCGGGCATTGGCTCGGTAACCGATCTCAGAGGAAAGAAGATCAGTGTAGACGAGAAAGGATCAGGGACTCAGGCGACCATGAAGATTGTCCTGTCGCAATTTGGCATGAGCTTTCAGGATCTCAATCCCCTCTATCTCAAGCCGGAATTTGTCCAGGACAAAATCGAAAAAGGGCGGTTGCAGGGGTTTGTGATGATGGCCGGTGCACCGATGAAGGCGGTCACCGACCTGCTGCACGTCGGATTGCGTCTGGTGCCCATTGAGCGCAAGGCGGCAGACGCAATCCATGCCAAATATCCGTATTTGTATCCGGGAGAGATTCCTGCCGGAAGCTACCCGGGAATGCCTGCGACCAGCACTTTGGAGGTCTATGCGTTGCTCATTGTCGATGCAGCAACTCCCGAGGCTGTGGTCCATGCCCTGACGAAATCGATTTTCAGCGAAACGACCGCACGACTTTTACGGGACGGGCACCCCCAGGGAAAATCAATCACCTTGAAAACAGCCTTAAACGGTCTGTCTATTCCCTTGCATCCGGGAGCGGAAAAATTTTATCGAGAGAGTGGTATTCTCAAGTAATTCAAAGCCCATGGTTTTAAAAGAAAAGATATCACAAACCGCTCTCTGGCTCTCTGCCACGGCCATAGTCGCCGCGGTCATCATGGTATTTATCTATACCAATAGAACGTTGTCTTCCATTGAAGAAAATCTCCCCGGCACTCTGTTAAGTGAACTCTCAGGAATAACTTCGGTTTCTGAAGATCTTTCCAAAGTTGTTTCAGCTATATACGTGGAAAAGGCTTCGCCGGCAGAGGAGAATATGAAGGCCCTGCGGAAGACCATTGATGTGGCCTATGAAAGCACTGTCAGGCTGCGGGAAACGTATGTGATCAATAACCTTGTGAATGCTTCGGCTTTCCACAGTATCGTGGCGCCTGCTTTGGCCGATCTCAAAATCTGGGCAGACAAAGGCGTGTCCGGATACGCGTCTGATTCGGCTATCACCCTGAGTATCATGGAAAGGCGGTTGGCTGACGTCATGGAGAATGTAAGCCGGGTCAATGATGATTCCCGCAGGCAAGCGCAGGCAATATTGGAGGCACAGAGAGACCGGCTTAGCAATTTTCTCAATAGTGTCAACATGCTTTTTGCCCTTACCTTTTTGAGCATACTTTTCCTGGTTTACCTTATGATACGCCAGACACATTTCAGAAAACGGGAAAACCTGGTGCAGGAGGCCCTGCGCCGGCAGCACGATATCCTGGACAGTCTTTTGGACAACCTGCCGCTTGGGGTTATCGTCTGGGACAAAAATGCACAAAATATCCATATGAATAAAAGCGTTACCGAAATAACAGGATACACTGCGGAAGATGTGCCGAGTCCGGAGCACTGGGCCGGGTTGGCCTATCCCGATCCTGTCTATCGCAACCAGGTGAAAACACACTGGCGACAGCAGACAAAAAAAGGGGAGCCCAGTGAGTATCGTGTGACGTGTATGGACGGTACGGTGAAGGATATCGAATTTGCGGCGACCTTTCTGCCGGAAGGGACTGTCATCGACACATTGACCGATGTAACTGATCGTAACCAAAATGAAAAGGCACTGGCCGAGGTCCGGAAAATTCGCATCCAGGCTAAGAAAATGGAATCGCTCGGACTTTTGGCCGGAGGGGTTGCCCATGACCTGAACAATATACTTTCCGGTATTGTCAGCTATCCTGATCTTATACTTCTCGATTTGCCGGAAGAGGGAAAAATCACCAAGGCTATTCAATTGATGCGTGATTCCGGAATAAAGGCAACAGCCATCGTTCAGGATCTCCTCACTGTTGCTCGCGGAGTTGCGATCAGCAAAGAACCGCTAAATCTCAATACGATTATTGAGGAATACATGCGGTCCCCGGATTTTGAATGTGTCCTGAAATTTCACGACAAGGTCCGGGTCGAGGTTTTACTGGCCGGTGATCTTCACAACATCATGGGGTCCCGTGTCCATCTGAGGAAGATTCTGATGAATCTGGTATCCAACGGCTGTGAAGCCATTGAAGAGGCAGGAGCGGTGCGCATTTCAACGGAAAATGTCTGCATTGACGGCCCCCTGCATGGATATAAAGAGGTTGAACCGGGTGACTATGTCGTTTTACGTGTAGTGGATCAGGGAAAGGGGATTTCCGCCGCAGATCGGGAAAGAATTTTCGAACCCTTCTACTCCAAGAAGGTGATGGGACGCAGCGGAACGGGGCTGGGGTTGACCGTGGTCTGGAACGTGGTGCAGGACCATAACGGGTATATCAATGTTGCCACCTCCGAGGAAGGAACACAGTTTGCCGTCTATCTGCCGGCAACCCAGCAGTTGCTACCTGTACCTGAGAATGTCTTTGATATGGATAAATACAGTGGTAGGGGGGAAACGATCCTTATCGTCGATGATGTTTCCAGCCAACGACAGATTACTGTGAGGATTCTCGAGAAGTTGGGCTACCGAACCGCAGTGGCGGCAAATGGAGAGGAGGCGGTGGAGTTTGTCAAAAAGCAGCGGGTTGATCTGATTCTTCTCGATATGATCATGGATCCGGGAATCAACGGACGGGAGACGTTTCGCAGGATTCGGCAGATAGTTCCTGACCAGAAGGCGATTATCGTAAGCGGCTTTGCCGAGACGAAAGACGTCAAGGAGGCCCTGCGTCTCGGAGCCGGCCGGTTTCTTAAAAAACCGTTTATGATGCACGAACTGGCCACTTCCGTCCGAAACGTTCTGGATGGTTAGCCCCCAAGGATTGACCTTCGGTGAACATTGTGTGAATTTGGTAATAAATGAGTTTTCTAAACGTCCTTGGACCTATAAGTTTCCTCCGAATTGGCACAGTGTCCATGAGAAATTCGGGCTAGGCAAGCAGCAGATGCAATACCCAAAAGGTAAGAAGGCCCACACCTATGGACCCGTAGAGTGTCATTCACGGGATGCAGTCGGAGCCGTAGCGTTTGAAAATGAATCCCAGGGTTATCAATCCCACTATGACGGATATGATGGCGATTGCTATACTTTGCATCGGTTTTTCCGGCCCGGTGTTGTAATGAGAATCTTACCAGCAATTTCGATGCCGCAGTTTGAGAACGGCTATCAAGAAGGTAACCCCAAGTTGATGAATTGACAAGTGGGCATAAGAATTTCAATACATCCGACTAGAATAAACCTTTCTCTAACGTCGGAGACGGACGCATCGCGGAGGCCCGCAGGTGTTCCACCTCAGCCCCGAATTTTCACTCCCGCCCGTTTCCTCAGACGCACCGATGCAGGGGTGACCTCCACAAGTTCATCGTCATTGATGTAGGCGATGCAGTCTTCCAGTGTCATGGCCACCGGAGGAATCAGGATGACCGCCTCGTCGGTACCGGAGGCCCGCATGTTGGTCAGCTTCTTGCCCTTGGCGGGATTGACCACCAGGTCAGTGGGCCGGCTATGCTCGCCGATAATCTGGCCGGGGTAGAGGGCGACACCGGGATCGATGAAGAGACGGCCTCGTTCCTGGAGATTGAAAAGCGCATAGGCCACTGCGGTGCAGGTCTCCTTGACCACCAGGACCCCGTTGACCCGCTTGACGATGTCTCCTGCATAGGGGCCGTATTCGCAGAACACGTAGTTCATCATGCCCATTCCCTTGGTGTCGGTCATGAATTCGGAGCGGTAGCCCAAAAGCCCGCGGGTCGGGATCTTGAAGACCATCCGGATCATGCCGTTTTCAGTGGTCATTTCCTCCATCTGACCTTTGAGTTTGCCCAGCTTCTCGATGACTGCCCCCTGGTACTTTTCATCCACATCAACGGTGAGGCGTTCGTAAGGCTCCAGGACCTGGCCTCCTTCCTTCTTCAGAATCACCTGGGGGCGGGTGACCTGCAGCTCATAGCCCTCACGCCGCATTTTTTCGATCAGAATCGACAGGTGCAATTCACCGCGGCCTGAAACCTTGAAGCCCACGGCATCGGTCAGCGGCTCAAACTGCAGGGCCACGTCGGCCAGAGACTCCCGGGCCAGTCGTTCCTCTATGTGACGGGAGGTGACGAATTTGCCTTCCTTGCCGGCAAAAGGCGAATCGTTGGGGATGAAGTTCATGGAGATGGTCGGCGGATCAATGGCTATCAATGGCAATGGCTGTGGTTTATCCGGATCGGTAAAGGTCACGCCCACAGTGACGTCCTCCATGCCGGCCACTGCCACGATTTCTCCTGTGGAAGCCGTTTCGGTCGGCTGTTTGCCGTCGCAGACAAAACGGAAGAGCTTGGAGATCCGAACCGGCTTAATCGAGCCGTCACGTCTGGCAACCGCCACCGGCTGATTGATGGACATCCTGCCGTTTAGCACCTTGCCGATGCCCATCCGACCCAGGTATGGCGAGTAGTCGATGGTGGCAACCTGCATCTGCAGGGGAGCGGAGGCAGAACCTTTGGGCGCCGGGATATGGTCGATAATCTTCTGGGAAACGAACTCCATCCCGCGGTTCGGCTCCACCGGGTCTGCCGGATCGAGCAGGGAGTAGCCGGCCTTGGCGGAGGTGTAGACGATGGGAAAGTCCAATATGTCGTCAGGGGCGTTGAGCTTGACAAAGAGATCGAAAACCTGGTCCACGGCCCAGCTGCAGCGGGCAGCAGGCTTGTCGATTTTGTTGATGACTACGATCACCGGCAGGTGGTTTTCCAGGGCCTTTTTCAAGACGAAATAGGTCTGGGGCATGGGACCTTCCTGGGCATCGACCAGGAGCAGGGCTCCGTCTGCCATCCGCAGTACGCGCTCCACCTGGCCGCCGAAGTCGGCATGGCCCGGGGTGTCGATGATATTGATCAGGTAATCCTTATAATTATACGAGCCGTTCTTGGAGGTGATGGTGATTCCCCGTTCCCGTTCCAGGTCCATAGAGTCCATCAGGCGTTCGGTTACCTCCTGATTTGCTCGGAACATCCCGGACTGTTTGAAGAGTTGGTCGACCAGAGTGGTCTTGCCGTGGTCTACATGAGCGATGATCGCCACATTACGAATTTTTTCCTGCTCCATTTCCTTTTTCCCTGCACGATACAAAGCGCGGACTTCCAATCAGGCAAACCACCAAGGGCTGCCATAGACAGAATAAGTCCAGTGTGTCCTGGTGTCAGCCTGCGGCTGAAACGGACAATAAAAAAAGCACTCGTCCAGTTGCGAGTGCTTCAGAAAGTATTGAACAATACAGTATACAAGGATTTATATTTTCGTGCAATCAATTCCCGCATCGGGGCCTGAATAGAGGCATAGGAAAGATGAGTTTATCCGGCACAAATGTCCTTCTGTATAACCCAGGAAGGCGCAGGGCTTCGCTTCCGGACGCTTCGCGAAGGCCCGCAGGGTTGCGGACAGGACGTCCGCAGCTGACAGCAGGCCAGGGGCGGCCTGCTGTCAGCTGTGGTGTACCTGCGATACGGTTACTCCTCAGCTCCCCTACATTGGAATCATCTCAATTCTCATCATTTGTTGTGCTCGCGGAGCAAGAATGGACGTTCATGAGAAATGCGGGCTGCAGTACGACTTGGAACGGAAGGTTTTTACCACGTAATCAGGGTTACAATTCGCTCAGCGCCTTAAGCCTGAAGCGTGCCGAACGTTTCAGGACCGGGACGGAATCGTCAAGGTAATCGAAGACCTGGGCCTCTTTATCTCTGGCAGGACGCATGATCCGGCCGATGACCTGGAGCAGGCGGCCTTCGAATTTAATCGGCGTAGTAAGAAAAAGGCTGGTGAGACCGGGGCAGTCGAATCCCTCGCCGATGAGCTGGATGGTGGCCACCAGCACCTGCAGATTTCCCCGGCGCACGGCCTCCACCACCTCGGCCCGTTCCTCCGGCGGGGTGCGGCCGGTGAGCAACGCCACCGACAGGCCGCGATTTTTCAGATGTGTTGCAAAAATCTCGCAGTGTCCGACCCGGTCTGAGACCACCAACACGGTCCCGCTCTTGTCCGCCGCCCGGCAGATATCGTCGATGATTAAGAGATTGCGGCCCTCATGGAGGGTCAGTGCCTTCATGAGGGCATGATAGTCACCCCGATAGCCATAGGTGAAACCGGTCTCCTTCCTGATAATGCGGGGTTTGACGATGGCTCCGGTGGCCTTGAGTTCGCCCTGATCAACCTTGTGGATCCTGTCTCCCATGAAAAAGTAGATAAGTTTGGTTAGCCCCTCGTCGCTTCTAAAAGCGGTGGCCGAGAGACCCAGCAGATAATGGCAGTTAAAATTTGACACCACATCGGTAAAAAGCGTCGCCGGAACCCGGTGGCATTCGTCCACGATCAGGTGGCCGAAGTGCGGAACAAGTTCTCCTATGCGTTTGCGGGCGCTGTTGACGATGGCCACCGTCACCGGCTGAATATCATACCGGCCGTCACCGATAAGGCCCGCCTCGCATCCCAGGAATTCCCGGATGCGTTCCCGCCACTGATAGAGCAGCTCTTTGGTATGCACTATGATTAAGCTGGGCTGTTTTCGCATGGCGATAAGCGCCAGCGCCATGACGGTCTTGCCACTGCCTGTGCCGGCTTCCAGGACCCCGAAGGATCGGTTGGCCGCAAGATCGACGCCTGCCTGCTGATAGGGACGCAGGGTGCCGGAGAAGGAGAATGCATGTTCCTGTAGCAGTTGTCTATTGTCAATGATTTCAGGAGTAGTGTCCATATGCTTACGGCAGAGCAGGATGGCCTGATTGGAAAATCCCCTGGGAAACCTGAGCCCCTTTTTCCCCTCCCGGAAATAGTAGAGTTTCGGTTTCAATTTCTTGCCGATCCAGCGGCCGTAGCGTTTGGCGGCTGTATATTCGGGATTTGCGATGGTCAGCCGGTCTTTGATGGCTGCGCTCAGTTCGGCTGAGGCTCCTTCAAAAAGACAATCGGAAGAAACGGAGAGAATGGGCATTCTAAGAATTTTTCTATTGCTCAAGCCGTAGGATTGTGAAAATTTCGGGAAATATTTTATCAGATAGTATAAAGTAACCGGTCCCTGGACAATATGCCCGGAACAGATAGCAATGACAAGAACGAATATCCGAAATTCTCATAAATGGATGACTCTCTTCAAGGATTGAATTATGCCACGGCTCTTTTCGACATTTCTTCTCCTTCTTGCGCTGATCGTACCAACGCATCTTTTTGCTGCTGCAGCTAAAGACCAAACCATAACCCTCAACCTTCCGCAATCGGTGCTTGCTCAGGCAATCAAGGAGATGCTGCCTCTGGATATCCAACCTTCGACCCCCGGGCTGAAAGGTTCAATCACTATAATCGGTGTCGATGATCTCAAGATAACGGCGCAGAATATTTCCAGCAAACTCAAACTCTCGGGGAAAAATCTGCTGATACAGACGGAGCTTGCCGGACATCAGATAAACCTCAAGGTCGGGGCAATCAAACTTGATTTTACCTGTTCCACCAAGTTGCGATTCGACCCTGCGCGCCAGATTCTCTATATCAAACCGACCATAGGCGGTGTTTCTTCAACCAAACCCAGCAATACCGATATCGGCAGTACCCTGCTGCCTCTGCTCAACAGCCGTGAATATCCGGTAGCCATGAAAAATCTGGCTCCCTTGATCGCCGAAACACGCGACAAGACAGTGGCCATCACCATGCGCATTTCCGATGTCCGGGCAATAAAAGGCGCCCTGCAGCTGAGCATCTCTCCGAAAGTGAAATCGACGCTGCACTCGTCAGCCAAAAAGGATATGAATGCCGACAATTCGTAGTTGCGGGCTAAGGATCAGCGAACCGGTTCATAATCCTTATTCAGGTAATTCTTGGACAGTACGATCTGCCACACCTGAATATGTCTGGCTTGAAAACTCCCGATGAAGGCAAAGAGATAATAGGTCCACATCCGGTAGAACCGCTCATCGTAGTTCTTTTTCAGGTTGTTCCAGTGCTGGTGGAAGTTTTTATACCAGGCACTGAGCGTTTTCACATAGTCGCTGCCGAGATTGTGCCAGTCTTCGATTACGAACTCGCCGGCGCAGGCTTTGGGGATTTCTTTGGCCGTCGGAAGCTCGGAGTTGGGGAAGATGTATTTCAGTACCCACGGGTCGGTGCCGTTATGCGGTTGCGACGTGCCGATGGTGTGAAGCAGAAAGAGACCGTCATCGGTGAGGTTCCGGTAGACCGTATCCATATACTCCTTGTAGTTCATTCCCCCGACATGCTCGAACATGCCGATGGAGATGGCCCGGTCGAACTTTTCATTAACATCCCGATAATCCTGAAAACGGATATCAATTGGATATCCCTCGCAGTTTTTTCGTGCCCATTCCGCCTGTTGCTGGGAGATGGTGACTCCTACGACCTCCACTTGATAATTCTTGGCCGCATGTTTGGCAAAAGCGCCGAATCCGCATCCGATATCAAGCACCCGCATCCCCGGTTCCAGTTTGAGTTTGCGGCATGACAGGTCCAGTTTGGCTTTCTGGGCCTGGTCCAGATTCGCCGCATCTTTCCAGTAGCCGCAGGAGTAGTTCATCTCCGAATCCAGCATCTGCTGGTACAGTTCGGGGCTGATATCGTAGTGAACCTTGCCGACCTCGAGTGCCCGCCTGCGGTTTTGGAAGTTGACAAATTTGCTGAGCAGTATGCGAAAGAGAAATTTTATGTTGTGTTTAACTTGCTTCTCAACCCCGGCACGCAGGAGCCGTGAGATCAGCTGGTTGATCTGTTTGCAGTCCCACCAACCGGCCATATAGGATTCACCAAGACCAAGCGACCCTTTATTCAGCAGTTCCGGATACACGCGATCGTCATGGACCATTATATCCCAGGGATTCGAACCGTTGACGGTTATGCCAGCAGTTTGCAGGAGGTCCTGCACGATTTTCTTGTACCGATCAGTTTTCTTTTTCGACATGATTCCCCCCATGAAGAAAGTAGCCCGGAGAAATTCGTAGCGGAAGTTGGCTCCTTGGTCCACCGCAGGTTACGGTGGACTCCTTTCGGGAATTCGGGCTGTTAATTGGTATTGTCCTGCTCGCCTGTGATAGTATTTCATCTTTGTAAAGCAGGCAGGAAGATATGGGTAATAGGGCGGATGATCCTGGATCAAAGGCACAATACTGCACGAGGGCAATGTTTGCTGTCCAATGGGGGAGGGTAATGACCGTCCCCCCTTTTCCGGGAACATGGGCCATCATAATCATTCGATAAGCTACCGAAACAATCGGCAATAATCGGTTGAAAGAGAGTCGATCGGATTCTAACTCATTTAGTAATCTTATCCATGAAAGAGGGGGGCTGTCAAGTATCAATCTAAGAAATGAGCCCTGATATTTTGACAATAATATACTGGAGATGAGAGGGTAAAAAGATTATTATGTTACGATACAGGATTACCTGAAAAGATTATTTTATTGATACCATTATCTTTTTTTACCTTTTAACTTTCCCTTCTTCGTGGATACAGTCAACCCATCCGATAACAGAGTCGAACAGGAGCGTCCGTCTACCGTCAGCATTGGCCGTTTACTGAGTGTGATTACGCCGATATTCGTCCGGTACCGGCTGCGCATTCTGGTGGGTTGTGTAGCCCTTTTACTGGTAGATTTTCTGCAACTGCTCATTCCGAGAATCCTGAAGCACGGTGTAGACGGCCTGGCTGCCGGAACATCTTCGAATTCCACACTTCTCCGGCTTGCCGGTCTTATTCTTTTGATTGCCGTTTCCGTCAACGGTCTGCGTTTTCTCTGGCGGTATATGGTCATTGGATTCTCCCGCATCCTTGAACGAATAATCAGGGATCGGATCTTTTCCCATGTCCTGAAAATGGATGCACCGTTTTTCGAGAAACATACCACGGGAGATGTGATGGCCCATATCAGCAATGATCTCGCGGCAGTGCAGATGGCATGCGGCATGGGGATGATAGCTGCCATGGATGCCCTGTTCATGTCGCTTGCGGCATTGGGGTTCATGATGCATATCCATTTTCGTCTGACGCTGCTCGCCATTTTGCCTATGCCGCTGCTGGCTCTATGTACCCGGATTCTCTCGGGACAGCTGCACCGGCGTTTTAATATCGTTCAAGAACAGTTTTCTCTGATGACCGAGTTTACCCGTTCGACACTCGTTTCTGTCAGGCTTATCAAGGCCTATACAATGGAGAAATTCCAGACTCGGCAGTTTGATAAGCTGGGAAAGAAATATGTCCGCAGCAACCTGAAAGTGGCCATGGTCCAGGGGTTGATGTTTCCCATCGCCACACTTACCGGCAACATAGGGATGCTCTTTGTCCTTATTTTCGGCGGACGTCTGGTGATCCTGGGGCGGATCACCATGGGTGATTTCGTTGCCTTCATCTCCTATCTCTACATGTTGGTCTGGCCCATGATGGCCATCGGCTGGGTGACCAACCTGGTGCAGAGGGGCACCACCTCGCTTAAGCGGATACATGCACTTTTGAATGCCCAAGCAGCTCTACCTGATTTGCGGGTGGACAGGGATTTATTGTTGGAGCCTGTTTTTTCCCTTCGCTCACTTACCTTTTCCTACCCATCGTCAATGCAACCCGTACTCTCGGATATCAATCTGGAGATCGGTCCGGGCATCCATGGCGTGGCGGGACGGACCGGCAGCGGTAAATCGTCGTTGTGCAAGGTCCTGGCCCGGCTTTATCCCGTCCCGGACGGGCAGGTATTCTTTTCAGGCCATGATGTCAATTCCCTGCCGCTTGATAACATCCGATCGTTGATTGCTTACGTCGGGCAGGAACCGATCCTGTTTTCCGACAGCATTGCCGCCAACATAGGTCTGGGAAAACCGGAGGCCTCGCATGGCGAGATCGAAGCTGCGGCCCGCAATGCCGCTATCCATGAGGATATCGTCGCCTTTCAAAAAGGCTACGATACCGTCATCGGCGAACGCGGGATCAAACTTTCCGGCGGCCAGCGCCAACGCCTGGCCCTGGCGCGGGCCCTGCTCTGTGACCGACCGATCCTGCTGATCGACGACGGTCTTTCGGCTGTGGATGTGGCAACCGAGCACGAAGTCTTTACCGGGCTCAGAAGCCATCTAGCCGGCAAGACCGTGGTGATCGTCTCCAACCGGATCAAGCTGCTGTCCATGACCGACCATATCCTGATTCTGGAAGAGGGCCGGATTGTCTCCGACGACACCCATGAACGACTGGTGGCCGATAATGCTTTCTACCGGTCCATGTATCTCAAACAGATGCGCAGGGAAATAGGAGAAGACGATGCATGATTTCGGCTATACCGAAGAAGGCAAGATCGGCTCCATCGGAGACACGCATCTCTGGCGCCGTATTCTGATCTTCAGTGCCAGTTACCGCAGACCCCTTATCGGTGCTGTGGCGCTGTCGCTTCTGGTGACCGGGGTGTCGCTTGCGCTTCCCTATCTGATGCAGATGGGAATAGACCGCTATATCGATGTCCACAAACTGATGGCCGCGGAAAGAATACACGGTCTTCAGACCATCGGCTTCTGGTACGGCCTCCTGGTGGTGGTCATCTTTATCGCCTCTTTTTTTCAGGTGGTCCTTCTGGAATGGATCGGTCAGTCGGTCATGCATATCATCCGCCAGGGGATTTTCGGTCATATTTTGAACCTTGATCTGCCCTATTTCAACACTCATCCAACCGGACGCCTGGTGACGCGACTGACCAACGATATCGCCAATATGACCGAGATGTTTACCTCGGTCATGGTAACCGTCTTCAACGATTTGCTGCGGATCGTGGGCATTCTGATCGTGCTCTATTTGCTGAACTGGCGCCTGGCACTGGTCATGTCGATCTTTGTGCCGCTTGCCATCCTGGTCACCCTTCTTTTTGCCCGGTTAGCCAGGGAAAAATTCCGGGCAATCCGCAGCCAACTGGCCAGGTTGAACAGCTTTCTGCAGGAGGCTCTGTCCGGGGTCAGCATCCTCCAGCTCTTCGGTCGGCAGGAGAAGAGCCGGGAGGCATTTGAAAACTTGAGCATGGAGTACATGGAGCGCAACATGTCCCAGATCCGCCTGTTCGGGATCTTTATGCCGCTCACCGAGTTCATGAGTTTTATGGCCACGGCCCTGATCCTCTGGTACGGCGGCGGAGAGATCATCAAAAGAGAGCTGACCCTGGGCGAACTGGTTGCCTTTATCTCATATATGCGCCTCTTTTTCCAACCGCTGCGCGAGCTGTCGCAGAAATACTCCATCGTGCAGTCGGCCATGGCCTCTGCCGAGCGTATCTTCGAGTTGCTGGATACCGAACGGACCGTGCCGGTGCCTGCAGATCCTGTCTCCATGCCGCCTTTGCAGGGCGAGTTGCGTTTTAATGGAATACGCTTTGCCTATGATTCCGGCAAACCCGTTGTCCATGACATCGACCTGACCATCCCGGCGGGCAAAACCTATGCCCTGGTCGGGACTACCGGCTCGGGAAAGACCACGCTTACCAATCTCCTGCTCAGGTTTTACGTGCCGCAGAGCGGGACCATCACCATCGACGGCATCAACATTGCCGATATGGATGCAGAAGATCTGCGCAGAACCGTCGGCATCATTTTGCAGGATGTCCTTATCCTCCAGGACAGCCTGTTTGCCAACATCGTCATGGACACCGGCCGTTCCCGCTCCGAGGTGGAAGAAATTCTTTCCAGGACCGGGATGACACGGTTTGTCCAGCGGCTTCCGCAAGGGCTGGATACCCTGATAGGCGAGGGCGGCCATGATCTGTCCACCGGTGAGAAACAGCTGCTCTCTTTTGCCAGGGTATTGTGCCGCAACCCGGCCATTCTGGTTCTGGACGAGGCCACGGCGGCCATTGACACCGAATCGGAAAATATTCTCGAGCGGGCCATTGAGGACAGCTTTCAGGACAGGACTTCGCTGGTCATCGCGCATAGGCTGTCCACAATTCGCCGGGCCGATAAGATCGTGGTCATGGAAAACGGCAGGATCGTCGAAGAGGGTACCCATGACGAACTGATGGCCATCCAGGGGAATTATGCCGAATGGGTGGCCATGGACCTGTCGCGCAGCGGAGTGGCAATACCTTTTGTTGAACCTAAACCGCTTACAGGCTGAGCAGGTACTCCGCGATAAACTTGTTAGGAATTCCCAGCTGCTCGGCCATTTCAACGGAAAGGATCAAGGCCCTTGCAGCGCTTACACCCACCGCCTCCCGGGTGCAGGCATACTCGTGTGTGCTCGAAAGCAGTTTGCCCGGGTGCAGCTGACTGTCCGTGATGCCCAGGGGCGAATCGGCCAGGGCGTTCAATCGTTGAATGTAAGGATCATCCTTGACCCACAGGATCCGCTCTTTTTTAACCTGTGATGCCAGATACTCGATCCCATCGGTAATCGAGGTGTAATCCAGATAGGGGTCTGCCTGGATTCCGCTGATAATCAACCAGTCAGGCCGGGCGATGGCCAGGAGCGTTTCTGCGTCTGACCTGGAGCGAATACCGTACTCCAACACCAGGATATCGGTGTGTTCAGAGCTGAAATGGCCTTTGAATAAAAGCTGGAAGGGAAATTTGCATTTGTCGGCTTTTGTTTTGGGCACAGCCAGTCGCAAGATAGACAAGGGGAGGCCCACATCGGTATTGTAGGATAGAACATTTCCCCTTGTCGTAAACCTCTTGCTCAATAACTCGACAAGCGTGCGCTTGACAGTCGTTTTTCCCTTGATTCCGGCAATGCCGATAACTGTCATTGCATTGCTTTTGAGATAATTTCTGGAAGATCTTGCCAGAAGGTGGCGGACAATTTTTCCGGTCGGTGATATGCTTTTTGGGGGATGATCAGCCACAGGTTTATCAACCAAGGTTTTGGGCTTTGCAATCGTTTTTTCTCCGGAGTAGCGGGAGAAGTAGTTTTCCAGCCTATCAAGTCCCTCTTCCAGATCATGCATCTCCCGGCCGAAATTAATGCGAAGATGGGACTCCCCGGACGGTCCAAAGGCTCTTCCTGGAACGGTTGCCACCCCGACTTTTTCCAGAATATCATATGCCAGCTTTTTGCTGTCACTGGAATATCGGACAATGTCCTTTATTCTTGGAAAGACGAAATAGGTTGCTTTGGGCAACTGGTAATCCAGGACCTGAGACAGCTCGTCCAGACGGTGGATGCAATAGTTTCGCCGCCGTTTGAATTCCTGTTTGAATGCCTCAAGAAATTCCTCCCCGTATTTTAATGCCCCGATCGCAGCATATTGTGAGGGGACTGGTGCGCAGGTTACCATGGCATCGTGAAATTTAACAACGCGGCGGATTCTCGTTTTGTCGGCATGCACAAAGCCTACGCGCCAGCCTGTCATGGCATAGGACTTGGAAAAGGAGCAGGCTCGAATAATATACTCGCGGGCTTCGGAGATCAATAAAGGTGTAAAATGGGGCTCGTCCACGTAGTAGAAGTCTTTGTAGACCTCATCGATCAGGACAGTCAGGTTATGCCGCTGACATATCTTTATTAATTCCCGGGTCTTTTCTTCGGAAAACAGGGTGCCGGTGGGATTGTTCGGGCTGCAGTAGAGAAGCAGCCGGGTTTTTGGAGTGATGCATTTTTTGATGTTTTCGACGTGAAAATCGAAATTATTATCTTCATCCAGTTCAACATAGCGCGGGACGCATTTGGCAATGGAGATGGCGCCCAAATACGAAGCATAGGACGGGCTGGGCAAAAGGACCTCGTCGTTTGGCTCGGTGAAGGCAAGAAGCGAGGCCGTGATCCCCTCGATTGACCCGGCAGTGACCAGAATTTCGGTCTCAGGGTCATAATGGAGATGTTCATTTTCCAGGGCCAGTGCGATCTCTTCCCTAAGTTCGGTCAGGCCGATGGTCAACGAATACTTGTCGCATAAACCGGCTGCTATTTTTTCCTGGGCATACTGGATGATTTTTTCAGGAGTCTGGAAACTGGGAATACCCTGAGCAAGAGAAACGGCTCCCGGATGGCGGGCTGCCTCGAGTTCGATCGCTTTTATGGGAGACAGTTCAAATTGATTATATGGAACGGATTTGGTGAAGAGATTCATATTTTGGAAACTCAGTGGTTGCTGTGGCAGCAGGTGAGACGATAGGCAGCTAACCCGGATTTCTCATCAGTTCAGGCAGCGTCAGGTTCGAAGTTTTTGGCAATGGACTATAGTAGGCTATGTTCATTGACAAAAAACTGAAGAAGATGGCGCCGCCTGAACTGACCTTTGGTGAACACTGTGTAAAATTGGTACTATATGAATTGTCTTAACATTCGTTGGATCTATTGTACTTAACCAAAATTACAC
>JBJKRL010000044.1:0-16108 GCA_046704745.1 Desulfocapsaceae bacterium | reverse complement strand
CTGGAACTGGTCGTGTCTGCCGTCTGGGGAGGTGGAGGTGGCGGCGGCCCCATTTGTTCATGCAGGGCCTTCATCATATCAGTGAACTCGGATTTACTGAGTTCGCCGTCACCATCTGTATCATAGGTAGAAATCAGACTTGAGGCATCCACCGTTTCTCCCGTCATATTGGAGATTTTATCTGCCATATCGGAAAGTTCCGTCTGACTCAGGGTGCCGGTGCCGTCGGAGTCGAGACTACTGAATAATTTTTCGTCATGGGCTTCCGGGCTCATGTCCTGTGAGGAATTCGTCGATGATGCCTGAGTCAACATACTCAAAAGACTTGATAACTGGTCACTGACACTTTCGGATGTGGAGGATGAGGATGAATCCGAATTGCCGTTCAGCAGATCGAGTAAGAGAGACATCGGGTCGTTGCCTGAATTATTCTGATACGCCTGAATCGCCTGTTGCGAGGCAAAATCGCCGCTGGAATCGGGTGGTGGTCCCAGCACCTGCTTCAACATGGAGTTAAACTCATTCTGACTCAGTGTCGAGTCGCCATTGGTGTCGTAGGTTGATAGCATATCGTCGACATTGACGGTTGTCCCAGTCATTTTTGAGAGTTCCTGGGCCAGGGTGCTGAGTTCGGTTGTATCCAGGTTGGAGCTGCCGTCGGTGTCGAGTTGCTTGAATTTATCTGCCGGATCCGTTCGCGATTTGTTTCCCTGCATGATAAGCGAATTGATCAGGTCGCTGCTTATGCCGCTTATGCCGCTCATAATTTGTCCTCCTTGTGTTGGGTGTCTTTCCATGGTGAAACTACGGAAGGGCACTGTTGTTATATATACAGTTGGCTCTGGTCCCCCTGGATCTATTATCGGCAGGATCGCGACATTTCTTCGTTAAGTTGCAGTCAAGTAGTGTAAAGAATTGTAAAGTCCGGGTTAAGCCAGATCCTGCAAATCGAGGTGGTTGAAGCTTTACAATTCTTTACTGCAAAGGTGATAGGATTTCTGTATCTTGTCCTGAAAAGCTGAATTGTAATGTGAGGAAATGACATGACTCATATCCTGGTCATAGACGATGATATAGAACTATGCGAATTATTGGTTGAGTACCTACAGCCGGAAGGGTTTGACATAGAGACAGTTGGCGATTCCCTGCAGGGAATTCAGCGAGCGCTTTCAGGAGACCACTCTCTTGTCGTTCTCGATGTGATGCTGCCCCGGATGAACGGATTCGAAGTCTTGAGGAAGATTCGCTCATCATCTCGAATTCCGGTGCTGATGCTCACGGCTCGAGGGGACGACGTGGACCGAATCGTCGGACTCGAAATGGGAGCTGACGATTATCTGCCCAAACCTTTTAACCCCAGAGAACTCGTGGCCAGGCTTCGAGCCATCCATCGCAGGACGCAGGACACTGCCCACCTGCAGCAGGATCAGTTGGAAGATGAGGTGTTGACGATCGGCGATCTTATCCTGGATACCAAGACAAGGATCGTTAAAAAAGAGGGGCAAGAGGTTGCGATAACGGCGGCGGAGTTTTCCCTTCTGCATGAACTGTTGAGGCTGGCGGGACAGGTGGTAAGCCGCGAAGAGCTCACCGAAAAGGTGCTCCGGAGAAAACTTGCGATGTTTGACCGCAGCATCGATGTCCACGTATCGAGCCTGCGTAAAAAACTCGGCGCCACGATCAACGGTGTCGAGCGGATCAAGACTATTCGCAGTGTGGGCTATATGTACATCAACCCTGATTTCTCATGACCATCCATTCTCACGGCGCGAGCACAACAAGTAATGTAAATTGAGCTGGTCTTAATGCTTTGGAGCTGAGGGGCAACCTTTTCGCAGGTGCCCCGCAGCCTGGATGGCGCAGGTTTTATCTCAGGGAAGGGGCAATGGCGTCCTGTGAAAAGGTTGCCCCTCAGTTTTGACCGGTTTTCGGATAAACACTGTGTTGAAGTCCTTCTTCTGGAATTAGGTTCCCGTATGAGGAGCATGTTTTTTAAACTTTTTCTCGGCTTCTGGCTGACCGTGATTCTCGGCGGTGCAGTGAGCGTCGTGGTCATCTCGACTTTTCAGCATTTTTCCATTGAAGTGATGAAAACCGACATGTCCAGAAGGTTTGATGAACATCTTTCCAAGCTGATTGTTCTGTCCGGGCAAGCAGCCTGGGTGATGTATCGGAGCGGAGGCAAGAGGGAGTATGAAAGCTATATAAACGGGCTTTCAGAAGATGCGGGGACCAGAATCAGTCTTATCGGCAGGGATAATCGAACCGTTGCCGGAGAGAAGGTCGGCGATGATATAATAGATCTAGCCGAGGCTGCCAGAAGAAATCCTGCCGGGTTTATTAAAAAATCGGGCGAAACCCTGATCGTTGTTAAAAACCTCGCGCCCATTGTCGGCACTTCCGTTGTTGTCGTCGGCGTCCATACATTGCATCCTCCACCCGGAATGCCGCCACCTCCCCTGGATGGTCCGAAGCCGCCATTCTTAGGGGGGGGCTTCCCGCCGTTTTTCGGTCCGGGGGAGATGGTCAGGACGGCGATAATGCTGATTGTCGTGTCCTCGGTGTGCTATCTGCTGGCTCGTTCGTTGACTCGACCTATTAATAAACTCCGAGAAACAACACAACAGATAGCCCTGGGAGATTACTCCATCAGGGTCGGCAACAGTTTGGGGCGGGCAGGCAGCGAGATCACCGACCTTGGTCGGGATTTTGATACGATGGTGGATTGTACCGAAAAAACGATTAATGCGCAGAAAAGGCTTCTCCGTGATATTTCACATGAACTTCGTTCCCCGCTGGCGCGGCTCAATGTGGCTCTTGAGCTTGCCAAAAAACACCTCGATGCGGAAAACGACAATTCACTCAATAAAATCGGAAAGGAAGCTCAGCGGTTGAATGAACTCATTGGTCAACTGCTGACCCTGACAAAACTTGAAAGCGGCGGTGGTATTCAAACCGTACAAGCCGTCAATATCGGCGATCTGTTACAGGAGGTGGTTGAGGATGTCGATTTTGAGGCAAGGGGCCGGGAAAGAGGGGTGGAAATTGTATCTTCCTGCCGGGTTGTCGTTTACGGCTCTCATGAATTCCTGCGCCGCGCCTTTGAAAATATCATCCGCAATGCCGCTCAATATACGGCTAAAGGCACCAGGGCGGAAATACGTTTGGCAGCAGATAAGCAGGCGGCCCGAATTGTGGTTGCTGACTATGGCCCCGGCGCTCCCGAGCAGGATCTTCCCCATCTTTTTGAACCGTTTTACCGGGTGGCGGAGGCCAGGGAACGTCAGAGCGGCGGGGCCGGTATCGGTCTTGCCATTGCCGAGCAGGCCATTAAGGCTCATAACGGTGAGGTGTCTGCCCAAAATGGTGAAAAGCCAAAAGGCCTGATCGTAACCATAGCCCTTCCTTTATCCTCCTAAGAAGATTTTCGGAGGCATGGCGCCTTGAAATGGTGACAAATGCCCGATTAGCAAAAAGTACGCATCTGTACCCGTAGTGGATAGTTTTTACTCAGAAAAAACGGGATTAATTTTTTTTCCTGATATTGGTTGAATGAAATGAATTGAAATATCAAATAGATGTTTTGGTAATGGTATGTGGCATGGCCTTTGCTATTCAACTTTCAAATACAGAAATGCGGATGCAGCCGCAGTTCTAACTTCCCATGTATATGGAAAATTTCGATTAACCAATAAAATTATCAGGAGACCTGGTATGAAAATGAAAAAAACGGTTACAGCACTGGCATTGGCGACAATTATCGGAACTCTCGGCCTCCAGCAGGCTTTTGCCCGGGGTAATGACGCTCCGTATCACCGTAACTTCCACCGACTGAATGCAGCAACGCAGGCAAAGATCGATAAATTCCAAACCGAAACCCAGGCTCTACGTAAACAGATTTTCATGAAACAAGCCGAAGAAATGGCCCTGATACGCAGTGAGCAACCCGATTTGAAAGCGGTAAGCAAGACAGCTGGGGAACTTTACGACCTCAATGCAACGATGCGGGAAAAAGTCAAAGCCGCCCATCTCTTTCCCGTGGTAGAAGGCAGGGGAGATAAAGACAAGTTGTCTGAAAGACTGAAAAAAATGGATACATTTATTGCCGAGACTAATGATATACGTAAACAGGTTTTTGTTAAACGTGCCGAAGAGCGTGCTCTGATGCACAGCAAAACCCCCAACGCCGAAGAGGTGGCAAAAATTTCAGGAGAGCTGTTTGATCTGAGAGCCTCTCTGCGTGACAAGGCCAAGGCTGCAGGAATCGAAAGGTCTTTTTTCAGATATAACGGAAAGAAGATGGAACATGAGAGACGACCTTTCCGCGATCGCGATTTTGGAATGATGGGAGACAATAATGACGGACCGCAAGGTCTCGACATGGGCGGTGGGCCGCTCTTTGCAGGTGAATAACCTCTTAGTCCGGATTTCTTGGGCGATGAGAAATCCGGGTTAGATCCTCTCCCCCCGATACCCCGGATTTCTCGCAGTTTGAGGAATCCGGGGTATTACTTTCTCTGCAGTGAGGCAAGATGATGGCGGATCAGCTGGCCGGCAATGGTTCCTTCGCTTGGAATCATGGGCAAAGCGGTATAATGAAACCAGGCGGCATCAACGATCTCCTCTGGGTCTATTCGGATCTCGCCCGAGTCGTATTCGGCAAAAAAACCCAGCATCAGCTGTCCCGGGAAGGGCCAAGGCTGGCTGCCGAAGTAGCGGATATTTTTGATTTTAATCGATACCTCTTCGGTTATCTCTCTTCTCAATGTCGACTCTACTGATTCGCCGGGTTCAATAAATCCGGCCAGGGTACTGTACATCCCCTCGGTGAACCGGGGTGAACGGGCCAGAAGCAACTCCTGCCCACGGGTGACAAGGACGATGATGCAGGGAGAAATCCTTGGATACCAGGTAAGGGAGCAGACCGGACAGACCTTGGCATGTTCCGACTCGTGGTCCTCCGTCTTTCTGCCGCAGCTCCCGCAGAATCGGTGCACCTTCTGCCAGTTCAGCAGCTGGGAGGCCTTGCCCCAAAGATTGAAGCTGTCGTCATCCAGCCTGCCGACCAGGCTTCGTAACGACACCAGGGCAAAATCCGTCCCCAGATCCGGTGTATCTGCCAGTTCCACGGCAAAATTTTTATTTTCCGGGCCCTTGCCAATGGGCAGGACGGTACTTGCCAGTGATTTAAAACGGGGCCACTCGTCGGTAAAGGGGCGGATATCAGTGGCACCTTTTTGAATGAGGAGTCGTTCCTGGAAGAAAATAAAATAGTTACACGTACTGTCTGTCATGGTGTCGCCTTGTAGCTTGAGTCTGTCACCAGCTGCCCCGATGCACGCATTCCTCGCGGTACCTGGTCCGGGCACTCTGGGTAACGTCAGGCCAGCCCAAGGCGATCCCTGCCACAGGGATGATGTGCTCGGGCAGGGCGAACAGCGACCTGATCCCGTCTATCCTGGCTCGACGGGGGTGGATGCCCAGCCAGCAGGAGCCGAGCCCCAGGGCATTTGCCGCCAGAAGAATGTTCTCTACCGCGGCGCTCACATCCTGAAGCATGTAGGATTCATATCCTTCCAGAGCCCGGTGCATGTCTCCGCAGGCAAGGATCGCCGCCGTTGCCGTTAAAAGCATCTTGCCGTTGGGTAAAGGCGAGGTCATGTTGTTTAAGGTCTCCCGGTCGGTGATGACAAGAAAATGCCACGGGTCCGTGGCTCTGGCCGATGGGGCGGCCATGGCGGCCTCCAAAAGGTCGTTGAGCATGCTTTGAGGCACCTCTTTGTCCAGGTATTTTCTGATGCTGCGCCGTGAGAAGATAAAATCCAGGTCTTTGTTCATGCCGATTGTCTCCCATTGTAAAGAGGGCAGGGAATGGGTCTAAAAAATTATCAAAACACTTCAATGATAAGCACGATTACGACGGGATTCCAGAATCTTTCCCCTGAAATTCAGGCTAAACCGGATTTCGCATAAGCCTCTGCCAATCCAGGGCAAAGAAGGCGTTATGCAGGAGATGATCGTCGTTGCACGAAGTGATCTGAATATTTGTAAAGCTCTTCCGGGCGGTCGGGATGACGATATCCGGTGGGCAGACCGTGTCGTGTCGGCCGGTGATAAGCAGGGCCGGAACCAAAAGAGGGGGATCCGGTGGCGAAAAGCCCGGGAAGTTCAAGGCCGGAGCCAGAAGGATGAGCCGTTTTACCGTTTCCGGGTGGGTGGCGGCAAAACAGGAGGCCATCAGGCCGCCGAAGCTTGAGCCAATCAGGACCAGATCGTCTTTGCCTTCACAGATGATTTCCAATGCCTGAAGACGGTCCTCCAGGTTGCCGGTAAAGTCCGGGGCTTGTGTTTCAGGAAACTGTTCGGTGAAAAACCGGCCCTTGGTCCCTTTTCCGGATGAGTCCAAACCATGAAGGAAGAGGGTCGGTGCATGGATCTTGCGTCTGTCAATCTCCTGTATCTTTCCAAGGAGTTCTACTCCGTCCGGGGTAAAGGGCTCGGTTTTGCTAAGGGCAAGCGCCTCTTCCACGCCCATGAAGCGGCCATGGTCGATCTCCTCGGCCTGCAGGGTGAACGGGCCGTCATGAAAACAGGTGAAGATCCGTCCCCAGACCCGGTTGCGTTGATCCTCATAGTAGGAATCGAAGAGGAAGGTGAGAGTGGCATTTTGTATCCCCAGCTCTTCCAAGAGTTCGCGCTCGGCCGCCTCTTCATAGCTCTCTTTAGCCAGGACCACGCCGCCTGCCGCCACATCCCAATGCCCGGGATAGACGTCCTTTATTATGGTCCGCTTCTGGACAAACAGCTCACCTTTTTTGTTGAAAACCAAAATATAACAGGCCCTGTGAATCAACATTTCGGCCCGCATGACCCCGCGGGGACAGGACCCCGCAACCTGGTTTCTCTCATCGACTATCTGGACGATTTCATCAGCTGGATTTTTCATGCCCCAAGAAAACCAGCAACGCCGTATCTTGTAAAGAGATTTTCAATCCGTTTGTCACATATCGGCTCTTTTTATTTAAGGGCTAATTGAAAGTGTTTGACAAAAGATTGATGATAGAATATGTTTACTATTATGAAACACAGTTAACTACATAAAAAAACAACATAAAAAGTTTATTTATCCTTGAGGCGAAGCATTTTGTTTTTAATTAGGAAACTTTCTGCCTAAGGCTCTCCTGCTCACGGGAGCACTATTTTGCAATACATCTTGTTAAGAGGCATTCATGATACCGGAGTCTGAAATTGGCAAGACTATAAAGGCCCTTCGTCTTTCTCAAAAACTTACCGTGCAGGCACTATCTGAAAAGGCCGGCATTACTAAAGGTTACCTGTCAAAGGTCGAGAATTCGGAAAAGGCGCCGCCGGTTTCGACACTGATTGTAATCGCCAAGGCCTTGGGGGTGACGATTTCGCATCTCCTGGGGGAGCAGGAAGCCCCGGCGCGTTGTTCACTCGTTAAGCATGATGAACGCAGGCTTATGGCCCGGGATGGGTCCGTTTTCGGCTATGCCTACGAAACCCTCGCCCATCGGTATCTCAACAAGAAGATGGAGCCCTATATCCTCACCATCCCCGCCGAATGCAAAAAACGTCCGATGTTTCAACATGAAGGCGAGGAGATGTTGCTGGTCATTGAAGGGACCATGCGGTTTCTGCATGGGGAGGACGAATATCTCGTTGAAACAGGTGACTGTATTTATTTCGATTCCGGTGTTCCCCATTACGGGCACTCCGCCGACGGCCGTGAAGTCAAATGTGTGATGGTGATTTATGTATCCTAACTATTGGGCAGTGAGGGAGTCATATGCCACTTAGTGAAAAAAAGCGCATCGGCATACTGGGTGCCGGCCTGATGGGGCACGGGCTTGCCCAGGTTTTTGCCGTTAAGGGTTGTGATGTCACGATCTACGACCATAATCAAGAGACGCTGTCCGTCATCATAGAGCGTGTGCGTGAAAATTTAGGCGTCTTTGCCCGGTTGGGAATTGTCGAAAAAGATGAGGTCGAACCGGCCCTTAAACGGATTCGATTGGCCCCCGATCTTAAGGAGATGTGCCGGGATCGCGCCTTTATCATCGAGGCCGTCAGCGAAATCCTCGATGCCAAACGCCGGGTTTTTTCGGAAATGGAGCAGTTCGTACCAGCCGGGACAATCCTGGCCAGCAATACCTCGGCAATCCAGATATCCAAGATTGCAAAAGGTTTGCGGCATCCCGAGAGGGTCGTGGGCACCCATTTCTGGAACCCGCCTCATGTTGTTCCCTGTGTCGAGGTGATCAAGGCGGACAAGACCTCCGACGAGGTTTTTGAGGCAACATATCTTCTCATGCAGCAGGTCGGCAAAAAGCCGGTACGGGTGTTAAAAGACGTCCCGGGATTTCTGGGCAACCGCATGCAGCATGCCTTGTGGCGCGAGGCGATAAAGCTGGTTGAAGACGGCATTGCCAGTGCCGAGGATGTGGATACGGTCGTCAAAAGTGCCTTCGGGCTCCGACTGGCCTTTCTTGGTCCCCTTGAGACAGCGGACCTGGCCGGCCTGGATCTTACCCATCAGGTGCAGGAGGACCTTTTTAAGCACATCGATCGATCCACAACGCCTGCAAAGCTGCTGGAGGAAAAACTCAGGCAGGGCAAGACCGGGGCCAAAAGCGGATGCGGTTTTCATGAGTGGCCTCATGAGAAACTTAAACGAGTTGTTGAGAAGCGGGACAGTGTGCTGCTGCGTATCCTGCAGCAGGTAGAGAGCGAAAAATCCTTCACGATGCCTTAGGGCACGGTGCACCAGCAGGGGAGAATGGGGGACATCTTTATGAATGAAGCCTTTGTCTTTTTTCTGCACGGATTGGCCTATGCCGGATTGCTGTTCTTGGTCTCGTCGGGGCTGACGCTGGTTTTCGGTATGATGAATGTGCTGAATTTCGCCCATGCCGCCTTCTATATGCTGGGAGCCTATCTCGCATACTCCATCATGCAGTACAGCGGCAGCTTCCTGCTGGCTGTCCTGCTTAGTCCGCTGGCCCTTTTTGTCATCGGATCGGTGGTCGAGAAGTTTCTGCTCCGCAAGGTGCATGCCGGCGGGCACGTCTACGAACTGCTGCTCACCTTCGGTTTGGCCTATGTGATCCAGGAGGCGGTGAAATTCATCTGGGGAACGACTCCAAAGGCCATGACCATCACCGGATTCCTTGCCGATACAGTCAGCCTGTTCGGCGTTACCTACCCTGTCTACCGGCTGTTCATATTCACTCTGGCCGTGGTCGTCGGCCTGATAATGGCCCTGCTTCTCTATCGCACGCGGATCGGCATCATTGTACGCGCCGCCGTGGACGACAGTGAAATGGTGGGATCCCTGGGTGTCAATGTCCCCTTTGTTTTCATGGGCGTCTTTGCCGCAGGTGCGGCCCTGTCCGCCTTTGCCGGGGCGGTGGCCGGGCCCCTTTTGAGTGTTTTTCCGGGAATGGCCGATGCCATTTTAATCGATGCCTTTGTGGTCATCGTCGTGGGGGGCATGGGAAGCCTGGGAGGGGCGGTGCTGGCCTCATTTGTGATCGGTGAGCTTCAGTCCTTCGGCGTGCTGCTGTTTCCCAGATTTTCACTGGTCCTGATCTACCTGCTGATGGCCATCGTCCTGGTCCTTAAACCTGAAGGATTGCTCGGGGAGAAACAGCAATGATTGCCAGGCAAACAATACGGCATCGCGCATTTATCATTTTCTGCCTGGGCGTTCTCATCGCCATGCCCTGGGTGCTCGGCGGCTATCCCCTGCGTCTTTTGACCGAAGCCATCATATTCTCCCTCTTTGCCGTGAGCTATAACATGCTGTTGGGATACGCCGGCCTGCTGTCCTTCGGACATGCCATGTTTTTCGGGGTCGGGGCCTTTGCTGTAACCGTGGTTCTGAACCACATCGCCGGGGTGCCGCTGCTTGTCGCTCTTTGTATAGCCACCTTGATTACGGCCCTGGTGGGTTTGGTGGTGGGAATCCTGCTATTGCGGGTAAAGGGAACGCCTTTTGCACTCCTTACTTTGGCCTTCAATGCCTTGTTTTTCGCCATCGGCCTTAAATGGACGGCGGTCACCGGAGGCGACGATGGGAAAATCGTCAATGTTCCCAACATCAATCTCGGAGTGGCCCATCTCAATATGAGTGATGGACCGACCTTGTACATTGTTACGCTGGTGGTCGTGGGAGCAGCCCTCTTCTTCTGCTGGTATTTTACCCGCACGGCAATGGGACAATCGGTTCTGCTGATTCGCGAAAATGAGGACCGGATGCGTTTTCTCGGGTACAACACCAATGTATCTCGCTTGATCCTGTTTGTCTTAAGCGGGTCGCTGGCGGGTCTGGCCGGTGCCTTCTACGCTGTTTTGAATGCCTTTGTTTCCCTGGATGCCATCAGCATTCCCATGACAACCAAGGTCCTGCTGATGACCTTTATCGGCGGGATCGGCAGTTTTTTCGGTCCGGTTCTCGGCGCTGTCTTCTACACCTATTTCCAGAATTTCATAAGTGGGTTGACCGACAACTGGCCCCTGATCATGGGCGTGCTCTTTATCGTTATGGTGCTTTGGACACCAGGTGGTCTGGCGGGCATGATTCAAGGTGCCGGCGCATGGATTACCGGCCGTGCCGCACCCGGCAGCTCAAAAGATACGGAGCGATAGACCATGGCCATGTTGCAGGTAGACGATATCAAGAAATATTTCGAGGGTCTCAAGGTCCTGACCGGTGTGAACTTTGCGGTCGACACCACCGAGAAGCTTGCCATCATCGGCCCCAATGGCGCCGGCAAGACCACACTGTTCAACATCATCAGCGGCAAGTTTCCCGCAACTTCGGGAAACGTCATATTCGCCGGCCGGGACATAACCCGCGAATCGGCATTCCGCAGGGCACGGCTGGGCATGGCCCGCAGTTTTCAGATAACCAACATTTTTCAGAAACTGTCGGCTCTTGACAATGTGCTCACCGGGGTGCGCTCCCAGGCAGGCCTGCGGCATCATCTGTTGAAGCGGCCGCATCAAGACCGCAGGCTGATACAGCGCAGCGAGGCGATTCTCGATCAGGTCGGTCTTCTCGCCCATCGTGATACCCCGGCCCAGGATCTGGCCTACGGGCAGCAGCGGGCGCTGGAATTGGGCGTCACACTTTCCGTGGCTCCCCGGTTGATTCTTTTGGATGAGCCCACGGCCGGCATGAGCCGCCAGGAAACCAATGAGGCCATCACCATGATCCAGCGGGTAACCAAGGACATAGCCTGCATCATCATCGAACACGACATGAACGTTATTTTCACCCTGGCCGACCGCATTGCCGTTCTGCACTACGGGAAGATATTGGCATGCGACACACCGGAAAAGATACGAAACGATCAACGGGTGAAGGACGCCTATCTGGGAGAGGAAAGCCAATGATCCTGAACGTCAGGGACATGCACAGCTACTACGGCAAAAGCCATATTCTGCAGGGAGTGGACCTGGCCTTGGCCCCCGGGAAAATGGCGTGCCTTCTGGGGCGCAACGGTGTCGGGAAATCAACGACCTTAAAGTCGATCATGGGGCTTGTCCGACCCCGCCGGGGAAGCGTCGTTTTCAAGGATGAAGATATTTTGGGCCGCCAGCCGTATCAAATAGCCCGACGGGGGCTTGGCTACGTTCCCGAGGAACGGCGTATTTTTAAAAGTCTGACAGTGTATGAAAATCTCTTGATCGGTATCAAGAAACCTCCTGCCGGAAGCCGAGGTCCGATTTGGACGGTCGAGCGGATATTCGAGTCTTTTCCCCGCCTGGAAGAGCGCCGCAATCTCAAGGGCGGGTTTTTATCCGGGGGTGAACAGCAGATGCTGACCATCGCCAGAACGCTGATGGGCAACCCGGATCTGATTCTTGTGGACGAACCTACCGAGGGACTGGCGCCGCTGGTGGCCGAGGCGGTTTTAGAGATGCTTGCCACCATCAGCGCAACCGGCATGGCCATTTTGCTGGTGGAGCAGAACTACAAGGCGGCATTGAAGCTTGCCCGGGAGTTTTTCATCATGTCCAAGGGACGCATCGTTTTTCAGGGCGACGGCTCCGAACTGGTCGCCGCCGAGGAGGTACGTAAGAAATATCTGGAAGTATGAAAGCAGAGGCATTCCCGGTGTGCCTACTATTGCACCAAGCAGGGCACCGTTGGCAGGAGACGTATTGTAAACCGATTCACAATCCACAAAGGAGACAGCTGCGATGAATACGAGACGTTTGGCAACATGTTTGGCTCTGATTGCACTGACAGTCATGTCGGTGGCTCCACCTGTAATGGCGGCAAAGGCTATTAAACTGGCGGTAATGGAACCCCTGTCGGGAACCTTTAAGGATATCGGAGACCGATATTTGGAAGGGGTGCAGTATGCAGCCAAGGTATTGAATGCCCAAGGCGGTATCAACGGCCAAAAGGTAGAGGTTATTCCTGTGGACAGCGAACTCAAGCCGGCGGTGGCCACCGTCAAGGCAACCAAGTTGATCCTGACCCAGGGAGTGAAATACTTCTGTGGCGGCACAGGGAGTTCGGTGGCTGGTGCCATGGAGGCCCTGGCGCAAAAACATTCCCTTATCTTTTACACCTACGGGATGGCGGCAGCCAGCCTGACCGGCCAACAATGCAGCGCCAATTTCTTCCGGTTGTGCGCCAATACCGACACCCAATCTGCAGCTCTGGCTAAATGGGTTGCAGCAAAAGGGTTTAAAAAAGTTGCCACCATAGCCCAGGATTACTCTTTTGGCAAAGAGGCAACGGAAGGATTCATTAAAAAGCTCAAAGAACTCAACCCCAATGCGCAGATCGTAGCCCAAATTTTCCATCCCATCGGAACCAAGGATTTTGCTCCCTATGTCAGTAAAATCATTGACTCCGGTGCAGAAGTGGTCTTCACCTCGAACTGGGGCAGCGACCTGACCTTGTTGTTGAAGCAGGCAAAGCCGTTGGGACTCAAGGCAAAATTTGCCGCCTATTACCTCAATGATGAAAACGCCATCACTGCGGTAGCCGATGATGATGCAGTGGTCGGCAGCGTAACCGCCGAAGTGTATATGCTGTCCATCCCCGGTGCAGCCAACAAGGCATTTATCGAAGGATTCAAGAAAGCAAATGGGCACTACCCTACCTGGCTGCGGGGAAAAGCCTATCTGGCCACCATGATGTGGGCCGAGGCAGTGAAGAAAGCAGGTTCCACCGACGTCAATGCCGTGCGCAAGGCCTGGGAAGGACTGACCTACAAGGGTCCTGCCGGCACCTGGACTATGCGGGCCTGCGACCATCAGGTCCAGCAGCCGGTATGGACGGCGGAGATCGTAAAGAAGAATCCGTATTTCAAACATGCCTATGTGGGACCGGCAACCATGGTGCCGCCGGAAGATATCAATGTACCGTGTGACCAGACTGGCTGCAAGGAGTTGGCTAAATAACCTTTAACTGTGAGTATGAGAAAGGATCTCAGGGGCAAAACCTGTTTTGCCCCTGAGGATATCGTGGGAGTGTAAACATGAACGTGCTGATAACCGGGGGGAGCGGACTTCTTGGGTCCGAGCTGGCGCGCCTTGTCATAGCGCAAGGCCTGCGTCCGGTATTATTGGATATTGCATCCCCTGAAAAGCGGATGCAGGGTATGGAGGAGAGCTTTGATTTTGTCTTTGGATCCTTCACCGACCGCAAATACCTTGAAGAGACGATTACGGCCTATGGAGTCGATACCGTATTTCATTTAGGGGGCATGCTGTCCCTCCCTTCGGAAGAGAATCCCGAGCAGGCTATTGAGGTCAATGCCGCCGGCACGGTCGATCTCTTGGAAACAGCCCGGGTGGCAAAGGTGAAGCGCGTCATATTCGGCAGCAGCATCGCCGTTTACGGCATGGACCTCCCGGATGGACCGGTGGACGATCGCTGCCTGCAGCGGCCCACCACCATCTACGGGATCTGTAAATCCTTCAGCGAACAGCTGGGCCTCTACTATCAAAGGAGATACGGCCTTGATTTCAGGGGGATTCGGATACCATCAGTGGTGGCGCCGGGCAGCAGGGTGGCGCATATGTCGATTTACAATTGCTGGGCCATCGAGGAGCCGCTCAAGGGCAATGCCTACCGTATCCCGGTTTCTCCTTCCATGCGCTGTCCGACCATCTATTTCAAGGATGTGGTCCGGGCGCTCTGGATGCTCGGCACGGCAAGTCCTGAGAAAATCACAACCCGCATTTACAACTTGTCAGGTTGCAGGCCGTATTACACCGCCCAGGATCTGTATGACCGCGTCCGGAGCTATCTGCCGGATGCCGATCTTGCTTTTGAGTTTGATGAGCGCATCAACGCCTTGCTCGGCGGTCTGGCCAGAATCGATCTGGACGACGGCAATGCCCGGCGGGAATGGGGCTGGGAGCCATCCTTTGATCTCGATGCCATGATCAGGGATTTTATGGCCACCATTCGAAAATAACGAATTAAAAAAACACTTAACACGTAGTTCAAAAAGAAAAAAAGCCATGAAGAGTAAAACCACTCGCAAGGCCATCATTACGGCCGCAATTACAGGACCCATCCATACACCGCCCATGTCGCCGTATCTGCCCGTAACCCCTCAGCAAATGATCGATGACATCATGAGCGTTTATGAGGCGGGCGGGGCAGTTGCCCATCTGCATGCACGTGATCCGCAGACAGGTAAGCCCTCGGCGGATCAGGCCGTTTTCAAGGAGGTGGTAACCGAGGTAAAGCGCCGCTGCGATATCGTCATCTGCACCACCACCGGCGGGAGACTCGGCGACACGGTGGAGAACCGGGCAAAGGTCATCTCGACGCTCAAACCGGAACTGGCCTCGCTCAATGCCGGGTCCATGAACTTCGCTCTTTTTCACGTGGCCCCCAAATTTGCCGGCAAGTGGAAGCACGACTGGGAAGAACCCTACCTGTCAGGTACCGAGGATTTCATCTTTCCCAACACCTTTTATACCATGCGCAAATTCACAGGGCTGATGAAGCAATACGGCACCAAGCCGGAATTCGAGATATACGATGTGGGCATGATCAACAATTTGGCCTACCTCATCGACACCGGCAAGATCACAACTCCGGTCTATCTGCAGTTCGTTCTCGGCATTCTGGGCGGCATTCCGGCAACCATCGACAACCTGGTGTATCTGGTCCAGACCGCCAGACAGCAGATCGGCGATTTTCAGTGGTCGGTCTGTGCGGCCGGCCGTGCCCAGTTCATCATGACCACCCATGCCCTGCTTATGGGCGGCCATGCCCGGGTCGGACTCGAAGATAACCTGTATCTGGAAAAAGGCGTCCTGGCCACCAACAGCGGCGAGCAGGTGGCGAAGATCCGGCGTATTGCAGCCGAGCTTGGCGTGGAAACGGCAACACCGGCCGAGGCCCGGCAGATCCTCGGGCTTAAGGGGTTGGATCAGGTCGGATATTAAGAGCTTGTGGAGGAAGTAATGAACCAGCCGAAAAGACTCTGGACCCCCGGCGACACGTTCATGCAGCAATCGAACATGGTGCGCTTCATGAACCTTGCCAACAAGCGCTTTGGCCTGGCCCTGCGCGACTACGATCAGCTGTGGCAGTGGTCGGTCGACCAAATCGCCGATTTCTGGGGGCTGTTCTGGGAATTTGCCGGCATCATTGCCGGCAAGCCCTTTGAGCAGGTGGTGGATGATCCTTCCAGGATGCCGGGAGCGAAATGGTTTGCCGGAGCCGAGCTTAATTTCGCAGAAAACCTGCTCCGGTATCGCGATGAGCGCAAGGCCTTGATCTTCCAGGGCGAAGGACAGCAACCGGCGTCCTTGACCTACGCCGAGCTCTATGCCGAAACCAGCCGCATGGCCCAGGCCCTGAAGGCGGCAGGAGTTGTAAAGGGCGACCGGGTGGCGGGATTCATGCCCAACATGCCCCAGACCATCATCGCCATGCTGGCGGCGGCAAGCCTGGGGGCTGTGTGGTCGTCGTCATCCCCGGATTTCGGCATCAAGGGCGTGCTCGATCGCTTCGGCCAGATCGAACCAAAGGTTCTGATAACTTCCGACGGCTATTTCTACAATGGCAAGACCTTTGACAGCCTTAAGCGGGTAG
>JBJKRL010000043.1:0-87465 GCA_046704745.1 Desulfocapsaceae bacterium | reverse complement strand
GAACGTTATCAAATTTCCACAGTGTTCACCAAAGGTGCCCTGAAAGAAATGCCCTTGGGGTACAGCCCAGGCAGCGCCATCTTCTTCAGTGTTTTGGCAATGAACATAGTTTATTATAGTCCATTGCAAAAAACTTCGAACCTGACGCTGCCTGGGCTGATGAGAAATCAGGCTAAGGGCCGGTTCCTAAATTTAAGGACGGTCGTTTCTTGTCTGGTTGGTTTTTGTTCGTGTATCCTCCTTGTCTTTAACATTCTGGCTCTCTTGCAAATGAGGAGAAAAAGTCCCCGGTATTTTCTCCTCATTTGTATAAGCAATAATAAATTATCTGATTACCTCTAACCCGGATGCCTCCGAAATCGTACAGCCGGTTTTAGCCAGTCGATGATTTTGTTTCTGCTTCTTGTCAAGCAAGATCCTGGCCATGCAAAAGCCTTACTTCACCGGCTCCAACCGAACTGTGAAATGGCGTAAGACCGGAGCCTGCCACACGATGCGATGACCTGGCAGGCCCGACCCCTGTGCCTTGGCCTCTATGATGACCTCAATGAGGTATTCCACGTGACTTTGGGTGTATACGCGGCGGGGAAACGCCAGCCGTACCAATTCCATGGGAGCAAACTGTTCGGTTCCGTCGGGCTGGAGGCCGAACATGACTGTTCCGATTTCTACGCCGCGCACTCCGCCCAGGAGATAAAGGGCATTGTTCAAGGACCATGCAGGGTAATGCTCCATGGGAATATGCGGCAGCATTTCATAGGCGTCGATATAAACGGCGTGTCCCCCGGTCGGCTGAACGATCGGAATGCCGGCTGCCACGAGTTTCTCGCCCAAATATTCGATAGAACGGATACGATAGCGAAGGTAGTGCGGGTCCAGTGCTTCGTAGAGTCCTTGAGCGATGGCTTCCATATCGTATCCGGCCATCCCTCCGTAGGTGGGAAATCCTTCGTTCAAGATCTCGAGATTCCGGCATTTGGTTGCGAGCACATCGTCCTTGAGGGCGAGAAAACCTCCGATATTGGCCATTCCGTCCTTTTTGGCGCTCATGGTACACCCGTCGGCGTAGCTGAACATCTCACGAGCGATCTCGATGGGAGACTTATCTTGGTAGTTGTCCTCGCGCATCTTGATAAACCAGCTGTTTTCCGCAAACCTGCAGGCATCTAGGAAAAACGGGATGCCATGCCGGCGTGCAACAGTGCTTACGGCCCGGATGTTGGCCATACTGACAGGTTGCCCGCCTCCGGAGTTATTCGTAACGGTGAGCATGATGACAGGAATGCGCTCGGGTCCGACTTCTTGAATGGTTGCCTCAAGTCGCTCAAGATCCATATTTCCTTTGAAAGGGTGCACCAGATGGGGCTTAAGGCCCTCGGCAATGACCAGATCCCTTGGTTCGGCCCCCACGTGCTCCACGTGAGCCCGAGTCGTGTCGAAATGCGTGTTGTTGAGGGCCACATCTCCCTGTTTGGCGATGGAGGAGAAGAGAACATGTTCAGCTCCGCGCCCCTGGTGGGTGGGGATTACATGTTGAAATCCCGTTATGTCCTTCACAGCCGCTTCGAATCGATAGAATGAAGAGGCCCCTGCATACGACTCGTCGCTTGCCATCATGCCGGACCACTGGCGGGAAGACATGGCCCCGGTTCCACTATCTGAAAGCAGATCTATCAGGACATCTTCCGATCGAAGCAGAAAGGGGTTGTAACCGGCATCGGCCAACACCCGTTTACGATACTGCATCGTCGTGAAGCGGATTGGCTCGACGGATCGGATGCGAAACGGTTCGATAATGGTCTTTGGATAAAATTCCTGCATGGGCGCTCCTTTATCTGCAATCGCACTGTTGGAAAAATGGACACATCCTCAGTCAAGCAGCTCAACTTTCAAGCGTAATTAAATCGTTGCTGTTGAAACTGATAACCTATCGGCCTAAAATTGCGCCAGGTCCTCCGTCGTTTTCGAGGAAATCCAGACCTGCTGGGGTGATCATCGCCTGCAGCATCATATTCATTGTCTCCATGTTGATCATACCCGGCAGGATTTCGCCTTCGATGAGGCCGTGTCCTCTCAGATAAATGAGGTTGCCAAAAAAATGCTGACTTTCTTCGAAACAGGAAAGGCGATGGATGGGGGCCTCGTTCGGGTAGGCATTGCGTAGTTCGTGAAGGATGGAGTGCTGAAGTTGTCGGTCAAGGTTCATGGTTGCTTTTTAAATTTATGGGAAAAGGTACAAGCCTTGTGCAGATCGAATCTGGGATCACAAGACTGATTTTCTCACAGTCACCTCTTCCTATAGGTTAGTGAATCGCCTTTTTATCTATGCTGGCAAGAAAGCTTCCAACCTTTTGAAAGTAGATGTCCAATAAAACTATACGCTGGAATCGATCTCCTTTCAAACAACAATTATGGCCACCCAGGCCATTCTGAGTTGGAATGCGACCGTCTCGAATCTTTTGAACGTCGGGTTTGTTCACAGCCAAAGACTTTGAACCTGACAGCACCTGAACTGATGATAACTCCAGGCTAATTGTATGATGCCAGAGATTTGCCGGAACCTAACGAGGAACGGAGGAGTAAATAGCCGACCACTCCTGAGATGAGGGACCCTGCGAGAATGCCGATTCGCTCATCGAACAACAGGTTTACTCCCGTTCTTTCAAAGGCTAAAGAACCGATAAAAAGGCTCATGGTAAAACCAACACCACAAAGGATTGCTGTGGCATATAAAATTTTAAGATTCATTCCGTTTGGCAACCTGGCCATATTGAGTTTTATCGCCAGCCAGCAAAAACCGAAAATACCAATCTGTTTACCAAAAAAGAGGCCTGTGGCAATACCTAGAGGTACACTGTGAAAAACATCATGGATGGAAACCCCGGTAAGCGATATTCCCGCATTTGCAAAGGCAAATACAGGGAGCACAAAGAATGCCACTATCTGGTCTAAATCCTGCTCCAGTACCTTAAGCGGAGACTCTTGTGAATCGTTGCAGCGCAGTGGTATGAACAGAGCTAAAAGGACACCTGCCAAAGTGGCATGAACGCCTGATTTGAGTGTGGCAACCCACATGGTGGCGCCTATCATAATATAGGGGCTTTTCGCCGTGATGCCGACCCTGTTGAACAGGGCCAGGATCGATATGCACAAGAAGACTGCAAGCAAAGCGATGAAGGATATATTGGCAGTGTAAAAAAGGGCGATAATTACTATTGCGCCGATATCATCAAAGATCGCAAGAGATGTTAAGAAAATTTTAAGAGAAACAGGAACACGGCTGCCCAAGAGCGCGAGTATCCCTAAGGCAAAGGCGATGTCCGTGGCCGAAGGAATTGCCCATCCTTGTAACGATTTGGAATCATGAAAATTAATGAACACGTAAATTGCAGCGGGGACAAGCATGCCTCCAATGGCACCGATTCCCGGAAGGATAATATTTTTTCTGTCAGATAATTCACCCTCTATGAGTTCTCTTTTAAGCTCCAGGCCGACGAGAAAGAAAAATATCGCCATCAGTCCGTCATTAATCCAAAGCAAAAGCGGTTTTGCTATCTCCAAAGCTCCAATCCGGACTTCAACCGCCGTCGATAAAAGCAGGCGATAGAAGGAATCAAGCGGTGAGTTGGCAAACACTATGGCCACAACAGCAGCCAACATCAAAACGATTCCGCCTGCAGATTCTTTTTTGAAAAAATTCGAGATCATAAAGTGATAGACCTCTCTTGGTGATTTTGGCACCTCGTCTAGAATGTGCCAACAGAAAAAAAGATGGACCCACCTCCAGGCTACACTGCTTCTTTTAATTCATATCAAAAACGATCGGCAGCCTTTGTGGTCGCCGCAAACCCTTAATCCCTCAGTACCTGCTGTTGCCCTGAAGGCTCTGTATAAAAATTTTTCGTGATAGGCAGAGAATAATCTTCGGTGTATGTACTAGCGAGTTATTTTCTGTCTGTTGTCGCTCCCCATCCACACTCAATGTGTTCCGGTATTACCACGGTTTATAGGGTGCCGTTATCCGGATCATTAAGCATAAAGCATTTTCTCTGATGGACCCGGAACGTGGTCAGCATTATCCCGCAGAATATAAGGAAAGCTCCCTGAAAATGATACATTTTCAGTTGCTCGTCCAGGAAGATCACTGCCAAAACAGTGCTGAACAGTGGCATCAGATGGATGAACGGACCGGCCTTGTTGGCTCCCACACTGCGAACTGCCCGGTTCCAGAAGATAAAGGCAAGAACTGAAGCGAACAGGGCGACATAGAGGATGGTCGATAGAGTCGCTGGTGTTGCCGCAAATCCGCGTCCGCTGTAAATCTCAATACAATAAAACGGCGCCAGGCAGGCTACACCGATGATCATAATTCCCATCAGGTAGGTAAAGGGGTGCATGTCGCTGGGATATCTTTTCAGGTTGGCGGAATACAAGGCCCAGACGGCTGCTGCAACCAGCACCAGGAGATCGCCTTGGTTGAAGTCCACCCCGCGAAGAGAGGAGATATCTCCCCGAAGGATGATCAGCACCACACCGCACAAGGACAAGAGTACACCGAGGCACTGGCGGGGAGTCATCGCCTCCCGGTACAGAACCCAAGAGGAAACGGCGATCAGAACCGGGATGCAGGAATTGACCAACACAGCATTTATCGCGGTCGTACTCTGCATGGCAAGATAGATGAAGGTATTGAAACCGGCAACTCCCAGCACACCTTGTATGAAGACATATCGTGCATGCCGGCGGACCAGTCTGCGTTGGCGCACGATATGGCTGATCCCGAACAGAGAAAACAGCAAGAGAGCGCCGGCCCAGCGCCAGAAGGACAGTGCCAACGGAGGAATGGCCGCATGCATTCCCCGGCTGATCACAAAATTACCTGACCAGAACAATGTCGAAAGGATGAGAAAAAGATAGGCCATGGGAAATGATAAGATTTTACTTTGTTGAGTTGTACGTGTTACAATTAATAATAGAGAAATCGATGTGCTAGAATTTTTATCCGCTTGGATATATGAACCATGTGTCAAAATTGATATGGTCAACTTTATCTGGAATTCTCATTGTTTTACTGCCGACAGAAAAATTTGCTCCAATTGCCAAGATAGTCCTCCTTTGCTGTGCTGCTTCAATAACTACGATAGTATCGTCGTTTCTGCAAACAAACAAGTCATTTTCATGTCAACGTTCCTCACTTATGCTTGTTCTAAAGAGTTGAAAGAGCTTGCCTCCATCCCTGTGAGAGGATAGAGTAAAAAAACTTTGGGATTGAGAGGCATCATTCTTTTTTGCAACAACCCCATCTCCTGACACAATTACTATAAAGGGTATATGATGAAAATTCCCATTGATACGATACAAGTTGATGAAAAAACAAGGATAAGAAAAGATATCGGAGACTTAAAGGCACTTGAGACATCCATTGGTGAGGTCGGATTGATCAACCCGATTCTTATCGATGAAAATAAAAACCTGGTATCAGGGTATCGGCGTCTGAGTGCCTGTAAAAATCTTGGCTGGAAAGAAATTGAAGCAACAGTTCTTACCTTCAATGGCGATCAGCTCAAGAAACTCGAAGCTGAAGTCGCCGAGAACGTATTCAGAACAGACTTCACCCCGGAGGAGATTCAATCTGTTGAGGTACGACGCCGGGAAATTTTGGAAAGCCTTCGTAAAAAAGGTATTTTCGAGCGGCTCTGGCTCTGGCTGAAAAGCCTGTTTCGACCAAAATCCAGCAAGAAGCAAATTCCGGGAACCGAAACATCTATAACTGTCCAAAAACCTTCCCTTGCTGAGGAGCCCCTTAACCCCCAACCGAAGGAAGACTGACTATTTTAAGCCTTTTAGAACCACTCCCAAGGTCTGTTTGAGAAGAGTCTCTCTTGCTTCGTCAATATATTGAGCAACGATCTTTGGATGGTGGAAGGCCGTCATCGCTTCATATAAGACCCTGGCGGCGTTGACAGGGTCGGTTTTTCCAATGTAGCCTGCGTCTATCGCCCCTGTTACCAGATCGACCAATTGCCGATGAGTGGTCTGCAGGTGCCTCTGTATGACAGGCTTCTTGTTCTCTGCGGCCATGTCAAACGATTTGTAGAGTTCCGGATCATGGCGCATTTTTTCTGCCTTCAGGCGATAAAGGGTCCTGAACCACGAATTGATTTTCTGAATCGGATTTTTATTGCTTGCGCATATTTTTTCCAACTTTCCATCAATCTCGGTCAGCCATTTTCCGGAAACAGCATCTAATAGTTCTGATTTGTTTGAAAAATGATTGTACAAAACTGCATGGCTCACCCCGATCCTCTTTGCCACATCTACAAGCCGTACCTTGTCAAAACCGTCGGTACGCATTTTTTCGACAGTTATTTCGATGGCTTTGGATTTAATTTCGTCCGAGGATAAACCGGTTCTTGGCATGGGATCCATTCTACAGAAGAAATGGAGAAAAGACAATGCAAAAGCTACAAACTTGACAATTTGTAACTTACAAATTATTGTAAATGTAACTTGTTCGAACCAACGATGAACCTCAACGACTTCAGGAGAGACGACATGACGAAAATAGCACTCATTACAGGTGGAAGCCGGGGACTAGGGAGAAGCATGGCATTGCATTTAGCAGATCAGGGACGTGACGTCATCCTGACCTATAATAATCGCGACGATGAAGCTGCATCAGTTGTACGACTCATCAAAGAAAAGAAACGTAATGCCGTCGCACTCAAACTCGATGTCTCGCAAAGTGATAGTTTTGGTTCTTTCGTCGACAGCGTTCGCCGGGTATTAAACAAAACATGGAATTGTTCGACATTTGATTACCTTATAAATAACGCAGGCATTGGGAGTGCCGGCGAATTCATCAACGTTGCGGAAACGGATTTTGATCTCTTGATGAAAATTCACTTAAAAGCACCATTCTTCCTCAGCCAGAAACTGTTGCCCCTGATAAAAGATGGCGGACGGATTATCAATATTTCTTCCGGTCTGGCTCGTTTTACTCTACCGGGCTATGCGGCCTATGCCACCATGAAAGGCGGCATTGAGGTATTGACACGCTATATGGCAAAGGAATTGGGTTCAAGAGGGATAACCGTGAACGTGGTGGCTCCCGGAGCCATCGAAACGGATTTCGGAGGCGGCAGGGTACGGGATGACAAGGAAATCAACAAGTTCATTGCCGCAAATACCGCTTTGGGGCGTGTGGGATTGCCCGATGATATCGGTGGTGCCGTAGCCATGCTTTTGGCGGACGGAAGCGGGTGGATCAACGGCCAGCGCATCGAGGTTTCCGGAGGCCAGTCTTTATAGGAAAAGAAGGTAAATTTGCAGATCAAAAATATCAACTTATTGTATTGACAAAGGATGTCCCTTATCTCCCCTACCTCAAACGCTTGAGTTCATAAACAGACCCGATTTACTGGAGCGTCTGCTGTTGTTAGACCATTGAGGATTCCATACCCCGGTGTTTTCATGCCTATCGCATCCGGAAGTATTGAACAAAAGGCGGTCTGCAAGAGTCCAACCACGCGGGCTAAGCCGGAAAGTCAGTTGGTGTCAGAAAGATATCGATATGCTGCTCAAGACCGGCTGCTTCGAGTTCTTTGCGAAGGATTATCTCCTCCAGATCTGGCGGGGCGAGGATCAAGGCCTTCATGGTGAACAGCAGGGCGCCGCTGTTCGGAGCGCGGCTGTTGCCGGTCTCCATCGATTCGATATTTATCCCTTTTTGGGCCAGGGTGTGGGCAATCCGATGGACAATACCTTCATGATCGGCTCCATGTACTTCAATCCTGAATGGCAACCAACCGGCATGGCTTTGGGCATAACTGAAGTCGGTAGGAGTGGTAGTCACTTTGTAGCCCAGAGTGGTCAACTCAGTCACAGATTGCTGAAGTTCCTCGTTCTTACCGGGCGGCAGGTCGACCAGGAGCAGGACGGCAAACTCGCCGCCCAACCGAGCCATGCGGCTGGTTTCTATATTGCCACCAAGTTTAAGCAGATTACCGGTGATTTCCTCGACAATGCCGACCTTGTCGGTGCCGGTTAGGGTAAAAACGATCTTGCTGCCCATGAGCTTGTTCTCCTTATGCTGCTCCCAATCTACCGAGAGGTTTGGAGTGAGTGAATATCAGATGGACAAGACAGGATATCCCCTTGTCCTCGAATTTGTATCTCTGAGCAGTCGTTACCACTCGTTAGAATAGGCTACCTACTGCCGCCATATCTGTCAAGCTTTCAGGCGGCATCGGCTCTCGGTGTTGTTGAGATTATAGCCGGCCTGACGTTCAAGAGTCGAAGCGGGTTGCCGGCCCGCATATTCCACGGATTGAGATGATCTCAAATCCTAAGAACTGATGGGGAACCTTTTCGCGGGTGTCCACAGACTGGATGGTAAGCCCCTTATTTAGTTTCCATCCGAAAACGGCTATTTCCCCCTAACCCTTCGTTGCGCTTCCAGATTTAATCGTTGGAGATAAGCACCCTCCGGGCATAAACTCTGACTCCGATATTAAGTATATGCCTCCGGTTAAATCTGTCACCGCGACTCGATTTAGAACAAAATATCTCGTTTCGGGATGAAAACTATTTAATATTCAGGAGTTCATCAGCTAGTATATAACTTCCCATTCCAATCAGAATAGAACCTGACATGCGCTCTTGTAAATGTAATGTCTTTTTATTTTCGGTTAACCAACTTGCCATTTTATCACAAGAAATGGCCACCATTATGTCACAGGGAATTGCTGAAAGAGTTACAATTGTTCCAAGCAAAACAATCTGGATTGCGATCGGACCGGAAGCTGGTGAGACAAAATGCGGTAGAAAAGCTAAAAAGAATAATGCTGTTTTTGGGTTTGTGACCTCAACCAATACACTTTCCTTGAATATTCTGATGTTTGATTTTGCTTTAAAGGCAATGGTCGCATTTCGTTTCCTGTCTTTATTTTTCCAGTAATTGATTCCCAGATAGATCAAGTACAGTGCACCACACATTTTGATAGTAATGTAAGCTAGAGGTGAATATTGGAAAATTGCAGACAATCCGAGCGCAGAAGCAATAACATGAACCATAAGTCCACATGCCAACCCAAAAGCAGCGACAACTCCCCCTTTAGCACCCTGACCTATGCTTCGAGACATGACATAAAGATTTGAGGGACCAGGCGTTAAATTTAATATCACTGCAGCTAATGTAAATGTGAGTAATGTTTCGATTGGCGGCATCTATTTTTTCCTTTTTTTAAACCAGCGGCACGGTATTTTTTTGCGTCCGCGGATTTTACTGGTATACATCCGGCTTGGGCGTGATCTTACGGGAATGCAAGTCACCTGTATGTGAATCTTGTCTTTTGTTAAATACAGAAACACAAATGCTAACCAAAGGCAAGGGCAGTCTCGTGAGGACCTGTCTGAAGGAAGCCGGAGTGCAGGTCAGCGAATGCAACAAGACTGCGAAGCATGAGCCAGAGTTTATTCCCGGCATTTTCGGGGGAAGAAAAACGACATCCAAGACCGAATGTTACTGGAAAGAGCCCGGGTACCCGATTGTCTGTTGATTCAAAGTATCAAAATATTTTGTATTCTCAGCTGCTGCGACGAGCGACTGCCAACCCTATTCCTGCCAGGACCATTAATCCCCCTGATGTTCGAGAGACAGTTTTAATTGCTCGTTGACTTCGCAAAAAGCCCCTTGCAGAGCCGGCAGCTAAGGCCCAAATTGACGTTACAGTAAAAGTAATCAACAAAAATGTCGGTACAATGAGGCTGAATTGAAGTACGACAGGACGAGTTATATCAATGAATTGAGGGAGAAAAGCCGCAATGAATATAAGACTCTTCGGATTAGGGATCGTCACGACAAGACCTTGGACAAAGAGGTTCTTTTTTGATACCTCGGATGCGTCAACATCCATGGGGATAGTTGCGCTTCTCCATTGCTTTATGCCGAGATATACAAGATATGCGGCTCCTGCCCAACGTACCCATTCAAACGCCCCTGCAACAACATTGAGTAAAGAAGCAAGACCGATGGCTGCAACCAATAACTGAACAGCAATTCCCATTGTCTCACCGGCAACAGTCGCTATTGCAGGCTTCCACCCAAATGAAATGCTATGAGCAACTGTCAAAATAACACTAGGGCCTGGTAATGCTATCATTATTGATGTTGCTACAACAAATGCAAGAAAGACGTGTGATTCCATATTGAAGAGTTCCTTGAATTTTTAAGATAACGCTGCCTGTTTGAACAACTTGATTCTCGGTCACAATTCATAGAAAACTCTATATATTGACACATGCTTCTCTTTTTTCAATAGAAAGTCATCATCTTCTGGGTAATATTTGGCTATTTCAGGATCATCGCCTGCAAATTTTTTTATCGAATCAATTGAATCCCAAAGAGTAACCAAAAGGAAATGGGCTTTTTCCCCTTCATCTTTACGTTGAAAATATAATTTGATAAGACCTTCAACAGAACCGTAATCAGGAGCGGCCCTGTCGATCATGAATTTTTCATATTCGTCAGCTTTCGCAATTTCAACTTCTCCATGCCATAATCTCATAATAGTCATAATTGATTTCCTTCTGTAATATGATGAGGCCGGGGGAAGAGACCCTTTCCCAAAGTCTCTTCTAGCACGCTTTGTCTTCTTTTCCTCCCGGAATCGATGGTAAAAGATTTGAAATCAAACTCATCGTCTCTTGCAGGTGTCTTCTGCTGATATAGGGTGTCCTCACATTGTCCTATGCCGATTATGTGGTAAATTATGGGAGTCGAGGATTGCAAAATCTTATTTCTTAGATAGGGAGCTTGTTACAATTAATAAAGTAAACAAAATTTGCCGGAAGTCTATGAAGTAAGGGTGGCCTCACTTCCTCTTTGTTGACTATTGGGAATTTGAGCGTAAATTCCTTTTTGGAAGTGTCCAGGGAGATATTGTCTTTTCGCTCTCGACACAAGGTCTGGTTTTCGGCATTCCAAAAGAGCGATAGAGACTTTAGGTAAGCAATTTTATGGGCGATATTATTTATTATTTCAATAGAATAGCCGGGAAGGACCCGGTTCGCCAATCCTGTTTATGAGGTTTATTGCGGGTTGGTTTTTTGATTAAATAAGAACGAGGGGAAGGAAGGTTCTTTAAACAAAGCTTTTCACAACGGCCTATATTTGAAATCGGGGGGAGTATGTCCGCTGAACACGCCGAAACAGGACGCTTGCAAAAATTATTGTCACAGATCGGAGCTGGATTGGATCAATATTTAAAGTTTGAACATCCGGACGCATTGCATTCGAAGGATAACTGGAAAGATTTCCTTAATATTCCATTGCCTCAGCATGGTGTAGGCATCGACCAGGTTACCAAAGAAATAGTAGATCATATCATACTCAACGGTTCACCGGTGCCTAAACCGGGGTTCAGTGGGTTTATTACAACCGGTGCCACAAGTGTTTCCACGCTCGCATCCACTGCCGCAAGTATTGCCTCACCGCAGCGCTATATGATCACCGCCTTTAACTTTCTGGAGGAATTGTCCTTGCAGTGGCTGGCATCAATGTTTGGATTAAAAAGCATGAAAGGGGTTTATAGCAGTGGTGGTTCCGTGGCCAATTTAATTGCCCTGGGTGGTGCACGACAACATGCATTTGAGACAATTGGCCAAGATGCCGGGGCTGATGGGGTCAATCGAGCGGTACGTATTTATGCCAGTGAAGAATGCCATCATACAATTCAACGATCAGGCGGCGTTTTGGGAGTCGGGCGACGCGCAATAAAACTTATCGCCTGCGATAAGAGAGGCCGAATGCGCGTTGATAAGTTAAAACAGACGATTAGAGAGGATGAAGCATCAGGCATTTTGCCAATGGCCGTTGTCGCAAATGCAGGTACGACCAATACTGGTGCAATAGACCCACTCCAGGCTATTGGTGAAATAACAAAGGAGCACTCCATTTGGTATCATGTGGATGGGGCTTATGGCTTGCCGGGAATTCTGGATGAAAAAGTTACCCATTTATACCAGGGGATAGAATTAGCCGATTCAGTGATTGTCGATCCTCATAAATGGTTAGGCGCTTCAGTCGGCATCGCCGCAACTTTTGTTCATGATCGGCAGATGTTATACCGTGCGTTTACCCAAGAACCATCTGATTATTTAGAAGGATCTGTCGAACAGAATAATGGCCCTGCCCCTGGTGTCGGACATTCATTAGATGACTTTGGTATTCCCTATTTTGACTATGGTGTGGAATTGAGTGCGCCTTGCCGAGGGGTGGTGGTATGGGCATTGATCCGTGAAATCGGTGTCGATGGCATTCGGCAAAGGATAAAGCGTCACAATGAGATGGCACGTCACCTGGCAGCATATGCCGGCGAACACCCAAAACTGGAAGTGCTCAGTGAACCGACACTTTCTATCTGCTGCTTTCGTTATCTTCCTTCTCGTAGTCACGATATAGACGCTTTCAATCAAAGGCTTCATCGGCGATTGATAAGAGAGAATGAATATATGCCGAGTACAACGCGAGTCAGGGGAAAGCTGGCGCTGCGTCCTTGTTATATTGGGGCGCGTGCCGATCGATCTCAAGTGGATGCACTCGTAAATTCAGTCTTGAGAATCGGCACAAAATTGGAAAGCGAAGCCTAACCTGAATATTGCAATAGCCGAGTCGGCCTGCCGGCCAAGGAGACGTGTGGTTCATCTACTTCAGTAGAGTGAATGCCCATGTTTCCAAGCTTAAAGTAATCACCGCTGAGAGAGAACCCATCATTGGGAATCATGTTAAGAAGTCTGGGCGTCTATCACCTGCAGTCACACACAGAACAGCTGAGCGACGTTCACAGCAGCATGGCCGCATCAAACCAACCACAACGACACTGAAGGCTCCTTCTTTAGGTTTACTGTGTTGGAGCTTTCATTTAAAAAGAATTAAGCAAAGAGAATCAACCCTGAAATTCCAGGAACGAGAATTCCCCGTTCCTGGAATTCGGAATCATCTTGCATCACCGAAAATAACTCACTTATCGGGATGATGTTCCTCAGGTTGAATGAATGCTACCGGAACGGTATACTCAACCCGCCTTTCCGAGAAGATTCTCATAAAGGGATCTTCCTTCAAAACAGGTATGGTTTACTGCCGTTTTTCTACATTCCCCCTGCTGCTCCTCCTCCTCCGATTTCGATGTTCGAGGAATCCGGCCAGCTATTAGGAGAGTTCATGTCTCTGTGATTTGTATTCCCCGCGTTTTCCCAGGCCGGAGCAAGCCCGTAATGCGCCTGATCGGCGGGCTTAAAGGTTACTGAACGAAGCGCGCCGGTATTAGGGTCCATGTTGATGTTCTTGATCACACCAATGACCTTGCCGTCTTCGTTCACCACGGCCAGTCCATGGAGCTGATTCTCGGAAAAGGTGGTTACCTTTTCCGTAGACATTGTCCCCTTTGCGTTCATATCGGCGGCAAAGGATAGGCCAGTCAGCAACACTACAACCAACATTGCCAATGGAATTGAAATCAATCGTTTCATTGTATACCTCCATAATAAATCATCGGGAAATAATAGATTCGTGAATGAATACTTGTTGGAGAAGAGAAACCTTATCAAATACCTCCAATACTTAGATAGGCGCTCTTCTGTTGAAGAAATAATAACCATTCCCATTCGCATGGCAATACCATCGCCTCTACTGAAAAATACTACCCAAAGAGGATTTCTCTGAATTCGTCTGCAGAGATTTGAGTATCTATTGAATAGTAGAGAAAAAACATTTCTTCTCCTGCTCTGGTGCCTTTTATTCATTTTCACCCTGATTTTCACTGATCCAGGGGTTGATTCAAAATATTTTGTTTATATTCAAGTAGGTTACCTGGCCATGCGTTTTTGAGAATGTTATCTATTTGAGAATAAATAATTTTCTTGACGGCGTATGTCGTATCTGGTACCAAATAATCTGTTGTATAATTTTGCTAAAAAGGCATACCCACTCTTTTGAGGCTTCCGGTCACAAATAGTATGCCTCAATACCAGCGGGAATGCCTGGATTACGAACGCATCTTCGGCCTATTCTCGTGTACAAAACGTCTAGGGGATATGCCGGCATGCAAGCCTCCGTATTCACGCGTCAAAATATCTTTGCAACCACCTGGTTGACCAAACGTCTTTTTAATTTCGGCGTCTTTTTCCTGTTTATTTTCCTGAATCTCATATTGTCAAAGGCATTTGCCGGTACTGGTGAAACCTTGTGGCATCATACCGGTATTTCTGTTCTTTCCTTGCCGTCTCACTATGGGAAGGTCGTCTATATCTCTCATGAAAAAAGCCCCAACACTCTCTATATAGTCGGCATAAGCCATCGGGGAAGCCATAGCCGCCTTAACGGCAGTGATACCGTGAAAACCCAGACCGAGGTTTATAGGATAGGAGAATGGCTGAATCGAAACCTGAATCTTGATCTTTTATTACCCGAAGGCTTTTTCGACTCCGGTGGACCTTCGACTCCAACACGTCCCGTCTCCAGTTTGCAAACCTTGGATGATGCCTCTTTGGAACGGGCTTTAGCGGATAATTCACATTTCCTCAACGCCGAAATGTTGTTGATGCGACGTCTTCATCTGCCGGCCGGACAGGTTGAAAACAGAAAACTTTATGATGAGATTTTGAGCAGAATCATAAAGATGGAAAATCATCCCATTGACATTGCTTCCTATCTCTCTTTGGAAATGCAAATCGATCGCCTGCAGGAAAAACGGACGGCTGTTCTTTTAAACAATATTCCCTCCGTTATTGAATCCGAGTTTAAAAAGGGGGCTATCAAACACAAGAACGCTCTGTTTACCATCGGACTCAATCATATCAAGGCTATCTTGCAATATCTCAAGGAAACAAAAATCACATCCCAGAAATCCGCCTTTTCACATTCCCGGAAAAATCCGATTGTCGCTGATCTCGGCCTGAAGTATTCCGGCTTGAATGTGGTTGTCATCATTCCCCACACCTTGATTGAGGATCGGCAAGTTTTGAGAAAAACAGAGCTGAGCGATTTGAATTAAACCGGCAGGGTCGGACCATACCTGCCGGTCACAACCCAGACTGGGAGGTGTGAGTCCGGCTTGACTTATGGGTATTTGTTGTATTCATTTTAATATAGTTTCCATCCCGAAACGAGGGATTTCGGAGTCTTCGCTTACCTCTTCTAAATCTAGACGCGCGAAGAATTTTACCGCAGGCATATAATTGATATTCCGAGGATAAAATTTTGAGCGCAACGACGAGTTAGGTGAAAAACGCCGTTTTCGGATGGAAACTCATATAGCAATATCCTGCTGCTTGATCACCCGGACAATTGCATTCTCCATTTTTCCACCTAGTGCGGGAATTCCATCAAGCACTTCTCGAATGGCAACATGACCGGATACCACTTCCGGCGCCTCCGGCGGCAAGATGACCGCATTCGGTTTGCACAACTCTATTATGCCATCCGCATCCTGCGCATTAAACCTCTCAACGAATAACTCGTGGACCTGCTTCCCCGTCGTTGCTTGCATAAATGTCTCCCTTCCGTAAAAAGTAAGCATATCGGAACTTGCTATTGAGCCGCCAAGTATGATAAATCGAAAATTATGTACCAATACTGTTGCGTAAACAGCATGTTATGCACGGTGGAATTGATCAGATGGCCGTTAATCGATTGTTGCTGTCCAGCCGAAAAAAGAAACGAGTAATCTTTTGCCGTATATACATGATGCAGTTTCTTTACCGGAGAAGCGGCTTGGGAATTTTGACCAAGCTGTTAAATGAATGGCAATAATAACGGTGCCTTCACCCGGTGAAGGCACTGTTGGAAACTTTGTCGTATAATTTGAAAAAATAATTCTATCCCCTTTTTTTTGGAAAAGGGTGGCCTTATGAATATCTTTTATGGTAGTGCACATTCCTGTCGATGTGCCCGTATCGGAGCACTTTCTTCATGTCCCGCTTGTCGGGGATCAAGGCATTCTTTTCTTGTGGCAAGGTAGAATTATGCTGAGTCGGAGTTAAATGGAGTTCACTATCTCTGATAGCATGTGCCAAAAAAATATCTTGAGTTGACCGGTGCCGCGCTGTAAAAAGACGATTTGCTGGAACTGATCGGCCTGTTGGTTTTTGCAAGTTGACAATGGATGGAAGCTGGGAGATATATGCCACCCGGCCGAGAAAAGACAAAAAAGCTTAATCTGCTACAACTGATGGCGTCCACATTGATATCCTTCATAGCTCTTTACACAGCTGTTTTTCTACTCATGACCGGCGTCGGTCTGCTTGGCACCTATCTGCCCCTGCGGCTGACCCTTGAAGGGATATCGGCTCAGATGGTTGGGTTCACGATGTCGGCCTATTACCTTGGCATGATCGTGGGAGCCTTTCAGTGTCATCGGTTGATCAAAAGTGTGGGACATATCCGTGCCTTTGCAGCCTTCGCCGCCCTAACCACTGCTTTTGTCATGCTTCACGGCATGTATATATCTCCACTTTTCTGGGGGGGGTTGCGTTTTTTCTGCGGAATATCGATCATTGGTCTGTACATGGTGATCGAAAGCTGGCTCAACGAATGCGCGGAACCGACCGCCCGGGGGAGGGTGTTGTCGATATATATGGTGATGTGTTATCTGGGTATGGGACTCGGTCAGCAGTTGCTCAACCTTGGCGAGCGGCAGAATATGCAAATATTCTACCTGGTGGGATTGATGGTGACACTTTGTCTCATACCGGTTGCCGTGACCCGTTCCATTCATCCACAACTCCCCAAGTTCAAACACTTCAATGCTGTCGAGCTGTTTCGCAGGGCGCCGACGGGAATGCTCGGCTGTCTCTCCTCCGGGATGCTCAACGGCGCCTTCTATTCCATAGGGCCTGTTTTCTGTCACCAAATCGGTCTCTCCGTCTCGGAACTCTCGCTTGTCATGACCGTGACGATCATGGGGGGATTGGTGCTGCAATGGCCCGTAGGTACCCTCTCGGACAGATTCGATCGGACCTATGTGCTTGCCTTTCTCGGACTGACCATTGCCATTTTGAGCATCGTCATCCTGCTGTCGGCGGAAAAATCATATTCTGTCTTCCTTGTCCTTATGGTCGTTTTCGGCGGAATGATATTCACCCTCTATCCGGTCTCGGTTGCCCGGGCGCACGATGTCTTCGATCCCGAAGATATCGTCCCTGTCAGTTCCGTGCTCCTACTCTCCTACGGAATCGGCGCTACAATCGGTCCCGTACTGGCTACCACGGTCATGAGCTCGATGCACAGCGGATATGGGCTGTTCGCCTACTTTTCGGTGGTAGCTTTCCTCTACGGAGTGGTCACATTCCTCCTGAGACATCGAGAGATTATCACGGTAGTGCCGGCAGAGGATAACTCGGAGTTCGTCATCATCAAAAATACCTCACCCATGGCCGCAGTGATTGACCCTCGCATCGATTTGGGTGATAAGGGGGTTGATGGTGATAGTGGTGGTGAAGATGATAGGTAATTGCTTTTTACCAGCGGCTAAATTTGCTGATTTTTTTTGCCGCTTCTTAGAAAAGGAGAGGACCAATTATCAAATGCCCATTTGTCATGACTGACCCTATTTCCCCTGGTATCGGACAGGATCAAGGGAATCATGCTGAAGTAAGTACCTTGCAATAAATTGCCCTGCCGTCTCCTGCAGCATAGAAATCCTTCTGAATGATTTCCAGGTGATAGCCGCAGCTTTCATAGAAGGCCCGCGTGGCGGCATACTGGTCCCGGGAAGAGGTGTCCACGTAAATCCGGGTACCGCCCATCTGTCGGATGCGGTTTTCTGATTCCTGCATTATTTGACGGCCCAGCCCCCTTTCCTGGAAGTTCGGGTGAACGGCGATCCAGTAGAGATCAAAGCTGGATTCGGTGCAGGGGATGGGGCCGAAACAGGCATAGCCGGCCAGTCGGCCGTAGTAATCGGCCATGATGAAGTGATATTCGCTTACATCTCCTTTTTTGAGCCGCTCGTCTACAAGCTCTGCTGCGATGTCAACTTCATAGGAGTGGAAAAAGCCGGTGAGTTCCACCAGGCGCCGGACCCTGTCAATATCCGCCTCGGTGACCTCGGTGCGAAGTGTGATGCCCTCCACGTGATTATTTCGGGTATGCCGGCTGTCGGCCCAGGCCTGGCTCCCCTCTGCAAGACCCCGGAAGAAATGCAACGCGTTTTTTCCGAGCGTCACGGTCCGGTAGCCGCCCTCCTGGATCACCAGGGTGGGGAGCCCCAGAAGACCGATCAATTTTCCGTTTGCAGCAAAGTCTTTGGCCGTGAGCATCCAGGTGCCGGTGGGATCGCGTTTTGCCGTATCCAGGCCGAGGCCGACAACGAGAAACTGGGGGCGAAATTCCTCAACTCTTCGAAGGGCTTTTGTAAGGGCCTTTCGATACGTCTCGCCGTCCACCATTTCCGGCAGCGGAATATTGAGGTTGAATCCTTCCCCGTCATCTTCTCCGTGCTCCTCCTCGAAGCCGGAGAAATAGGGGTAGGCGAAGCTTGGATGGCCATGAATAGAAATGGTGAGCACATCGCTGCGGTTATAAAAAATATCCTGGGCTCCGTTCCCGTGGTGATAGTCAATGTCAAGAATCGCCACCTTGCCATAGGTGCTCAAATAATGAGCAGCAACGGCGCTGTTGTTAAGATAGCAGAAACCCCCGAATGAACTCCGCTCTGCATGGTGTCCTGGAGGACGGATCAGGGCGTAGGCGACACGTTTGCCACTTAGAATTTCACCGGTGGCGGTGAGCGCGCAGTCCACTGCCCGGCGGGCAGCCGGGTAGGCGTTTGCGTTGATAGGGGTGAAGGTGTCGATGCAGTAATATCCCGAGAGCACAGAGGGCTCTTTCGGGGGTCGGGTTTTGTTGCGAATGGGGAAGATATAGGGATAGAGGGATTTTCCAGCCGGTACCTGGGCACAGGCCTTTTTGAGGTAGGAGACGAAGTCCGCCTGATGCACCGCAAAAATATGTTTGTCCGGAAACGTCCTGGGTTCCAGAATAGAAAACAAGCCACTGGGTTCCAATGCCTGAAGAATACTTTTCACCCGTACAGGTGACTCCACATATCCGCGTTCCTGGACATGATGGATCTCATGCTTGTCGTTGATCACCAGGGCGATCTGCTCGAAGGATCGCCCATGAACCGCTTCGGAGACCGCCTGGGGTTTGAGGTACCGGAAATCCCGCAGACGAACCGGGTCATCTCGAAAGCTTGTCACCACTTTTTCAACATAATCCGCTGGGCAATACTCAGCATATTTTCTTTCAAGTATGGCCCGTACCACCTTCCGGGTAAACTCTTTGCGAAGGGGGATGCCGCTGCCAAGGCCGTCATAGACGAGATACGGCATACAGGTATCATCCGGGGTGACGGGGGACTCGTAGGCGGTACCCACGATGGGGCGGGCACCGTAACGTTCATAGAAACGGAGCCTGGCACGGTTCTGCTTAATCTCGGAGGGGTATGGGCAGTCCTTCTCATTGTCAGGCAGGCATTCCATGAAAAGTCCCTTCGACTTCAGGGCGTTTGATTCAGCCCGGATGCGGTCATAAAGGGCGCTGCCGATGCCGGCCCCCATCCGTTTGGTGGAGGCGGCGATCCAATCGAGGTAGGTAAATCTGATAGCCGGCTCATGCAGGAGCATGGCAAAACCCCGGACGTTTCCCTTGATGCTCTCGGCTACGAAAAGGATGGCCCGAAAACGTTGTTTGAAAGGATTTCGAAGCTTTTCCCCCAAAAGGGAAATCTCTTCATCGGATATCGCCGAAAACCGGCTTCGAAGAATTTCCTGGACCTGAACAAGGGTTTCCTTGTTCAGGGGAAGGGAATCGTCATATATGCGGCGAATTCGGAGCATTATTTTTCTCCAAAATAAGCAAAACAAACATTGAGGGACGGGCTTTAAACTTAAGCTTGTCTTAAATTATTAGTAATACAAACCATCATCCATGTTGCCCTTATTAACGTTCCTTTATAATACCTTTTTATTATTTGATTAAGCATAATTCTGTTCTCTGCAAGATATTGTTTTCAGTTCCAGCGTCCCATTCTTTGCCCATTGTTTCTCTTTACGAGACCTATCACATCGATTGTTTTTACCCCCTTATTAGGGAAATAACCTAACTTTTTTATCTGAAATAGATTTGTTATATATATTCTCCTCATTCTTTCAACCTGGTATGCATGTCATTGAGGCTTGTTGCAACCAATACCCAATGGTAGCAGCCGTTGGGAGATTCATATACCTTTTACGAGTAAAGCAATAAGAGCCAAAGGAAGATTTGATCCCCTATTCAGCCCGGGTTTTTCAAAGCCTGCCCCTCATCTTATATTTAAAGCCCGCGCATTATCCCATTCTGGCTTTCAGCCAATTTTTTGGCTGTGTTTTGGCCGGCCGCAAAGGTAATTGTCGAGTATTGACCGTAATGAAATATCTTTGGCGTGGCCAGATCGACCTCACCTCTGGAACCGGCCTGGACCCATGCCACCACCTCTTCGGGATTGAGAGGGTTGTCCCTGACCTTTAGAAGGAAACCGGCAGAAGGGCTTTCCACCTTCCCGAAGAGTTTTTTCAAAAGGGGGCTGTGCGCGCCGACCACAAGAAGCGAGGAGACTCGGATCTCCTTATCCGTGATGTCCTTCTCTTTTCTAAGAACGAACCCTTTCTGTCTCAGAGCCTGCAGCAGCGGTGTGTATGTACTCTCTTGCCCTTCCCGGTAGACAACGATACGTTTCCTGCTCCCCAGTAGCCGCGATATCACCGGAGGAAACTCATCAGCAGAAAGCCTGCGCATTACCTCATAATTCCCGTCAACAACTATGCTGGTGGGTTTTTCGGACACCTCCCACTGAAATGTTTGCATTGGCCCGTCAACCCACACGGCGGCCGACTTGATCGCCCTGCTGCCCGCGAATATCCGAACTTGCAAAAGAAGCCTGTAAGGCAATCCCGTCTGTGAAATATCCACGTGGACGGTGGGGACACCGTTTGCTACCCGGCAATTCGCCCGGCTCACCTTCACGACCGCCACCCCTTTACGGTCCAGCCACTGGTCGAAAAACCAGTCCAGATGCCTGCCTGATTCCTTTTCGAAAACTCTCTTTATGTCATTCCAGGTGGCGTCTTGCCATTGGTTCTCCTCAATGAACGCCTTCAGTGATTTATAAAAGACGTCCTTGCCCACCATTTTTTCGAGCATAGTAAAGAACATCATGCCCTTGCCGTATCCGATCGCCTCGCTCGGGTGTCCTGTCCTCTGAAGAAACCTCCGAAGCGGGAAATCGTTTCCGGTATGCACGTAGCTCTGGAAATCGACAAGCGCCTTTTTCCTGTACCACCGTCCCTTCCCTTCCAAACGGGCATAACGAAAGTCTGCCATATAATTCGTGATCCCTTCCAGCCAGTTTCCTTTTTCGAAATCGGCATACACATAGTTTCCGAACCACTGGTGGGTTATCTCATGTCCGAGGGACTCGTTGAGGACAAAGGGAAGGCGGAGAATCCCCGCCCCGATCAGGGTGAAGGTCGGCATGGAGAGGCCCGTTGGAAAGAGATTTTCCACAATCGAAAACCTCTTGAAGGGGTAGGGGACGAGCACCTCATCATTCAGTGCCAGGTATTTCCTTGCGTAATCGAGGTATTTCCCGGCCAGGTCCTTGTCCTGCGTGAAAAAATAGGTAGAGATTTCTACGCCCTCAAAATCAGCCTTTGTCTGCACGAAATCGGCCGCCACCAGATCGATGCCCTGAGCCGGGTGAGGAAAGCTGAAGGAAAAGAGCCTGCCGTTCCGGGTTTGCCGCATGGTTACGTCATCGGCCTCGGAGACGGCTGTAAAAGGGGCCGGCACAAGGGCCTGCAGCCGGTAAACGGCAAGTCCGCCTACCCTCGGATACCAGCTTCCGGTAAGATAAATCCCCTTATCGCTTATCATGCTGCCGCCAAAGGCGCTCTCGCTGAGCGGATCTGCTTCGAAACCGGATTGGACCTTTTTTTGGTACTTGATCTCCAACAGACCTTTTTGATCTATCACGAGCCAACCTTGTTTTGTTTCGGCAGACAGGGGTTTGCCGTTAAAATTCAAATACTTGATCCGAAACCCCTCCAGGAAGATCTTGGTCGGTCCGTGCAGTGTTATTTTCGTTTCTCCCCTGATAAGGTTTTGTATCAGGTCAAAGGAGACGGACAGATCGTATTGCGGGTAAGCGGGAGTTTCATCTGCCGCCATGGCCCACTGCCCTTGCAGACCATTGAGGAATGCAAGGATCAACGATGCCAGGAAAACGAAAACAGGAAGTTTTCTTGTCATTGTTCCACTAACTCCTTTTTAAGATCCGGCGGATTCGAACGGCAAGCGCACCACAATCCTGGTAAGTGGGGAGAGTTGTGGTGGAGCAGACCGAATTATCTTCCTGGTTATTCAGTTTGTAGCAGGACAAATGGTGCAAAGGGCATCTTTTGGTTATCCGTTTAGAGTGTTTCGAGGCCCGCCTCTTTTCCAACTTTGGCTTTCCCGCCAGTTCCTATTTAATTGCCCGATTTTCCACCATTGCGGAACCGTTGCCGACAGTCAGTTTTCCTTTGGTTGTCGTGCCGATGGTCTTGCCATCGGTCCTGGTTATAGGGTCGGACCCCATTCTGCTCCCATTCTGTTCGTTTTCCTTTTGTTGCCTAATTGGTAAGTTCACCTGCGAGCTTCAGCTGGTCCGGCTGAATGCTTGTTATGAATTCTATTATTGATATCGTTAAATAGTATAAGACGATACATAGCTATATATAGGCTACTGCTCGAACAGGGGACCCGTCTGCATCTTGAAATTTAATAGGAAAACAGGAAAAAATAAAAATTGACCTGGGCAAAGAATGAAGGTTTTTCAAATTTTCTATGATAATTATGTCTTTTTGAAGAAAAGTTTTATGAATTGGATAATCTTGAGTATTAGCCTGGTCAGCTGAGATGGTGTCTAATCCAACCCCTTTTAGCTTAAACTTACTCAACCAATTGGCTGCCTTTAAAGAGAGTACACTATAGCCAGAATAATATTTCTCCGAACCCCAGTGCTTGCTCCATCCGGTATGAATCAGTAAAAATTCCACTTCATTTAGGTCGCTGGAATAGGGTTCTAAGTCAGCGACGTCAATTACATCGGAAACCGGATTTTTAAAATCCAACATTAAAGCCGGCCCATAGAAATGATTTATTGGCAGCAAATCAAGTGTCTTGTGATTTTCAATTAAATGAGCAGGGGCATCTACATGTGTTCCTGTATGAGAATACATTGTAATTTTTTTCTCTAGAAAACCGGTTTCTTCAATTGAACAACCCGTAATTAAGACAGGTGGCTCTGTGCCGGGATAGACTGGCATGTCGGCTGACACTGTGTGAGTTAAATCAATAATTTTCATTATAGTATGTGCTAAGCTTAAGATTTCACAACATACCCCGGATGGAGCGTAGCGCATCCGGAGTACGACCTGCATCCACGCTTCAGCATGTGAGGTGCCACCGCTCGAGTGACCATGAAGACGCCGCCCACATTAGTATCGATGACCATCCGCCATGCGTCGGGATCGGCTTCCCAGAAAGGCTTTGGAGTGGTCATGAAATCTTCGTTGACGATTCTCAGACCCCTTGCGTGCCCCTTGCACAAGCAAAGCAAGCAGCTTGGACCGACCCCATTTAGTCCGCAGATGGTAAAATTTCTTGACCCCGTGAGGTGAAAGAAATCCCTTGCTGATTTTGTGTCCCTATCATTACTGTTTCAACTATTGGCGGATTTACAAAGCTATCGGATCGCCATTCAACTATAAAATTAGCGCCTGATCCCCCGCTCTTGTCACTTTCCGGTACAACATATCGCAAAGATTCCAATGGGCCCAGGACGGTCGGCTTTTCGATATATTTTTTTATTAGTTTCCCTTGTGTTTCATAATAATCAACTTGAGTGATTTTTATTTGGTGTTTGGGATCGATATTTCTGATGCTCAACGTAACCGTCAAAAGAAAAGGTCTCTCTCTGTCACCACTATAAATATGGGAATAAGCAGGCACATAAATTTTTTGCCCTTTTGATAATACATTTTCATTGCTACGGGCATATAAAGAGATTGGCAGGAAAAAATAAATGAATAGTAAACAGAGGAAAACATTAAAAACCAAAGTTTTTTTCATTTAAACTCTCCAATTAATTTCATTTGTCAACATTGCCTTCAAGCGTTCACCGGGTGAAAGACGTTGGAAAAATTTGTTGTATGGTTGGTTTAGGGGACATCGTTGATTAACCTGACAAAATCACCTTTTAGTCATTTCTTTGTCTTGTACTCTATCCTTCCTCTTTATCCCCGAACAATAACACGGCGCAGAGTCCCTGGAGAACTCAGTCCTGCTTGTCTGGGCATGATACCTTTCCTTGTGATCAATTCAATATAAAATTATACCTACCACAATCACTATTTGTCACGCCAGTCAACAACATCCCCAGCGCCCCCATGGCAGTGAGATGATAGACAGCTCCTGGATATTCTATCCGTAATGGTCTTGCCATAAGAATGCAACCTTCCCGCTTGATTTGTATTAACGCAAGACCTGCTGTTTTTTTTTCTTGGGTTTCTACTGAAACAGCCCGCGGAGCATGAAATAGAGGAGCGGTAGGAAGATGCCCGGGAGCAGATTGCCGACTTTGATTGTCGTAATTTTCATGAGATTGAGGCCGATCGCCAGGATGAGCAGGCCTCCTACCGAGGTCATCTGGCCGATGGTTTCCGGCACCAGGAAGTTCTTGAGAAAAAAGGCCATAATGGTGATACTTCCCTGGTAGAGAAAGACCGAGATACTGGAAAAGGCTACGCCGATGCCCATGGCGGAGGCAAAAATGATAGAGGTGACTCCGTCCAGAATCGATTTGGCGAACAGGGTCTGATGGCTGCCGGTCAGGCCGCTTTCCAGAGAACCGACAATCGCCATGGAACCTACACAAAATACCAGGCTGGCCGTTACGAAGCCCCGGGCAAATGAACTGGTATGGCTCGATCGGGAGGCCACTACTTTTTCCAGGCGGTTGCCCAGATTTTCCAGATGGGTTTCGATTTTCAGAAATTCACCGAGCAGGGCGCCGATAATTACTGAAAAGATGACCACCATGAGGCTGTCGGATACCAGGGCGCTTTTCACGCCGACCAGAACTACAGCCAGGCCGACGCCGTTCATGACGATTTCTTTGTAGTTGTCCGGGATTCCCCGGTTGAACAGCAGACCGAAAAGTGAGCCGGTAATAATGGCCAGGGCATTGACAATGGTTCCAAGCATAACGTTGATAGCTGTAGTCTGTGAGTTAGTGTCCGTCTGGAAACGGCTGTTTTACCCTGGCTCTTTGTTGCACTGTCAAATTTAATCCTCCGAATATCGCGCGGATATGCCTCCAGGTAAATTTTCCGCCGCGCCTCGATTGAGAACAAAATTTCTGAACCGGCACGAATTACTAAAGCATACAGCAGGTGGCAAAGACCGGAGATTTTCCATGGTCCCTGCCGGAGACCCGACCTCTTATACCATATTTTAGTCCGCTTTGGGTTCAAAATGTTTCCCGATCTCTGGGGGAATTTTATTTCCTGACATCTGAAGGCCATATTGATTTTGGAATTGACATTGGAGGACCCGACTTTTCTCAAAGTCGTCATTTTTACCCCAAAATAAGAATCGCGGTCTGGTAATATCAGGAAGTCACGCGGAAAGGAGATCGCTATTACGTTATCAGATCAGATAGTTAGCGTGACCAGAGCCCATAGTGATAAGAAGTAGACTGCCATGTTTGGCAGCTTCGCCACGTGCCAATCTTGAAATATCACGTTTTAGGATGGTAAAGAAGCAACCCCATTGCCGCAATAATCGCAAACGATGCCCCAGCAAAAAATGTGGCTGGGGCACCAAATACGGTCCATAGTGATCCTGCAATTACGCTTGCGAGAAAGAGTGCCAACCCACTTACAAAATTAAACACACCAAAAGCAATACCACGAAGATCTGTTGGCGCGGTATCGGCAATCAGTTTCGATAATAAACCTTGGGTAAACGCCATGTGTAGACCCCATAAAGCTGCCCCGACGAATGTGATCCACGGTGACCCAGCCACCGCTAATACGATGTCGGCAAGGACAAGTATCGCAAGGCCGAATACCAGAAGGGGGCGGGCTGAAAATCGGTCCGCCGCCGCACCTGCCGGATACGCAAATATGGAATAAAAGATATTCATCACAATCATGATTATTGGCACGTAGGCAAGAGCAAGACCGATATCCTGGGCTCGTAAAATCAGAAATGCCTCACTGAATCGAGCAAGGGTAAAGACAGCACCAAGTACGACGACAAGCCAATACCGCATGGTCAGGCGCTTGCTATCAGTCAAGGTCAGGCGCTTTTGGGGATCAGCAGTACGGACAGGAGGGTCAGGTTCACGCACCGCGGTGATTAAAATAAACACGGCAATAAAGGCCGGTACGACCGCTACCCATAAAACAGCCCTGATGTTATTTGTAAACCAAATCATGAATACGACAGCCATGAGAGGCCCGATAAAGGCCCCGACTGAATCCAGTGATTGACGTAAACCGTAGGCTGCGCCCCGAAGATGTAATGGTGCGATATCAGCAACCAAGGCGTCACGGGGGGCACCTCGGATGCCTTTGCCGATGCGATCGACAAATCGTGCTCCGAACACCCAGCCGATTGTTTTGGCCATCGGAAATATCGGTTTGGTAATGGCACTCAGTGTGTAACCGGCCACGGCAAGGGTTTTACGCTTCCCGCAGTAGTCGCTTATAGCTCCCGAAAATACCTTGGCGATTGCCGCAACTCCCTCGGCAGAGCCTTCTATGATGCCGATTGTAACCATGGATGTACCAAGTACCGTGGCCATGAATATTGGCAAAAGGCTGTGAACAAGTTCGGATGAAATGTCCATAAACATCGAGACAAATCCAAGACTCCAGATACCAGGCGGCAATCTGCGATAAACTCTTTTTGGGGAAACCGGCAAATCATGATTGTCTTGTTTCAGTACAGTCATAGGGCAGTGTCTGGAAGCGATGACCTTCTCAGGATTGTGTAAACCGTGCAGGATTTAGGGGACGTTGTTGTGAGAATTTCGATTCTCTTATTTTTCTTCGTCTTTCCCATAACGATTGCCGGGTTTACGGATAAGATTCTTAAGGTCAGCAAAAGGAGTGTGTTTTGCTGATACGCCCATCTCTGCGTCAGAATCTTGAGTGGGCAGCCATTCGGCGTCCAGTGAACGAGAGTGCTCGTTATCGTGGCAGTAGATGCACAATAACTCCCAATTGCTGCCATCCGGCGGATTGTTTTTATAGTTATGGTCTTTGTGATGTACTGTTAACTCTCGCAGTTTTTTTCCTGTAAATTCACGGCCACAATTTGCACATACCCAGGGAAGGATTTTCAAAGCCCGTTCCCGGTACTCAATTTTTTTCATTTTCTTATTCTCCCTTCTTCAGTCAAGCCAAAACGTAGAGAAAAAAATACTTAAGCAACTAAGGAGCTACCCTAGTTTCCATCCGAAAACGGTGCTTTTCACCTAACTCGTCGTTGCGCTCAAAATTTTATCCTCGGAGGTAAGCACCCTGCGGGTATAAACACCCTCCGGGCATAAACTCTGACTCTGATATCAATTATATGCCTGCGGTAAAATTCTTCGCGCGTCTAGATTTAGAAGAGGTAAGCGAAGACTCCGAAATCCCTCGTTTCAGGATGGAAACTACCATAGCTTTTATAACGTAAACATTTGCGGCTCGGCTGCAGAATATTTTTGCTGGAATTGGCATTGGAGCACCCGAATTTTCTCAAAATCGTCATTTTTACCCGAAAACCAAATTCGCGGTCTCGTAATATCAGCAAGTTACACGGACAGGAGATCGATATTAGGTTATCAGATCAGACAGTCAGCGTGGTCCGACCCTATAGTCTATGCAACCGATTAGAAAAGGTTTGCTTATGTCTGAATTGCGATAGGTTCTATATCGTCGAGATTTATCGATTGTTTCGAATGCCAAAGGTTATAATTGTCTTGTAACGCCAACCAACTTTCCGGAGACCGACCAAGACCTTTTGATAAACGTAGCGCCATTTCGGGACTTATATTACTCTGATGTTGAGAAATTTGGCTGGAAATCGGATTCTGTCAAATATGTAGGCCTGATCCCTTCTTTCTTTTCAGGATTCTCGGTAACTTGGGCGCACCTATTCATATCTCCAATAAGTATCTTCTTCCCCAGCGTCCCCTATACATATCAAAGCGGCCGGCCTGCCCGGTCGATGCCCGTGAGCGCACGGCAGACCTTGACGTGGAGGCAGGGGAGGACCTACCTTTATCAAGAGGTCGGTAACAAGAACCGCTCTTAGACACAATGTTCATGAGAAATCCGGGTTAGACATCACCTCGACCGCCCCAAATCGTTACCACCGTTTCGATGCGCACCCAGGTCCTGTCGCCGCTGCCTAAAAGGAGGATGACAATGCCCATGAAGACTTCCATTGGAGTTGATTTGGGAGGAACAAAAATCGCCGCCGCTCTGGTGGATGAGGCAGGCGTCATCCAAAAACGACTGAAGCGCCCGACCAACAACGACGGGGGACCGCCTGCCGTCGAACGGCAGTTCGCAGCAATGGTCCGGGAACTGCTCGGCGATTCCCGTCCGGTGCCGGTTGGTGCTGGCGTCGGGGTGGCCGGCCAAATCGACCCGCAAAACGGCGACGTCCGTTTTGCCCCGAATCTCGACTGGCACGATGTGCCCCTTCGTTCCGATCTGCAAACCGAGCTCGACCTGCCGGTGGCGGTGACCAACGATGTCCGCGCCATCACCTGGGGAGAATGGCGATTCGGGGCGGGAAAAGGGCACGACGATATCATCTGCATGTATATCGGCACCGGTGTGGGTGGCGGTATCGTCAGCGGCGGGAGGATTGTCAACGGCTGCAGCAATACCGCAGGCGAAATAGGCCATATCGCAATCCAGATGCACGGCCCCATGTGTCATTGCGGAAATCGCGGTTGCCTTGAGGCCTTTGCCGGGGGAAGGTCCATCGCCCGGCGAGCCAGGGAGATCGTTTCAGCGCATCCCGAGGTGGGCAAGGTGCTGCTCGACCTTGCCGGCGGTCACGTTGATGCCATCACCACACGGGAAGTCGCCGCAGCGTATCACAGTAAGGACGCTCTGGCCCGGAATCTGGTCCGCGAGGCGGAGGAGGCTCTTGTGGCGGCTGCGGTGTCTCTGGTCAACGCCTTCAATCCCTGCCTTTTCATCCTGGGTGGCGGTGTCATTGACGGACTTCTGGAAATCGTTGCTCACGTGGATGAGGGTGTCCGCCTGCGGGGGCTTGCCGCGGCGACAAGCAGTCTGCGTTTCGTGACCGCCGAGTTGGGAGGCGTTGCAGGCGTCGTCGGAGCGGCAGCTCTGTCTCGAGAATCATTTTCCGGCTCCCAGGAGTGAAGGCCCCATGCAAACCGACCCGTATCCTCCACTTGCCGATTACGCCTACATCGCCGACTGTCATTCCGCGGCGCTTGTGTCGAAATCGGGATCGATCGACTGGTGCTGCATGCCGCGAATCGATTCCGCCAGCTGCTTCGGCCGGCTCCTCGGCTGGGCGGCAGGGGGATACTGCCAGATCGTCCCTTCCCGGCCGTACACGATTTCCAGACGCTATCTCGACCGGACTCTGATTCTCGAGACCACATTTACGACCGAGGACGGCGGCGCGGCCCGGCTTATTGATTTTTTTCCCATGCAGGAAGGGGGAGAACATCATCCCCTGCAACAGATTCTTCGTATCATCCAAGGCATCAGAGGCCGGGTATCCTTCCGGCTCGATATCGAGCCGCGATTCGACTACGGTGCCGTAAAACCGTGGATTCGACAATCCGGAAACGATTTCTTCATCGCCATCGGCGGCAACAACGGGCTTATGATTTCCGGAGATCTCCCTCTGATGATGAAACATCGGCACAATGTGGAGGGCACCTGCACCATCGAGGCCGGTGAGAAAAGATATCTCTCCATTCTCTCCAGGCATTCGGAAGACCTCGACGAAGAACGGGTGCCGGTTCCCGAAGTCCGGGAAATGGACCGGAGTCTCGTCGATACGATCGCCTGGTGGCGCAGCTGGGCGGCAAAGGGAAAAATCCGGGGGCCGTATGCTAAATATTTGTGGCGCTCCGCCATCGTTCTCAAGGCACTTTCCAACGCGCCCACAGGGGCCATCGCCGCAGCCGCGACGACCTCTCTTCCGGAGGCTCCGGGTGGCGAGCGCAACTGGGATTACCGGTATACATGGATTCGTGACTCCTGCTTCACCGTCCGCTCGTTGACAGCCCTGGGATTTCACAGCGAGGCGGATGGGTTCCGCCGCTTCGTGGAACGAAGTTCCGCCGGCAGTTCCGAAGAACTTCAGATCCTTTTCGGTGTCGGCGGCGAACGCAGGTTGACTGAAGTAACCCTGGAAAATCTCGAAGGGTATCGCGGCGCCCGTCCCATACGCATAGGCAATGCGGCCGAAAGGCAACGGCAGCTGGATGTCTACGGTGAACTGCTCGATCTTGCCTGGCGGTGGCATACACTGGGACGCTCGCCGGATGATGACTATTGGGAATTCGTTACCGAATTGGTGAACTCCGCGGTCAGACTCTGGCGCCGTCCCGATCAGGGGATATGGGAGATGCGGGGGCCTCCACGCCACTTCGTCCAATCCAAGGCGATGTGCTGGGCGGCCGTCGACCGCGGGATCAAACTAGCGGAAGACCTTGGCCGAAAGGCGCCTGTAGACCTCTGGAAAACGGTGCGTGACGACATCAGCCGGACCATTCTGGAAAAGGGTTACGATGCCGACCGCGGAACCTTCATTCAGGCCTTTGACCACCCGGTGATGGATTCGTCCCTTCTGCTCCTGCCGACCATAGGGTTCGTCGATTATCGGGATGAACGCATGATACGCACAACCGATTCGGTATGGCGCGAACTGGGCGAAAACGGCTTTCTGAGACGCTATGCCGCGGACAACGACGGTATGGCGGGAAAGGAAGGCGCCTTTCTCGCCTGTTCGTTCTGGCTTGTTGAATGCCTGGCGTTTCAGGGGCGAATCGAGGAGGCGCACACGGTTTTCGAGCACGCGACAACGGCTGGAAACGACCTGCTTCTCTTCTCTGAAGAATACAACACGGACTCGCTTGAAATGCTCGGTAATTTCCCCCAGGGCCTCACCCATCTGTCTCTTATTGCCGCGGCGGTTGCCCTGACTGATGTGGAAGGCGACGAGTCCGGGTGAAGCCCGGGAGCTGACCGTGGAGGACTATCGATTGCCGTGGTGCAGGCGGCCCTGGCGATTTTGACGTTTTTCAGGGCATCACAGTCGATATGGCCTTGTTTTATCAGAGATCGCGGTTTCGCCGGTCCGAGAATCCGGGATGCGTCCCGCTTCCTGCCCGGGTCGATGTAGCGTCTTATCGGCTGATCAGTCAGGATGGCCTGCGGTCTCCGTCAAAAGGCCGCTTCTCGAAACCTGGACGCCGCGGTTCTTCCGCCTTTTTTTCGGGATGGTCATATCGGCATTACTGATTACAATTTAAAGCGGAGGCTATAATGACTGCAAATCCATTGATACAGTTGAAAGAAGCGGGCCAGAGCCCTTGGCTCGATAACCTGAGCAGGGAACTGATTGAGTCCGGCAGGCTCCGCCAGATGGTGGAGGGGGAGGGACTTTGCGGCGTCACCTCCAATCCGACCATCTTCCAGAAAGCGATGTCGTCCAGCGACCGCTATGATGAGGCCCTGGGCCGGTTGCTCGATCTGGGGCTGCGCAGGGAAGAGGACCTGTTTATGGCGCTCAGCCTGCAGGACGTGGCCGATGCCGCCGATCTCCTGCGTCCGGTGTATGAGTCTTCGGGCGGCGCTGACGGCTTTGTCAGCATCGAGGTCGCGCCCGACCTGGCTTATGACACCGACAGGACCATCGAAGAGGCTCGCCGTCTCTTTTCCAGCCTCAACCGTGATAACGTGATGATCAAGGTGCCCGCCACCCTTCCGGGCCTTGCGGCGATCGAGAAGCTTGTCGCCGCCGGAGTCAATGTCAACGTCACCCTGCTCTTTTCGGTCAATCGTTACGCCGAGGTGGTCGAGGCCTATCTTGCCGGTCTGGAAAAACGGCTGAAGGAGGGCAAGGAGGTGGATCGCATCCTTTCGGTGGCCAGCTTTTTCGTCAGCCGGGTCGATTCGCTGGTCGACCGGTTGCTGGACGAGCAGGCCGCTGCATCATCGTCGGAGAAGGTCAAAAAACATCTTAAGGGGCTGCGGGGTGAGGCGGCGGTGGCCAATGCCAGGCTGGCCTACCTCAAATTAACCGAACTCTTCGGCAGTGCGCGTTTCCGTGTCCTGCAGGGCAAAGGGGCCAAGGTGCAGCGACTGCTCTGGGGCAGCACCGGCACCAAGAATCCGGAGTACAGCAATATCAAGTATGTCCAGGAACTCATAGGAAGAGACACCGTCAATACCATGCCGGAGGAAACGATGATGGCCTTCAAAGAGAAGGGCGAGGTGCGGTTCACCATCGGTGAGGATATTGAACAAGCCCACTCCCTACCCAACCGGCTGGGAGAAGTGGGAATCGAGCTGCAGCGGATCACCGACCGGCTGGAAAGCGAAGGGGTTGCAAAATTCATCGCCTCCTATGACCAGGTGCTGTCGGAGACAGCCTCCAAACGCGATCGTCTGCTCGACGACCGGCAATGACCCGCCTCCGGACCATGTTCGAGGGCTGCAGCGCATAGGTGAAAATAGAACTCATGGCAACCAGGCCGCAAGCCAGCGGCGATTTTCGGAGAAATCGTCGCCAACAAGGACAAATACGAACCCTACAATCTTCCAGGAGGAAATGTATCGTCATGAAACAGGAAAAAGCTGCTTTCGGCATGATCGGCCTTGGGGTCATGGGGCGGAACCTGCTGCTCAATATCGCCGATCACGGTTTTGCCGTGGCCGGCTACGACCGGGATAAAGACAAGGTGGCCGCCTTAGCCGGCGAAGGGGAAGGACTCGGTGTGCTGGCGGCAGGCAGCCTGGGCGAATTGATCGCCGCTCTTGACCGGCCCCGGATCGTCATGCTGCTGGTGCCGGCCGGCGATCCGGTGGATGCTGTCCTGAACGAACTTACAGAGCGCCTCTCGCCGGAGGACATCATCATTGACGGCGGCAATTCCCACTTTTCCGATACGGATCGGCGCTGCCGCACGCTGGCGGGACGCGGGCCCGCCTTTCTCGGGGTCGGCATCTCCGGTGGTGAGGCAGGCGCCCGGCACGGGCCCAGCATCATGCCCGGCGGCGAGCCGGCGGCCTACGAGCAGGTGCGGCCGATTTTCGAGGCCGCCGCGGCCCGGGTGGGCGACAAGCCCTGCGTTACCTGGCTCGGTCCCGGCTCCGCCGGCCATTTCGTCAAGATGGTCCATAATGGTATAGAATACGGCCTGATGGAGTTGATCGCCGAGGCCTACGACCTGCTGCGGCGGGGCTTCGGCTTCGACATTCCCCGCCTGCAATCCATCTTCGAAGGCTTTGGCGCAGGGCCGCTCGCCGGCTATCTGATCGATATCACCGCCGTCATCCTGGCCCGCCGGGACGAGCACGACCAAGGGTACCTGGTGGATCGGATTCTCGACGAGGCCGCCCAGAAGGGGACCGGCATGTGGACATCCCGGGAGGCCATGGCCCTGCAGGTGCCGGTGCCGGGCATCGACACGGCCGTGATGATGCGGGATCTCTCAACCTTCGGCAAGGAGCGCCGACGGGCCGCCCAGCTATTGCAGGGGCCGGAACCGCAGGCACAAGCCGCGCTCGAAGACCCGGTTTCCCGTCTGGAAAAGGCGTTGCTCGCCGCCTTTTTCATGGTCTACAGCCAGGGCATGGCACTTCTGCACCGGGCATCCGGCGAGTACGGCTACGGGCTGGATCTGGAGGCCATCGCCCGCATCTGGCGGGGCGGCTGCATTATCCGGGCGGCACTTCTCGAGGACATCCGGGCGGCCTATCGCCGCCGGCCTGACTGTGCCAATCTGCTGCTCGATCCGGAGATCGGCGCCCGGGTGACGGTTTGTGCCGACGATCTGCGGGCCGTGGTCCGGGCCGCCGCCGGACTAGGCATCCCCGCACCTGGCCTAATGGCCGCCCTGGCCTATTTCGACGCCTTGCGCAGTGCCGTGCTGCCGGCCAATCTCATCCAGGCCCAACGCGATTATTTCGGTTCGCACACCTACCTCCGCATCGATGCGGAGGGAACCTTTCATACCTTATGGGACAAGGATTGACAGCCGCCATGCAACAGAATACTCTAAGCAATCCCGTCGTATTCGTCATCTTCGGCGCCGCCGGCGATTTGACCCGGCGCAAGCTCATTCCGGCGCTGTACAATCTCTTTCTCGACGGCAATCTGCCTAAGCGGTTTCAGGTGATCGGCGTCGACAAGAGCGACCTCGGTGAAGAGCAGTTCCGTAATCATCTACGTGAGGGAATCGACCAATTCTCGCGCCGGGGCAAGGCTACTGACGATCAGTGGAACGATTTTGGCGCCAGCCTTGCCTTTTTGTCGGGCGATTTCGATAATCCGAATACCGATTCCCGTCTAAACGACCTGCTGCAAGAGCGGGACACGCAATGGGAAGGCCGGGCCGACCGGGTCTTTTATCTCGCCACCCCGCCGTCACTTGTGGAGCCCCTGTCCCGGCGGCTGCATGAAGCCGGGCTGTGCAGCGACCACCAGTACGACCGGCTGGTAGTGGAAAAGCCCTTCGGCCGAGATCTGGCCTCGGCCCGGAAGCTCAACGCGGTTCTCACCGGGCTCTTCCGGGAATCGCAGATTTATCGGATCGATCACTACCTTGGCAAGGAGACGGTGCAGAACCTCCTCGCCTTTCGTTTCGGCAACGCCCTGTTCGAACCGATCTGGGACCGCCGCTATATCGATCATGTGCAGATCACCGTGGCGGAGACGGTCGGAGTCGGCCACCGCGCGGGCTACTACGACCATGCCGGCGCCCTGCGGGACATGGTTCAGAACCACATGCTGCAGCTCTTTTGTCTGATAGCCATGGAGACCCCGGTTTCGTTCGATGCCGACGAGATCCGCAACAAGAAGGTGGATGTGCTGCGGGCCGTGCGCCCCATCCGGCCGGAAGAGGTGCATGGCTGCGCGGTGCGCGGCCAGTACGGCAAGGGGTACGCCTACGGCCAGACCCTCGACGGCTATCGCCAGGAGGAGAAGGTGGCCCAGGATTCGAGCACCGAGACCTTTGCCGCCCTCAAGCTTTCCGTCGACAACTGGCGCTGGGAAGGGGTCCCCTTCTATCTGCTCACCGGCAAGCGGCTGGCCGCCAAGGTGACGGAAATCTCAATCATTTTCCGGCCGGCGCCCCACCAGTCCTTTCCCACCACTGCGGTGGAGAACTGGCAGCCCAATCGTCTGGTCATCCGCATCCAGCCCGAGGAGGGCATTACCATGCGTATTCAGGCTAAACAGCCTGGGACCCGGATGATTCTCGGGCCGGTGGATATGAAATTCAACTATCGGGAGACCTTTCGCACCTCCTCGCCAGAGGCTTACGAGACCCTGCTGCTCGATATCATGCGCGGGGATGCCACCCTGTTCATGCGCGCCGACCAGGTCGAGGCCGCCTGGACGGTCATCACCCCCATCCTGGAGGCCTGGCAGAACGTGCCGGCGGCCGATTTCCCGAATTATGCGCCGGGAAGCTGGGGCCCCGAGAGCGCCGGCTTTCTGGTCACCCGTGACGGCAGTCACTGGATGGCGCCGATATTGACCGACGAACAACAGAGAACTTAATGGAAACCGTACAGATCTATGACAGCGGCGAAAAGGTCGCCCAGGCGGCGGCGGAGCTGTTCGTCGCCCGGGCGCGGCAGGCAATTGCGGCTAGCGGCCGATTCTCGGTGGCGCTGGCTGGCGGAGGCACCCCCCGTCGGGCCTACGAACTGCTCGCCGGCCCGCCGTTTCGGGAATTGGTGGACTGGGAGCGTTGCCACGTCTTCTGGGGTGATGAGCGCTGCGTGGCCCCAACCGATTCCCGCAGCAACGCCCGCATGGCCAGAGAGGCACTGCTTGAATACGTGCCCGTGCCGGAGGACCAGATCCATCCAATCGACGGGGCCGTCGACCCCGGCGAAGGGGCTCGGCGGTACGAACTGACGCTCCGCCGGTTTTTCGGCGACCGGGCGCCCCGTTTCGATCTGATTTTCCTCGGTCTCGGTCCCGACGGCCACACCGCCTCCCTCTTCCCGCACACACCGGTGTTGATCGAAACCGGCCGCTGGGTTGCGGAAGTCCTGCCGGAGGGGCAGGCGCTCTGGCGGGTCACCATGACCGCGCCTCTACTCAACCAGGGCAAGACCATCGCCTTTCTGGTCCTGGGCGGGGAAAAGGCGCCGGTCTTTGCCCGGCTGATGGCTGCACCTCCCGGAGCCTCGCCGCTGCCCTCCCGCCTCATCAGGCCTCAAGAAGGCGAATTACTCTGGCTGGTTGATCGTGAAGTGGTGCGGGCGCGAGATTGATCGTTCCGATGTCTCTCTATGTCGACTTGAGCCCGATGATCGCCTCCGGGGGTCACCACTCTGAAGGTGAACGATTCCGTTACGAACAGGTTGATTTCCGCCGTCGTGTAGCTGTGGCAGCCAATGGCCGGATCCTGGCCGACAGTCAGCTTCAGATCACCGCCGAAACCACCAGGTGAGCCGGCCCTTCGACGCCTTCGAACAATATTTTTGTCTGGCCTTCGGAAACGGCATCGACCATGGAGCCCATATCAAGCTTCAGGGCCAGCTCTTTGCCCTTCACAGTGTCGTGAAGGCCTGCGATTGATCCAGGTTTGAACCCCTTATAGATGGCCTTTTCCTCGAACCCGGCCAGTTCACGGCACGCCTCGACCGACGATTCGAGTTCAAAGTTTTTTGCCCCTCGCTAAACACAAAGGTTGGGCATAATATAATAATGGTTTTTACGTACTGAATTGGTCATAAGCTTCTTTCATCAGTTGACCTATCGGCATCTTCTGCGGACAAATTATTTCAGCACCTGAATAATCGCTCTTATTTATTTCGGCCCGAATTTCTGGTGGAATTTGTTGAAATTTTTTTGCCATGGACTCATACTTTCCATATCCTCTTGAATACATTAGCATTTCAATGATATCAAATACAGGTATTGTATTTAAATCTTTTGTCTCGCATAGACCACAGCGCCTGCAGTAGTATTTTCCGGTAATATCAACATATTCGGACAGAATGTCATTTAGTTCCGTATCAAGAAGAGATTCGTCAATCGCAGCCGATACATTTGCCTGCAAGACTCTCTGATTTGGCATAAGAGAACATACTGATGTCACATATGGATTCTTCCAGATCGTTTTCAGTTTTGCCTGTTCAAAAGAGATATTACTAAGAGAGAGCAGATAGTTTAATCTGTCTTCAAATGGGAGCTTTTCCGATCCGTTTTTATAATTAACAGTTAAACCCATGGATTTAATTGCAAATATTCCGATGCCTTTTTCGTGGCATTTGTGTAATGCATCTTCCATGCTGTTAATTTTTTGCAATCGGAAATTATAAGCAGTTTGCACACCGTCTATCCAGCCGAGTTCAGCTCCGTCACTCAGACATTTATCCATATTCCTGTGCGTACAAAACCCAAAATATTTAATCTTTTTTTGTTTTTTGACTTTATCGGCCCATTTTTTCACATCGTTGGTAAGTACTTTTATATTATCTATGGCATGTACGGCCAAAAAGTCTATAAAGGAGGTTCCGTTTTCATTGAGAATTTTGTCCAGTTGCTTTTGCATAATATCTGGATCTGTTGAGTATACCTTTCCAGATAAAAAGACTTTCTCCCTTATTCCGGGATGTTTCCTGAAATAATCGCCATATGTTTTTCCTGTGAAGGACACTATTTCCCACAAGTCCACGCCATGTTTCAGGGCCTTATCAATTAAAGCCTGACTGCCCGTGGCTGAAAAAGAACCTCCGCCAAGGCAAAGTTTAGATACTTTTAAACCGGTATTACCGAATAATCGTTTAGGAACGGTAGTATTTTCGTACATTTGATCACCCGAATATTAAGAAGATATAAGCGCAACGCCCATGTCTGAAGCGGAAGTTATTGAATCATATTTGTTGATATTTTACCTATATTTCAACGATTATCGTATGAGGCCCAACCTTGCCTTCACCCGTTTACCTGGTAAAAGGCGTCGTTAGGAAAATTGGTTGAAAATCATTTTCTGCCAAATATGTAGACCTGTTGATTCTGTGGTGCGGGCCCACATGTCTAGCCCGCATTTCTCATCAGTTCAGGCGGTGTCAGGTTCGAAGTTTTTGGCAGGGGACTATAGTAATCTATGTTCACTGCCAAAAACTGAAGAAGATGGCGCCGCATGGACTGACCTTTGGCGAACACTGTGTAAATTTGGAGCTGCATAGGTTTTCTTAAAACATATTGGATCTTTTACGCTTCCTCCAAATTGACACAGTGTTCATGAGAAATCCGGGCTAGGTGTTGTGGGGGCTGGGGGAGAGATTCCCTCGGCTACCCGATTGGTGGCTGATATCATTTATTGGTTAACCGTTCCAGAAGAATATCTTCAACATTTCGTCGTGAATCCAACACTGATAACACGTAGATTTCCTTAGCGGAAATTCTGTAAACAATGCGCCACGGTGGGACTATAAGTTCTCGATAGATATATATTCCTTGATCTTGCAATTCGGGTACTACACGGCCACGTTCAGGAAAGGCATAAAGGCTCGAAGCACATTGTTTTAATTTGTCAAGTATTGGCAGCGCCTTATCTGAGCTATCGTTAGAAATATATTCAATAATCTCTTTCAAATCGCTCTCTGCGATTTCAGCCCATACTATTTGATAATCTCCGCTCATTACAGCCTTTTATTCAATGAAGCTTCAATGTTTTTAAATACTTCCTCCTGGCTTTTCACCTTTCCATTTTTTATATCAGCCTCACCTAGCGAAATCAGTTTTAAGATTCCAATTGCATTACGCATGTCCTCGTAACTTTTAGGATCTTGAAGCACTGCTCTTGGTTCGCCATTCTGTGTAATTATTACAGGTCGATGTGTTTCATTTATTTGATTCAAGAGGTCAGCAGCCCTGGATTTCAAGTATGTAACTGGCTTTATGTCACTTGTAATATTCATTTTTTCTACCTCCGATCTTTATATAATACCATATTCGGACCGCATGTCAAGTTTGGTTACCGCCAACATTGCTGTCAGGGGCAGCAAGGGCTTCCACTGACTTTCGCGAATATTGGAAATTTGGTAAACACATGGTAACTGAATGTATAGTTGATTTCACTGCTGCTTTGTTAACTGCTCAAACCTGTCGTATCTTCTTCCTGATCGTCGAGACCTTTACAGAATGAGGAGAACCATCGACATCCAGCAATAATGCCACCCAAAAAGCACCAACCCCCAACGGTAATTAATCCTGAGTAGAACCATAGTGGAAAGCCAAGACTCGTGCGGCCATTAATGGTATAGGACAGCTTCCCCTTTTTCTTGATTATGTGTGCTCCGTTTGGAATCGATTGCGGTAATGATTCATCATTAGGCCCGGCAGCGTATGTAAAAAGAGCCCCCGATGTTAATGATATCAATGTATAGGTTCTTACACATCTGTAATGGGCCGGTTCTACGCACTTCAATACCGAACTCATCACGACTCCGTCTATGTCAGTATTGATACGGGCAATAAACTCAGAGACCGCAAAGAGTAAGACGAGAAGACCTCCAAATATCATTAAGGGCCACCAAAGCCTATCCTTTTTATTCAAGTGATTTCCTGATTCCACCCAACATTGCCTTCACCCGTTCTCGGGGTGAAGGGCGGTTTTAGGGAAATTAGTTGAAAATCATTTTCTGTCAAATGTGTAGACCCGTTGTTTTGAGACGATTATTTTATGCCAGAAGAGTTGCTCCAGCTCAAGAGGCTTAAGGAAGCCAAAATCAACCGCGTAAAGCCGGTGTGCGATCTGTATGTCCATGTAGTCACGGTAGCGGCAGTCAAACCGCTTATCGTCAACGGCAACTACCTTGGTCCAACTTTTCCAGGTCCCGGAGTAATCGGTGAAGCAGGACAGAACGATTGCATCAAGAGGAATATGAAAGAGCTCTGAGGTGGCATCGGGAACCTCTCTGAACGCCCATAGGTCCTTGAAAAACAGATTCACGAACTTCTGAGCCAATCCGATCTTAAGCTCATCTTCGCTTCCCAATATTTGGGAAAGCTCTCGGATCTTCGTTTGCATCCATTCTTCGAATGGCTCCCTCGTGTTGGGAATTGACGCCCGCTGATCCCATAGATCTTTAAAGAACACCTGCCATAACTCGCCTCCTCGTTGGCGGGAAATCTTCTTCCTAGACGTTCTGTGAATGTCGGCAATTCGTCTACCGGCTTCATCGGCTGCGGTGTAGGCCACTTGGGATTGAGAAGTGTCCTCGCGATATTGGCGGCGGAAGTCGATAGGCATTTTCTTATGTAGAACTAAGAGCGTTTTATCATTTGTCCCGCCCAGACGACACCGCAATCACCTCTCATTTTCCGAAATCAAATAACAGATCCAATGTCCGGAAAAAAAAGCGGGATGATTGATAAAATGCTGTTGGACTGAGCCGCGGGTTCACAATATATTTTTTACCAAAGTTGATCTTTCCAGTCAGCTTCTTTTATGTATTTGTAACTGCCATTTAGATTATTTATCTGAAATTGTGCAGTCATTATTATGAATATAAGGCAACCACCAACAAACATTATAATGCCAGCTGATTTTATAAATTGAAGATGAAAGTAAGCTCCAAAAACCATTATTGGGCCAGCAACCAACAAATTCATAATTCCGGCAAGCATTGCTACAACCCATGATTTTGGCTTATCTCTTGGTATAAATGGTTTTCTCATTTTTTTGGTGCATAACGGTGAAAATCATCGGTTTATGTCGGGTAGGATTTTGTTGTTGGAATTCTGTATCTGTTTATAAGGACTGACATTTCTTTAAGAAAATAGTGAAGGAAGTTATGATCTTATGTACGTCCCACTCATCCTCCCGACACCGAAATCACCTCTCATTTCCCGGAATCAAATAACAGGTCCAATGTCCGGAAAAAAGAGCGGGATGATTGATAAAATGCTGTTGGTCTGAGCCGCGGTTTAAGAGCAAGATGCTCCAATAAGTATCTTTTTCACCAGCGTCCCATTATCCCTCACATCATTTGGGCTCTTTTAATGACACATCTATGAGTGTTACAGATTTCTCAAACGTTTTCCAACCATGTTTCACACCAGCCGGAATAAAATAAGACTCATTAGGATAAAGCAATTTGCTCTTTTCACCTATATACATCTCTATTTTACCGTTTAAGATTAAACCGCATTGATCAAACTTATGTTTATGACCCGTATCTTCTTTGTCTGCTTCAATCTCCATACAGACCATAATTAAGTTTTCACCGATTTCCGCCTTACTTAATATACCTGGTTTGAATTCTTCTAGCTGAATTGTGTTTAAATCCCAAAATGTCATTTTTCAATCCTTATGTTTGTATTCTAAAGCCACGCATCACCTGACTTATTTTTTTTAATCACATATATGTTTAGACATAGCAGTGTGATTAGTAGAATCTAAGAAATTATTCTAAAAGGGTCGAATGAAAATGAATAGAAAATTGTCGTAGGTCCATCGGCTCCGCCAATTATACCTACCGAAGCAGCATCTTATGTTTAAAAAGAATAAAACCGATGAATAATATTGGTGAACCTATTGTTATTAATGCAAGAATATTCGCTATTAATGCTAATTTTCTCATCATTTTATCTTTTGACCACTAACGGTCGCGTTGGAGAATATTTATATTTTCTAGGCAGGATTTGGGCTTATATCATTAGTGGGAGAAATGTATTTCTTAACATTCTTTTCTATTTCCTTTCCTGCCTTTTCCTGTGCCAATTTCATATTAAACCTCATTTGGAGATTTAACCAAAATTCAGGTTCAATGCTGAAATACTTGCCTAACCGTAGTGCGGTGTCGGCAGTTATTTCACGTTTACCATTAATTATTTGGTTTATTCTATTTGGCGGCACATGTATATCTCTGGCCAATTGAGCTTGAGAGATTTCCATCGGCTTAAGAAATTCTTCCAGAAGAATGTCGCCTGGTGTTATTGGAGGTAGTTTTTTAGCCATGATATTCACCTCAATGATAATCTACAATTTCAACGTCATATGTGTTCCCATCTTCCCATTTGAAACAAATACGCCATTGAGAGTCTATTCGTATGCTGTACTGCCCTTTTCTATCACCCTTTAATGCTTCCAAACGATTACCAGGCGGCACCTTCAAGCCATCTAACGATACGGTTGCATTGAGCATTTCTAATTTGATTCGTGCCTTTCTCGATATACTTCTAAATCTCTTTACATCTTTATCATTGAAGAGATTCTCGGTATCTTTCTGGCAACGTTTGTGGCTGCTCCAGTTTTCGGGTTCTTTTCCTTAAAATATAAATGGAATAAACTTTTTGGTTCCCAGCATATATTTTTGATACGCATCACCAAAAAATTGGAGACACTCGGACTCTTCCTTCTTTGCAGTTATTGCCAGAAAAAATGAAGCAGCAAGGACCAAAAACAGACCGAAAAATATTGGATGTTTAAAAAAAGCACCCCATGCGAGAAACAGAAGTGAAGAAATGAGAGGATGGCGGATGTATCTGTACGCTCCGGTTGTAACCAAGTGAGAAGTTTTTTCAAATACAAACAACTCGACTTCCGATCGATTCTGATTTGGTTTTCCGACAACCTTAAGCAGGTAAAAACCATGAACCGCCAGAAAGATGGAAGTTAGCAGGAACAACCCTGAAAGGATCTGATAAAAGGAGGAGAATGGGTTTCTCATCCAATACGGTGCATTAAGCAGGACAAGAGCCAAGATGAACTCCCATGCAAAAAATCGATAGAAGCCATGTGCACGAGGGCGGGATAGTATCTTTCTGGAAATGTAAGTAAAATAAACAGAAACAACGGCAAAACAAAGTAATCGAATCATTTTGTATTTCTCGTGGTCCACAAGTAATTCTAATGCCCTGTATATCGAGCCTGTTGCAAAATGGCCGTTTCGCCCAAACTCTGCGTTATGCTTAAAATTTCTCTTGATTTATCTCTTCATAAAGTTGTGCGTGCCAGTCAATTAATTTCTCGAAAGTCATGCCCATTTTTATGAGCGATAAATTTGGGTCTTTCATTAATGAGAGAGGGCATTCGTTGGCGATATCCAGCAGGTTTTGCTCATCGAATTCAATTGGAAAAATTCGACAGAGCAAGGGGCGTTGTTCAAGTGAAAGCCGACACCCGGACTGAGTCAGAAAAAAACATGCTCCGTCATCCATAGAACGGAGGACTCTGCGGCATCCGTCTGGGCGGGAGATACGTTTAAACCACTCCTTCCCAGCCTCAGCATATTTAATACCCGGTGGCTTAAATACCAAAAAATCATCTGCTTTAGTAACGTTATGGATGCGCATCACATCGCCTGGTGTTAAATAGACCTCCATATTCACACAACACGACGATTTCTTTTCAGCACATTCACAGCAAGGTAATAGTGGTTGTTCAGTAGACATAAATCAGTATTTTTATACTCTTTAACTGTAAAAAATCTTTAGTCGTCATCTGTCCATCTTATACTCGTCAAAATTATTCCGGATTACTTCGTACAGAGTTCGCATAGAATCTCTTATCTTCATTTTCTGAAAATAGCAGTATAACGTGCAATGGTTTCTCCATTTTGAATATTAATAATGGACAAGGATATTGGCGATTCATTCGGTTCAATTGATTTGGAGTGTGGACACTTCATTAGAAAGCTGCCGGCATGATGGAGGGCTATTTTCCCATCATTTAACAACAAACCACCTATTCTTCCCTCTACAACAAATCTGATTTTCCCTTTCAGAACAAAAAATAGTTCTGCTTGATCCTCAGTTATATTGCCGAAATAAATAGTGTTTATATCTTTCTCAATTATTTGGACAGACGATGGATCTGTTTTTTTTAAATATTTCTTATTCAACCAAGTACATTTGAAATAGGATGGACCAAAACAATTTTCACATTCTTTAAAAATTGACAGTAAATCAAGGGAATTATATAAATTAATGAACTGTAGAACATGGTTATCTTTGCTGAACTCAATCCTTGTATGATAACCACTTACACATTTTAGTGTGTTTCCACAAAGACTGGTGTTGCTTCAACTGGCGGAGCGTCATTCCACCAGTTTATAATTTTGTATAATAAAACGTAATTATTATCAATATAGCAAGGTTCTGTAAGAAAAGGTATCTCTTCTTTACAAAAAGAAGGATTAGTGAAACAACATACTCCTATGAAAGATATCATGAAGAAAATTAAATACTTCATTAACTGCCAATCAGTTTGTATGGGCGACCCCATCCAGCGACACCATCAGAGCTACATTCATCCAGAGCGACCCTTATGTCATACAGGTCGTTTTGCCCACCGAGGATCGTCGAATCTCTGGATCTCCACCAGGTAACCGTTCGGATCCCGCAGAAAGCAGTGGTAGATCTTGTAGTTCGGATTGGCTGCTGGTTCCTTCTCAAACAGCACGCCGCGTGCGCGCAGTAGATCGCAGTATTCGTCCACCTGCTGAGTCACTATTGTAATGATTACCCCTTCGACCGAAGGCGGTTCCTCCTGTTGGCAGAAGCCGATGAAGGCCTCGCGGGCAACTCTGTAGATCCTGCATTTCCCCTGGTCAAGCGCCAGAGACAGTCCAAGCGTCTCCTCATAGAAGTGCGCCGTTGCGGACAAATCGCTCGTTCCGAGGAAGACGATATGTGAATCGATTTTCATTTGTGCTCCTTCGCCAACGTTGACCTAACCTTATTTCAGGTTTTTGTTCGCATTCTATTTCCGTTCATCTGCAATGTATCTGAACACGACAAGAACAACAGAGGCAGGTCGCCTTAATTATTAACTTTTTAACATGAATAATTAATGATTAAGATGCGAACCTCATGACCTTCTATTTCCAAGACTGAATTTCTACAATATTCCCCTCAGGATCGCGAAAATATACAAATTGCAAAATTCCCACGTTCTCGACTTCTTTTTCTACAGTTTCTCCTAATTTAATTGCTCCGTTTTCCATTGCTTTTTTGAAGGTAGTGTTAACATCTTCAACCTCAAATGCTATATGAGTAATGCCGGTGTGGTCGGCCATAATATGTGACTTATGATGCATTTCTTCATATGTGAATATTTCTAGCATTGGTGGATTATCTCCATGCCCGGGAAGATACAAATGGACACCTTCTAATTTTGCATTTCTTAAACCAGTGTTGCTTTGTCTAGCCATTTTCCCTTTTGGGGTCGCTGTTCTCTTGGATAATGTGAAAAATGTTCCTCAAATTTTCAACTGGGATGTAGTGGTATAATCTGTTGAAACGAATTATTCTCGAGCCATTTTCGTCCGTCTTGTGCCAAAAGATCATCAGCCTCAACGGGTCCCCCGGAACCAGCCTTGTAGGCACTTGGTGGATTTGCTATGTTCCGTAAGCCATCGATATAATCCCAGCTTGCCTGTATCCAGTCCCAGCGTGGAAAGATACTATGATCTCCAAGCATGACATTGCGGAGAATCGATTCATAGGCCTCAGGCGTATTGGGACCAAAGTGACAACGATGACAAAAGTCCATCGACACCGATTCAGTATCGCCGCTGTCACCTGGTTTACGAATATTAAAGGCAAGAGCAATACCTTCATCCGGCTGAATTCGAATGTTGATCACATTGGGCTGGCCTTGCATTGTGCCTACAGGAGATAGTTTGTGTTTAAAAACCAGCTTAATATCTGCGTACCGGTGTTTTAACCTTTTACCAGTGCGCAGGTAAAAGGGTACGCCCTGCCATCGTGGTGTATCAATGTAGGTCCTCAACGCTGCATATGTCTCTGTGATCGATTCGTCCGCCACCCCGTTCTCTGACCTATATCCCACCACCCTGGAAGTGCCGACAAGACCGGGACCATATTGTCCCAACACCACATCTTTTGCCTCTACTGGCCGAAGATGACATATTACTGCAGCGGCAGCATCTCTTAAAGTATCCGCAGAGCCCGTCTGAGGTGGTTCCATAGCAACAAATGAAAGAAGCTGGAGGAGATGATTTTGTACCATATCCCTCACAGCTCCACTCTGATCATAATAACCGGCTCGTTTCTCAACTCCGAGGCTCTCACTGACTGTTATCTGCACATGATCAATGTTCTGCCCATGCCAGGAGGATGCAAAAATTTGATTGGTAAATCTGAGGGACAAGATATTCTGCACGAGTTCCTTGCCGAGATAATGATCAACCCGAAATATCTGATCCTCACGCAGCACAGACATGATACTTTCATTTAGCTTTCTTGCAGAAACAGCATCTTCACCGAAAGGTTTTTCAAAAACGACCCTCTGCCAGCATGTCTCATCTTGCAATGCCCCAATCAATTCCGCCGTCTTTTGAAAAACGGTTGTGGGCAAAGCAAGATAGATCAAGCTATTTGCTGCACATTTGTACTTCTGCCGAATGGCTTCAATTCCAGCATGGAACTCAGAGCGACTTCCAGTAAGTAAATCAAAACAGAGGTACTCTATGCGTCCATACAGGTCTTGCACCACAGCATCTTCAGGATCCTCGATAAATTTATCAATCGTCAGGTTCTTGAGAAATGAGGCCCTGGTGATTTTCTGACGACCGATGCAGATAATGGGTGTGCAATCGGTCAATTGTTTTTTCTTGAGTAGATGATACAGCGAGGGAATCAATTTACGCCGGGTCAAATCTCCCGTTCCGCCAAAAATGATGATCATTTGTGATTCATAAATCATGGGATCTCCACCTCCAAATCAGCGAGAATGTAATGTTGCGGCAGTGTCCTGATGGGGTTTGCCGGACAGTTGCTGACGCTCATATTCCCCCATTCCATTATCCTCTGCAGCGGCATGATAATAAATTGGGTGACCCCCATGCTTTTCTGATGCTTTTCTGCTTTTCTCGGTGAATTATTTTGTTGGGGAAAGCCGTATTCGTGGTCTGTCCCCATTTATCATATCGGAGCATTTTCTGGTTGAAAAGGAATGTTTTATTTTGCTCCCGGAATTTCCAGTTAGTATTTTTCAGATAAATTGCCACATTCTTTCCACCCAATTACATGTATCACCTTGTGCTGATAAGATTCATCTCCAGCATAGATCAACGCAGGTGCTCCGGCTTTTTTCCCTGCAAGTGAGCACCATTTTCGCAGTCCTGCATAAGATTCATTTGTCAGGGTTCGGCCCGACTTGATCTCAACAGGAAAAAAATGTGCTCCTAGTTCTATAATAAGATCAACTTCATTACCGTTGCTATCCCGCCAGAACGAAAAATCAGGCTTCTCACCTTGATTCAATTTCGATTTGATTAGCTCCGAAATAATGAAAGTCTCAAAAATGTTACCTCGTAAAGGATGAGTAATCATTTGTTCGGTTGTTCGGATCCCAAGAAGCCATGAAACCAACCCAACATCATAAAAATACAACTTGGGCATCTTAACCAGTCGCTTGTTAAAATTACTATGATGGGGGCGTAAGAGAAAAACTATATAGCTGGCCTCCATAACAGATATCCAAGATTTTGCTGTATTGTGTGTGATACCGCATTCGGCGGACAGGGAAGATAAGTTCAGAAGTTGCCCCGTTCTACCTGCGCATAGTCTGACAAAACGCTGGAAGGTTTCAAGATCCTGAATTTTTAACATTTGCCTTACATCCCGCTCCACATACGCAGTTACATATGCACTGTACCAAGCTGCAGGCGTCAAACCCCGGTCATATATCGGTGGATAGCAGCCGCTTAACAACATTGCATCGATGTCGATCGGTACCATGTTGGCAGCGGCAAGTTCTTGTATAGAAAAAGGGAGGAGTTCAACAAAAGCTGTTCGTCCAGCAAGGGATTGTGTTATTCCGGTCATAAGACCGAACTGCTGTGATCCAGTCAAGATAAACAGACCCATCCGGCCATCTTTATCTACAAGTGTTTGAAGGTAGGATAAAATTTCCGGACACCGCTGTACCTCATCCAGGACAGCACCATTGGGAAATCTTGCAAGAAAGGAGCGAGGGTCTTCATTGGCGGCTTGTCTCAGATCCGGTTCTTCCAGGGAAGCATATGGTTGATTGTTGAAAACGGCTCTGGCAAGGGTAGTCTTCCCTGATTGACGCGGTCCTGTCAGCGTAACAATGGGAAATCCTTCAAGCAGGTCTTCTATTGTTTTTCTTACATTTCGATCAATCATGAAAAAAGGTTATCAGGAGTTTATGCAAATTGTCAATCTCTTTTACAGATTGCATATGCGAGAACATGAAAATCATCAGTTTATCTGGTTTTTTTGGTAGTTGGAAATAGGCTTGTGAAATGTGTCGCCCTAACACTGATGTGTGATACTTGATAGGCTGGACATATGAGAGCCAACAAAAGCAGCGATGAAATAACACAAATTATATTGTCACCTTTGTTTGAGCTAGCTTCCATAACTATATATAAAATTTCACAAAGTGAAAAATAAATGATCGGTATTATATAGCGTTTCCAAAATGGCATTAACACCCTCCATTCCTTTGCTAATCTGGATAATTAATTGTACTGTCCGACGATGAATTGAGGGGTTTTGGTGGAGCGCAGCGAAACCAAAATAACTCTCAAAGGGGTTGTTAGCCATTTTTCCTATTTTCCACTGTCTCGTCTTGAAACCTTTGCATAATTTTTATTCTTTGTGCCAAGTATTCAAGACCAAGTTTCTTCCTCAAATCGTCAACTATTGATGGATTTTCAATAGGAAATGGCACAACTTGCCCTTTTTCATCATCCTTGAATTGAGTACCATATCTTTGAGGTTTTCCATCCATTGTCAACTTTCTGTCCAACAGAAATGCCAAATGCCATCCTTCCGCTTGTTTGTTTTCAACCGCATTTTGCAGGAGGGGGAGGCAAGATTTCATAAACCCTGTGTCCAATACAGAATGTTGAGTGATATACCATGCCGCCTCGGCACCTTTTGGACCGACTAGGTCGTTCCCCGGCCAACCATTTATTTTTTGATTTCTTTAATTGTTTCTGCAAATGGTTTAAACCCCCGCCTTTTAGGCGGGTAGCATTTTGCTAGCGGTTGCTTTATACTCCTTCGGCATGGAATATCGTCATGGAAGTCATACAAAATTTAAGATCGAGTATCACTTTGTGTGGGTCACGAAATATCGATATCATATGCTCCAAGGAGACCTCGCCTTGCGTGTGCGTGAGCTTGTAAGGCAGACCTGTGAAAGATTTGAGATCCAGAATCTGCGCGGCGTTGTTAGTAAAGACCATGTGCACATTTTGGTCTCCGCTCCACCGAATATATCTCCTGCAGAAATAATGCGGAGAATAAAAGGAAGAGTGTCTCGTAAGATTTTTGAAGAATTTCCGCACGTCAAGAAGCGATACTGGGGTCGGCATTTTTGGGCTCGGGGTTATTTTTGCGTAACATCCGGAGAACTCACAAAAGAGATGATTCAGGAGTACTTATCTCATCACTTTGAAAAAGATCCCAACGATAGATTTGATATCGAATAAACCGGCCATTTGGCCGGTATTGCTGGACTTTCAGTCCGCGATCTTAAACCCACCGACTTCTAGTCGGTGGTTGTTTAGTTTGGGATGAGCCGTTGAGGAAGAGGAACAGTTCGATCCTTGTCTCCTTTGCCGTGTACCGTCAGGATTCCATCTTCAAAATTGAAATTTTGCACTCGAAGGCTGAGGCATTCGAAGAGACGAAGACCACAAGTTCATCCAAAAGGCCATCGGCTGGTGGTTGCGTGAGCTTTCCAAGCACAATCCCGGCCGGGTGAGTACCTTTGTACAGACCTACGGCGCCCGGATGAAACCCTTTACCTGCAAAGAGGCGCTCAAATACATCCCGCAATAAGCGTGCGTCATACACATTGACTTATGCGTTCTTTTGCTTATGATAATAATTTCCAAAAGAATCCGGAAAGGAAAGGGCTGTGACACAAAAAGCAAAAGTGGAAATTGGGAAAGCGGACGCGGCTGATCTCGAAGGCATCCTTGCTCTGCAGTCTGCCAATCATGTTGAAAAGGGCGGTCGGTTGTCTGCCAAACTGCCTCGGGAGCGGATCATGGCCATGATGGGCGACATGCCGCTTATCGTAGCCAGGCGCCACGGCCGAGTTGTCGGCTTTCTCATGACCTGCAATCGGAAGATGAATGCCGATATCCCTGTTATTAGCGCCATGCTTTCTGCCTATCCCGGAACAGAAAATGCCTATGTGTACGGTCCCATCTGTGTAGATGAAGCTGAGCGCGGCAAGGGAATCGCGCAGGCCATGTTTGCAGAACTCAGGCGTCTGTTGCCGGGGCGCGAAGGCATCCTTTTCATCCGTTGCGACAATGCTGCATCCCTTCGCGCCCACGAGAAGATGGGAATGAGTGAAGTCGCCTCTTTCCGATTACGAGAGATTGAGCATGCTGTTCTTTCCTATATCGGATAACAGGCAAGGCAGCGGGCATTGATACCCATGCCCTTGGGCTCTTCTGTAACGGCCTTGCCGCTCAATACCGTTTCTTTTTCTTGAATTATGCAAAGAGTCAAAGACCTGCTCCGCATCCTGTTTATCTATGATCCGGAGGCGAGGCTCGATCTCTTTGCCGCTTTCCCGGTTATCAGAAAATTTTTCCGGAAACGCAGGAACTTAGCCATAATCAGAACCTTCGGGGACATCACCTTTACCTGCCTGATCCTGCTTGGTCTTTTCGGGCCGCAGGACCCCAATCGCAATATCTCACTTTTTCTGGCCTGGGGGATCTGGTGGTCGAGCGTGGTTTTGAGCTGGTTTTTCGTGGGAAAATTCTGGTGCGGCATCTGCCCTTTTTTGGGGGTGGGCAGGCTTTTGCAGCGTTTCGGCCTCAGCTTCAATCTCGATCCGCCCCATGCCCTGCGCAAGTATTTTGTCGATCTCTCCCTCTTCCTCTTTGCCTGCATCATCTGGGCCGAGACCGTCACCGACATGAAGCACTGGCCCATGGGCACCGCCTTTCTGCTTCTGTCTATCCTGTTCGGGGCCACGTTGATGGGCGTTCTGTATAAAGGGCAGGCCTGGTGCCGGTATGTCTGTCCGCTGGGAAAGATCATCGGGGCCGGCGCCACCATGTCCATGGTGGAATTGCGGGCTGATCTCGATACCTGCCGAACCTGCGGGAAGTTTGCCTGCAAAAGAGGCCGGGAGGACCTGCATGGCTGTCCGATTTACCTGGGTGCCCATAATATCAAAAACAACCTCGACTGTCTGCTCTGCGGCCGGTGTGTTTTGCTCTGCCAGAATGAGTCGCCAAGGCTTCTCCTGCGCAACCCCTTTGTCGAGCTTGTTTCCGGCAAGAGCCATGACCTTACCTACTCCTTCATCATTCCTTTTTTCGCCGGCTCCCAGTGGGCGCGATACGTCAGGGAAAGTTCATGGTACCTGGGGGCGGAAAAGGGCTTTTGGGCTTCAAAGGAGATCTCCTTTGTCCTGCTTCTCGGGCTCTGCTATGTGCTCTTTTTGGCAATTATAAAGATTGGCGATGGCTTGATTGAAAAAATGCACGGAGGTGGTGCCGTCGGCTCACCCATGATCCCGATCCTGATTCCACTGGCCTTCAGCGGTGAGCTCGTGTACCGTCTGAAATACCTACTGACGGAGGCAGGCCGATTCCCTGCGGTTTTCGGAAGCCAATTCGGCTTCGATCTGGAGCGGTATTGTTTTTTTGTCTCGCCTCACACCATTGAGATCCTTTCGCTGGTGGTGATTCTGTTGGGCGGTTTCGGCAGTCTCTATGCCGTCCGGCTCTTTGGGCAAAAGGGAAACCAGGAGACTGGAACTACTACGCACTACAGGCTGGTCCAGCTCCTGGTCGGTTCGGTCTTTTGTGTGTATCTGCTGCTCAATTTTTGAGGGAGGCTTCCACTGGTTTTATTTATTACTCAGAGCCTCGAAGCTGACAAGAACTTTCACCTCTTTTCCGACTACTCCAAGTTTATACAACCTGCCGTCGCCGACGCCCAGGGCCAGGCGATCAAGGGTTACGCCGCCGGTAAAGCCTATGACCTGCTTGCCATGCGCGGCCGGATGGTCTTTGATGCCTTCGAGGGTGAGCGGAAGCGTCAGATCGTGCACTTTACCTTTTATGGTGAGTTTTCCAGCCAGATTATAGACTCCGCCGCCGGCATCGGTGACCGACGTCGACTCAAAGGTGATAAACGGGTATTTGTCTGCGTCAAAGAAGTGTGCCGACACCAGGTCGCGGTCCCGGTTGCTGACTCCGGTATCGACCGAGTCCACCTTGATCCGAAAGGCGAAGTGGCTGTCTTTCAAGTCCTTGGGGTCAAAATTCACCTGGGCGGTAAATTCGTGGAAACGGCCTCGAATGGTTGCAAAAATATGATGGGTACTGAAATAGATGTTGGCGTGGTCGGGATCCACTTTCCACTCACGGGCGGCCGCGAAGGTATTTTGGGCGGAAATGACCAGTAAAAACAGTGATAGTACGATGGCGATGTGTTTTTTCATGGCAGCATCCTTGAAATTGAATTGATGGTTTATCTTCTGCCCCGGATTTCTTATCAGTTCAGGCGGCGGCGGTTGGAAAGAATGTCATGTCTTACGATTTCGTGCGCCACCTGAATGTTTTCACTATGATTATCAAGAGAGCCAGGCCGGTGAAAACGGCGATCAGGACTTCTCTTGGAACTCCCCCTCTAAAGGAATCGCTTACAAAGAGAACGTGTATTGGAACAACTATAAGGATTAAATATCCCAAAGGCTTGTGAAAGGACCGCCAAAATTTATACTCAAGCCGCAATGCAGCCCTGAAATGAGAGGAAATGACCGTTGTTATGATAATGAGGAAAAGACCTTCTCCAATCATTTGCGGCCAGTAGCGTTTTCCAAAGGGCAGATTGAAGATTCCGTCAGGGGCCAGGACGAAAAGGGCATGACAGGCTGCCGAACAGGCAACGATAATTCCGTTTATCCGATGCCAGCGCAGCAGATTGGCGGTACCGAAAAGATTCGCCAGAAGACCCAATCGCAGCGAGAGAAGGATCTGTACAAGCAACAGGACAAGGGTGAGCAGGCCCGCCATCTGACCGGCCAGGAGCATTACCCTGCCAACTCCTGTTTTATACCAGAGGGTATCGCTCTGATAATAAAACGGCACGCTCAGGGCCGTGGCCAGGACGGCGGCAAAACAGCAATAGAGAAGAATCCTCACTGCTTTTTTCCAGCGTTTTGAGGCCATTGCGGATGATCCGGGCTAGGGTCTCATCGCCCGTATCCCGGCAGATACCTCTTTGGTCAGCTGGAGAACCTTTAAGGTGTGCTCCATGCTGATGGAGCCGGTTCCACAGCTGGGGGTGATCAGGGTCTGGGAAAAGATTTTTTTCCTGTCAAGACCCAGGCCCTGGAGTTTTTCGGTTTGCTCCTGCCACCTTATTATCAACGAATCCGTAGTTTCCCGGTCGATAAATTCCGGGAAGGTGGGAATAATGCCGTTTGCCAGGATGCCGCCCCGGTTGACAAAGGCAAGCAGGTGCTGGGGATAGAGGAGGAACTTGTCAAAATAGGAATAGGTGTCGCAGCTTATGATATCCACATCGGCCTCGAAGATAATCGGCCATTCAGTGTTGGCGCAGACATGGACGCCGGCCAGACCTTTTTCGGCATGCACGGCCGCACAGACCTCGTTGAGACAGGCCTTGATATCTTCGGCTCCGATGGTGATGAAGGCAGATGAGCCAAAGCCGGCAAGACCCGGTTCGTCGAGAAATAAAAGGACTGTTCCACATTTTTGAGCCATCTTCCGCACCTGCCATCCAGCCTTTAAAGCTAGTAATTTTAAAGAGATATCTTTGAGCTGGTCGTTATAGAAAATCGCCCGTCCCGCCTCATCCTTGACGGTTGTGGCAAAGGTGATCGGACCTGTGATCTGACCTTTTAAGGCCTTGAAAGCCGATTCTGCGTGATCGGCAAGATCAAGAAAGGCAAAAAATCCCTTGGCCGTGTCGGTGGTCATGGTGAACCGGGAGCTGTTAATATCTGAACCGTTCTCGCAAACAGCCATATATTCTTCATAAAAGGCAAGGACAGCGCTGTCAAAATCCGCGGATGAGGTATCAATATAGACCTTGTCCTGGTCCTCAGTTTTGCCGGGAAAGCCGGGAAGAAACTGGAGCATCATGCCTTCCTCTTTATAGACGGGCAGCTGCGGCCAGAGAGGGATTTCAGGTGTTGCTTCAAAAATGAGGCGGGCGGCTTCGGCGTGGTCGGCCATGGGCAGACTGCCGATAAGCACGGGGAGGCAATCGGGTTGAAAGATGGTCATTTGGTTTCCTTTTCATTTTTGTCGGTTTTGTTGCTTTCCTGCGTCCATCCGCCGTTGATAGGTGACGACGGTAAACGGTTCTCTAGCGGAGAACTGTTCCCGGTTGATCTCAACGAAACCCAGACCGGAAAAATCGGGGAATGTGGTATCGCCGTCATACTCTTTTTTCAGATGGGAGAGAATCAAGGTGTTTGCCTTGGAAAGTCCCAGCCTGAAAATCTCGCCGCCGCCAATGATAAAGACCTTATCCCGGTCTTTGCACAGATCAAGGGCCTGGGACAAATCCGAGACAACGCTGCATCCGGGAAGATCGAGACCTGCCTGTCTGCTGATGACGATATTTTCTCTGCCTCCGAGAGGACGCCCCAAAGATTCATAGGTCTTGCGTCCCATGATAAGGGCATGGCCAAGGGTTTTTTCTTTAAATTGGCGCAGATCCTCCGGGATGGACCAGGGGATACGGTTATGGCATCCGATCACCCGGTTGGCGGCCATGGCTGCGATAATGATGATGTCCATTCTTAATTATAAATGATAATAACTGAAAAAAATATTGTATTTAGATTATGTTCCCTTTAATAATATGTATGGTATCCAATTTTTTGGATGTTGTAAATGTTAGTTAAAGGGTTGCTGTACCTTCTGTGTTCCGATTGATGGGTACAAGAACTTTTCGGGCAGGATCAATCAGGTGATTATGTCCGGAAAGGAGGTTGCGAAGGTCGTATAAAGGATAAATGGCACCGGGGTAGAATATCCGGCCGGGAGGTTGACGATGAAAATGCAATGTCCCCATTGCGGGGTGAGAGGAACTGTACCGGATTCATTGATCGGCAAAAGAGCGAGATGTCCGAAATGCAAGGAAATATTTACTGCTATTGCGGACGAAGCATCTGTCGTTCTCGGAGATGAACCGACAAGGGAATCGACAATTTCGCCATCGGCACAAAGTATCAAAACCGGAGACTCCTCGGGGATGACGGCTCAAGATGAAGCCAACCTTGAAGAGGAACTTGCCAAGATCTTCGATGAAATGAAGCAATCTTCAACAGAGGAGGTAGAGGAACCGGTTGGGACTGCCGCAGAAGATGATTTCTATGCCGACGTAGATACGGGGCCTCTCAGCGTTGAGCAACTTCAGGCGCAGTTGGAGGACCTCATGGATGAAAGATGCGCCGTTTGCGGAACCATAGTCGGAAAGGCGACCAAATTGGAATTAAACGGCGTGGTCTATTGTTCAAAATGCCTGCCGGGGATTGATGATGCTGTCGAGGGTGGAAAACATCTGACGGTGTCCCAAAAGCCCAGGCAGGAGAAAGAATCCGGAGCCCTGCGTAAACTGGGATCCGTGCTGGCCGGGCTTGTGATTATCGGAATCTTCATTGCCGCTGTCTATTATATTGCCGTGATGTAAAGCTGGTAGAGAGGGGGAGTGACACTTTCCCTTCTCAAACCTTGGCCGTTTGAAGATGATAGCCAGCATCTGTGAAATGGCCTGTCGAGTTTTTTCTCCACCTGGTTCGGCTGAGGAGCAGTTGTGGTATTTTTCTTACGAGCGAAAAGGGTGGATACCGTCAAGGATCGGGATTTTCCGGCCGCCATTCGAGATATTCTTCGAACGCCTTCAATGTGAGCAGACCCCATTCGATTCCGTTTATTCACCTGTTGATGGCCGTCGCAGCCATCCTGGTCTCGACATCCTTTACGGTTGGGGAGGCCATAGCCACAGGTCTTGATCCCGCCGCACTCACCCTGATCAGATTCCTCTTGGCAAGTCTTATTCTCTGGCCCTATGTGGGGTTGAAAACCGGGCTCCTCTGTTCCCGTTCATTTATCTTGCGCTGCGCGGTGATCAGCGGCTCCCTGGTCGTCTTCTTCTGGTGCATGTTCCTGTCTCTTCGCTACACAAGCGCTTTAAACACCAGCGTTATCTTTACCCTGGTCCCGTCGATTTCCGGCATCTACTCCCTCCTGTTGGTGAGAGAGCGTCTGGGAAAGGCGCGTCTTTTTGCCCTGGTCCTGGGAATGGTAGGCGCTCTGTGGGTCATCTTCCGGGGCGATTGGCAGCTTTTTTTCTCAATGGCCTGGAATAAAGGCGATCTGATTTTTCTGGCCGGTTGTTTCGCCATGGGTCTTTATACCCCCTTGATTAAACTCCTGCACAGGGGAGAACCCATGGTGGTCATGACCTTCTGGATACTTGTTACCGGGAGTATCTGGCTGCTTGTGGTCTCAGGCTACCGGCTTTTTTTTATCGACTGGCCGGCGGTTTCTGTGAAGGTCTGGGCCGGGATCGGCTACCTGGCTCTTTTTACAACGGTCATCACCTTTTTCCTGACCCAGTATTCGGTCCCCTACATCGGCCCCACCAAGGTGATGGCCTATTCCTATCTGTATCCGGGACTTGTGCTGGTTATCGATCTCGCCTTAGGCCACGGCTGGCCGCGAGGATCGGTTGTCCCAGGTATTCTGGTTGTGCTTCTGGCGATGCTGGTTATTCAACGGTCAGAAAAAGAATCTTAAATCAACACCGACACTCCAAGGGCACTCGAAGCCGAGGTCCATACCCGAAAGGTGCCTACCTCTCAGCTCCCAGATATTGGGATCATCTCAATTTTCATCCTCTGTTGTGTTCGCGGCAAAAGCGTGGGCGTTCATGAGAAATCCGGGTTACAGGGAATAGCGTCGCTCAACAGTATGTACGGCGCCGCTTTTGAGCAGTCTGCTCGAATAGAGCATAAATTCGTTTACGGCCAGGGGATCGGAGCAGAAAAGGGAGTTCCCGGCCAGAAACTCCCCGACCCGTTTTATCGGGCTGTCCTTAAGGCGGGCGATTGTGATGTGCGGCGAGAATTTTCTCGACTCCGGATCAAGGCCGCAGTCGACAATCCGTTTCTCGATGCGGTTGCGCAGGACGACGAGTTCTTCACAGGGGTCCAGCCCGGCCCAGAGCACCCGGGGCGCCCGTCGGGGAGGGAAGTGACCGACGCCTCTTACGGTAAGGGAGAAGGGGGAAGCCTGGACCTCGGTGAGGGCCTCTTTGATTTCCTTTGCCGCTCCTCCGTCTACCTCGCCGATGAAGCGCAGGGTCAGATGGATCTGGTCTGCGGGCACAGGCCTGGCACCGGGAATGCCCCTGCCCATTGTATAGAGGAGCATTCGCAGAGGTTCGGGGATATCAATGGCAACAAAGAGACGTGACATGGTTTTTTAAGGTTGTTTGCCGGCAAGCAGGATAATGGCCCGATTGGCAAGGTAGAGGCCGAAGATGCCGGTCAGAGTCGGCAGACTGCCCAGGGTGCTCCGTGCCCGGCCCCTTGCCGAATAGGGATTTTCCGACACACGGTCACGAACGGGCGGCTGGTAGTCAAATTCCACCTTCTCGGTGGAATAGACGCATTCAATTCCCGGCCCCACCCCGTTTTGTTTCAGGCGCTTGCGAAGACGCCTGGCAAGAGGGCAATGCCTGGTGGAGAAGAGGTCTCCGAGCTGGATCTTGGTGGGATCAAGACGCAGGGCCGCCCCCATGGACGAGAGGATCGGGATGCGGCGCCGGTAGGCTGCCGTCAGGAGTTGGATCTTCGGGTTCAAGGAGTCGATTGCGTCGATGAGCAGGCTGGGGGCAGGCGTCAGAATACGGTCCATACTCTCCTCGCCGACAAACACTTCCATGGCCTCCACCTGGCAGGCGGGATTGATATCTAAAACCCTCTCTTTGGCCACCTCGACCTTGGCACGGCCAATGGTCGAGTCCAGGGCCAGGATCTGACGGTTGATATTCGAAGGCTGCAAGGTATCGAAATCGACCAGGCGAAGATGGGATATCCCGGACCTGGCCAGGCCTTCAACGGCATGTCCTCCCACGGCGCCGAGACCCACAACCGTGACCGACGATTCCTGGAGTTTTCTAAAACCTTGTTCTCCGAGCAAAAGGCGGGTGCGCGCGAATCGTTGCATCTTCACCTCACACATTATTCATTCCAGGAAAATATCAGAGCGGCGACGATGAGAAAGAGAAGGGTGGTAAGAACGAGAAAGATTATCTCCGGCCGGACTGCGGCAATGGTGGCGCCATCGTTCATGACCTTCCTGACCGCTCTGATCAGGTGGGTGAGCGGGAAGATTTCCGATGCCGTGCGCACCCATTTCGGCGCTCCTTCCAGGGAAAACCAGACTTCCGAGAGAAACATCATCGGCCAGGAGATGAAGTTCAGTACCCCGCTGGTGAACTCTTCGCTGATTCCCCGGGCGGCCAGAACAAGGCCCAGGCCGCTGAGATTGAGCCCTCCCAATAAAAAGAGAAAAAAGATCAGCACATACGAGCCGTGTACCCGGAAATGGAAGATCATATCGGAGCCGAACCAGACGATAACAAGGGTAAACATCAACAGGAAGATGCGGGACAGCATCTGGGCGCTGACATATTCGAACGCCGTCAGCGGTGTAGCCTTCAGACGTTTCAAAGCACCGTTTTTCCGGTAGCGGACAACGATATAGCCGACTCCCCACAGAGCGGAGAACATCATGTTCATGGCCATGATCCCGGGAAAGAACCAATCGATATAACGGATCTGTTCTCCACGGATAATCTCTTTCTGGGCCACCTGCCGGTTTTTGGGCAGGAAAGAGGCCAGATAGATCTGCTCGGCCAGGTAGCCGTTGGGAGAGGTATCATTTATCCAGTAGGCATGGCTCGGTGACGTTTTATCCACAAGGAGGTCGATCTTCTGGTGACGCAGCATATCCTCTCCGGCACTTCTGTCGGCAAAAGGGATGAACTGAAGGCGCGTGTTTGTCTCCAGCGATTCCGGGATGGTTGTGCCGGAAAAAACAACGGCTTTGCCGGCCACCGGGAAGACACCGATTTTGAACTGCTTCAGGTCATGCTTGCCGAACATGATCCCGAACCCGATGATGATGAGAAAGGGAAAGGCGAAGTTCCAGCCAAATGCCGCCTTGTCCCGGAAAAATTCGTGGTTTCTGGCCACAAACATGGCCCAAATACGTTGAAAACTCATGGTGTCAGTCTCGCAGCTGTTTTCCGGTCAAATGGAGGAAGACATCTTCCAGGTTGCCGGAACGGACCAGCATTTCCGACAGATCGATATTCAAATCGAGCATCCGGGTGAGGCCGGCATGGATGTTGTCAGTATCGATTTCGATCGTCTCTTCACGCCTTCTCCAACTAAAGGGGAGACTCTCGGGCTGTATGCCGAAAGCGTATTCGGGCACGATAATGGTACTGCCTGTGCAGTAGGTGCTGATTAACTCTTTCGGGCTTCCCTGGGCGATAATGGTCCCCCCGTCCATAATGGCGATTTCATCGCAGAGAATCTCCGCCTCTTCCATGGAATGGGTCGTTAGGATGATGGTCTTGCCCTCACTCCTGATCCCCTCGATTATTTCCCACAGGTTGCGGCGGGCCTGAGGGTCCAGGCCGGTGGACGGCTCATCAAGAAAGACAAGCTCAGGTTGGTTGATAAGGGCGAGCGCCACCATGAGACGCTGTTGCTGGCCCCCTGAAAGCTTGTCGTTCATCCGGTTGATGATGGGGAGCAAATCGCAGCGCTTAATCAGTTCATCAAGATTTGTCGCCTTGTTGAAAAGTTTGTGAAAGGACTGCAGGGTCTCCTTTACCGAGAGAAAGTTGAGCAGGGAGGTATGCTGGAATTGGATCCCGATTTCCTGCCTGAAGGAGTCGTCACGGGGCCGTCCTTTGTACATGACCTGGCCGAAGGTTTTGGGGATAATGTCCTCGATAACCTCCAGGCTGGTCGTCTTACCGGCTCCATTGGGGCCGAGCAGACCGAAGCATATCCCTTTGGGCACGGAGAAAGAGACATCTTTGACGGCCTCGGTCTTGCGAAACACTTTTCTCAGGTTGATGACTTCCAGTATGGGTTCTTGCATAGGTTGCACAAAAAAACGGGCCGCGGATGAAATCTTCCGGTCGGCCAACGGTTACAATGATTTGGAAATGTTTACCCGTTAAGAACTCTAACTATAAAACATTTTTCTTTTCACGGAAGACAGTATGGAAAAAATTGTTGGCTTAAATAGATCACAAGGGTTGACATAAAAACGATAATCACTTACATTTAATAATAATTATTGATATCGGTGGAAAATGATACTACGAATGACACATCAGCGCGAGATAATCCTGCAGGAATTACAACAGAGCGGACTCCATCTCACTGCCGATGAACTCTATGATCGCGTGAAAAAAATGCTGCCCAGGATCAGCCTGGCAACGGTGTATCGCAATCTGGAGATACTGACCCAGGCCGGATTGATTGCCAAAAGAGAGGTGAGCGGCAGACAAAAGCGTTTTGACAGTGATGTCAGTGATCATGATCATATCTACTGTATCAGATGCCATCGGATAGACAATCTTGATGTGGATCGGCAATGTATCGGTTCCCTGCCCACAAGCCGGATCAATGGGTATACCATAACGGGCTACCGGCTGGAATTTGTCGGAATCTGCCGGGAGTGCCGGGAAAAAGAACAACAGATACAGGAGATGAAGTAAAACTCATCCCCGCAGAGAGTTCAATGCGGACCCTGCCTTGAACCAACGGATCTGTTCGTCATTGAGTGAATGCTTCAAACTGCACTTGGTGCTGGTCCCGTCAGAATGGTGAAAGACGGCCTGCACGGTGCTGCCGGGGGCCAGATCCGCAAGGCCGATCAGATTGATGCGGTCATCCTCCAAAACGGCGTCATAGTCGAAAGCGTTGATGAAGGTCAACGGCAATATCCCCTGTTTTTTCAGATTTGTTTCATGGATCCGGGCAAACGAGCGGACAATCACGGCCAGGCCGCCCATATGCCGGGGGCTCATGGCTGCATGTTCCCTGGACGAACCTTCACCGTAGTTGGTATCGCCGACGACGATCCAATTGTCGCCGGCCGCCGTGTACTCCCGGGCGATATCGTTGAAGCTCTGGGTCGTATCCGTGAGTTGGTTTTTCCCTCTTCCCACCTCCTGAGAAAAGGCATTGACGGCTCCCGCAAAGATATTGTTGGAAATATTGTCAAGATGACCGCGGAATTTGAGCCACGGGCCGGCAGGTGAGATATGATCGGTGGTGCACTTGCCTTTGGCCTTGAGCAGCAGGCGCAGTCCTTTATAGTCTTCTCCGTTCCATGGGTCAAAAGGAGAGAGAAAGGCCAACCGGTCAGAATTGGGGGCGATCTTAACCTCGACTTTCGCCCTGTCTGCAACCGGCGCCAGAAAACCTTCCTTGTCCCGCACCAGCCCCTGGGGAGGGACCTCGGCAACTTTTGGCGGGGCCGGAAGCGTAAACGGATTGCCCTCGGAATCCTGTAACTCGGCGGTGTACGGGTTTTTGGTAAAGGTTCCGAACAGCGCATAGGCCAGACAGGTCTCCGGGCTGGCTATGAAGCTGCAGGTCCCCAGGTTTCCGTCGTTACGTTTGGGAAAATTCCGGTTGTAGGAGGTAACGATGGAATTTTTGAATCCCGGTTCTATCCCGTCTCGTTGCCATTGACCAATACAGGGGCCGCAGGCATTGGCAAGCACGGTTGCCCCGATGGCCTCCAGCTTTGCCAGTTGCCCGTCCCGCTCAATGGTGGCACGCACCTGTTCCGAACCTGGAGTGAGCAGCAGGGGGATTTTTAAACGGACACCTTTGGCCGTCAGTTCTCCTGCCGTGGCGGCAATCCGGCTCAAATCCTCGTAGGATGAGTTGGTGCAGGATCCCACCAGGGCGTAGGTAATATTGGCCGGATGACCCTCTTTGGCGACGGTGTCGGCCATGGCGGCGACGGTCACGGCGCGGTCCGGAGAATGGGGACCGACGAGGTGCGGCTCAAGCGTATCCAGATCGATGTCGATGACTTGGGAATAGTAGGTTTCAGGTTTTTGCGCCACTTCCTCATCCGCCTGCAGAAGGTGGGCATATCTGTCCGCCAGATCGGCAGCCTCGCTGCGGCCGCAGGTTTTGAGATACGCTTTCATCCTCCGGTCATAGGGGAAGAGGGAGGTGGTGGCCCCGAGTTCCGCCCCCATATTGCAGATGGTGGCCTTGCCGGTGCAGGAGAGAGATTCAGTACCGGGACCGAAATATTCGAAGACTTTGTTGGTACCGCCTGAACAGGTAAGGAGGCCGAGGAGCTTTAAGATCACGTCCTTGGGAGCTGTCCATCCCCGCAACTCTCCGGTCAGCCGGACACCTACCACCACGGGGTGCAAGACCTCCCAGGGCAGACCGACCATCACATCCACGGCATCGGCTCCTCCCACCCCGGAGGCAAAGGCCCCCAGCCCGCCGGCATTGGGAGTATGGGAGTCGGTGCCGAGCATCATCAGACCGGGGAAGGCATATTGTTCCAGCACCACCTGATGGATAATTCCGGCTCCCGGCAGCCAGCAACCGAAACCGTATCGTCTGGAAGCGGAAGAAAGGAAATCGTAGACTTCCTTGTTTTCGATCTTGGCAGTGGCAAGGTCCGGACCGGCTCCCTGACGGGCCCGGACCAGATGGTCGCAATGAACGCTGACCGGTACTGCCGCTTCATCCTTTCCGGCCAGCATGAACTGGAGAATGGCCATCTGGGCGGTAGCGTCCTGTAGGGCAATCCTGTCCGGCAAGGTCTTGATATATGAGCTGCCCGGGATCAATTCGGAATCCGATTCAGGGTCAAGATGCCCGTAGAGGACCTTTTCTGCATAGGTAAGAGCACGCCCGAGTTTTGCTTGAACGCGTTCGATATTGAACTGCATTTTTTTGTAGGCGTTTTCTATAAAGTCGGCGGTTGAATCGATGGAAGTGTTCATAAATACTCCTAACAGATCGGTCTTAATGCGGAAATTTTGTGGTGTCAGGCGCGAATCAACTCTTCGGCAATCATCTTATCGATGAAATCAAGGATAAATTGACGTTGAACCGGTGTGGCATACGCAATGCACGTACAGTGAAGATTGGCGTGGCTGCGGACGAGCAGTTCAAAACGAACGCTGGCTCTCTCCACCTCTACGGCCATATAAAACGGACCGCAGTCATCGTGTCCGGCCTGGGCTGCAGACAGAAGATCGGCAGTGAGGACAAACCAGTAGAGGCCGAGCATCGGCCCTGGTTGCAATGATCGTTTCAGGTATGAATCGATATTATCCCTCTCCATGGGGGAGAGTTCATCAATGACTATCTGTCGCATGGGATTGTGGTATGGAAAACAGGATTATGGTGTTATTTTCTTTATTAAGAAAAAATACCAGATCAAGTTCGGTTTTGCTCATCAATTTCGACTTTTCCGGCAAAAAATTTTGGGCAGGTTTTACAGGAAGTCCGCGGCAATTGCCGAGAGAGGGCTTCTTTCGCTCTTGCTTAAGGTCACATGTCCGTAGATCTTTTGTCCCTTGAGCTTTTCGATGGCATAGGACAGACCGTTGGATGAGGAGTCCAGATAGGGGTTGTCGATCTGGTTCGGATCCCCGGTCAGGATCATCTTGGTGCCTTCGCCGGCCCGGGAGATGATTGTCTTGACCTCGTGCGGGGTAAGGTTCTGGGCCTCGTCGATGATGATATACTGTTTCGGGATGGAACGGCCGCGGATATACGTCAAAGCCTCAAGTTCGATCTGCTGGTCCTTTAAGAGACGGTTGATCTTTTGCTGGACGGTTCCTTCATCGATTTTATGCCCCAGGCGCAGAAGGTAGGTGAGATTATCGAAAATGGGTTGCATCCACAGGCTCAGCTTTTCATCCTTGGTTCCGGGGAGAAAGCCGATATCCTTTCCCATTGGAATAATGGGGCGGGAAACCAGGAGTTTTTCAAAGCCGTTCTGGTGCAGGACGCATTCAAGCCCGGCCGCCAGGGCCAAAAGCGTTTTTCCGGTACCGGCTCGACCGATCAGGGTGACCAGATCGATCTCGGGATGGAGAAGCAGCTCCAGGGCCATGCGTTGCTCCTTGGATCGGGGATGGATGTTCCAGGCTGTTTCGAATTTGGAGTCCAGGTGGGTCAGGATGTTTTTTTCCATGGCCCTGCCCAGGCCGGAATGTTTCGGGTTGTCCTTGTCCTGCAGGATGATGAACTCGTTGGCGAGAAAATCGAAGTCGGGATTGGTAAGGGTTACATTTTTATAGAAGTCATCGATGACATCGGTCGTTACCTGTTTTTGGCTCCAACCTGTATAGAGTTCGTCGAAGTTGCATTTCTGCTTCTCGAAATCCATCACCTCGATGCCAAGGGCGTCTCCTTTCAGACGGGAGTTGATGTCCTTTGAAACAAAGATGACCCGTTCTCCCTGGGCATGCAGGGAATGGGCCACGGCAAGGATGCGATTGTCCGGCACCGACATGTCCATGCACGTCCCCGGCATATTCTTATGTTCAACCGAGATCTTCAGGATACCACCGTTTTCCATCTTCACTCCGTCTTTTAGGCTGCCTCGGGCCCGGAAGGTGTCGAGCTGGCGGATGACATGCCTGGCGCTGCGACCCAGCTCGTCGTTATGGCGTTTGAAATTATCGAGTTCCTCGATAACCGTCATCGGCAGGATGACGAAATTGTCGTCAAAAGAGGTGATTGATTCAGGATTGTGGAGCAGAACGTTGGTGTCGAGGACAAAATATTTAGGCGTTTTTTTCATATATCGAGCCATGTGGTATCAGAATTGAGAATTTCGCAGCCGTCTTCACGAACGATAACCATATTTTCCAGCCTGATTCCTCCCCAATCCGGAATATAGATGCCCGGCTCGACGGTTACGACCATCCCGGATCTGAGGTGTTTTCGATTGCGCGCGGAAAGCCGGGGGGCCTCATGGACGGCGAGTCCCACCCCGTGACCGAGGGCATGGCCGAAATATTTGCCCCATCCGGCGTCGGCGATGACGCTTCTTGCCGCCCGGTCGACCGCCTGGGCGCTTACTCCGGCTCGGATGGCTCTGATCCCGGCCTGTTGGGCCTTGCGGACCAGCCTGTGAATCTCAAGATATCTGGCGTCGGCCTTTCCGTTGGGAAAGGTCCTGGTCATATCGGAACAGTAGCCGTCCAGGATGAGCCCCATATCGAACATCAGCGGCCGGTCCTTTTCTATGGTCACCGGACCGGGCACGGCATGCGGCAGGGCGCTGCGGCTGCCGGTGGCCACGATGGTCTGGAAGCTGGGGCCTTGCGCTCCAAGCAGACGCATGCGGGTTTCGATGGCAATGGCAAGGTCGATCTCCGTTCTTCCCTTTCGATCTTCTGAATAGATATCCTGGAAGACTCTCTCGTTAAGCTTGACCGAGGCCCGGATCTTGTCCAGTTCGGCGTCATTCTTAATAATCCTCATCTCTTCAACGAGCCCTGTTAGTGGGCTTGCCGTAATTCTCAGATCCCGGCATTTTTCCGTTAACAGAGAGGCAAAGGAGTGGAGGGTGTAGTCGCTTTCAAAACCTAAAGATCGAATGCCGAGATCCGGCAGCAGCTCTTTGAGAAGCGCCAGGAGGCCCTTAGGATAGAGAACGATGGTGGTGTCCGGGGCTTCGGCCTGGGCCTGGAGCTGAAAGCGAAAATCGGTCAGCAGATGGACCGGGCCTTTTACCGAAACGAGCAAGACGCCCGCACTCTCGCCGATTCCATGGTCCGGAGCCGAATAGCCGGAGAGATACCGGCGGTTTTCCGGTTCACTGATCAGCACGGCGTCGATTTTTTTTCTTCGCAGTGCCGCTTGAATTTTTTTAATCCGTGCGAGATACTCCATGATCAGATATTTGCAGTCAGGGTGCCAGGCGTTGCTGGATCATGTTCTTGCGCTGATCCAGGGCCTGATTGTATTGATTGTTGAGATCGCTCTGCATCCGAGCCCACTCTTCCTGATACTGGGGGTGCATGGCCGGATTTATTGAGACCTGGCCGGAGAGCTTTTCCCCTCTATTGCCCATCTTTTGTTCAAGTTGAGCCCGTATTGCCTGATCGAGCTGTTGTTTCAGCTGTTCTTTATGCTGGTTGTATTGCCCTAAAATTTTTTGGATCTCGGAGCAGATGGAGGAGATGTCCCGCGACGATTGCCCGAGTTCTATAAGGCCCTGTAAGGCCTTGGTGCCCGTTTCTACCAAATCCTTGTCCCGGGGCAATACGATGTTTCTTAGAAGTGTTCTGGCCATCCCGGCTCGGATGGCCATCTGGTTTTCAGCCGGTTGTTTCTGAAGGGTTTTGAGAAGGTTCTCTTCCGATTTGCTTAGATACTCGGCCGCCATCCTCATCCCGAGCCTGTCAAGATCCTCGGTATTTGCTCCGTCGCCTTCGGCGGCAGCCATTTGCGCCGCCCGTTCCAGGACTTTTTCCATTGTGCTTTTTATTTCCGCCATGAGTCATCTCAAGGTTGCGGCTCGATCTTGCGAAGGGCCTTGTTATTATTGTAGGTTGCCGTAGTTGTTACCTATTGGAAAAATGTACTACAGGTAGGCCGCTTACGCAAAGAAAATAAGAGATGTTTTATCATTTCTCCAGACAGACTAAGAGTAAGCGGAGAACCGTTGAAACCACCAGGTGAAAAATTTCCAGTGCTCCGGTCTAAATTTCCGGGAATCAAAACAAAATAAAGTAACGGAAACATCAAGAGATGGCTTGGCCGTGCGGATTTTGGTATGCTTTGTTACTGTGAAGTCGGAGGCCGGCAGATGCAATGCCCCCGGCGATGATTGAAGAGGTTAGCCCGGGCTTCTCATCAGTTTAGGCAGGAACTTTATGTCTCCATGCTGTCATGCCCAAAGAAAAGACATACATAATTGGGAATTTTTGCAGTGAGAAATCATTGCAAAATCCTGCAGGAAAGAGTAGCCTTTTTTGTAGGAAGCAAAAGAGATCTCTTCTGGAGACTCTTTTATAGAGCACCTTAAACAGTCATCTAATCAACACACCCATACATCTCGTCGACACCACCCTTGATCAAGAAAATTCTGCTGATTGCAATTTTGCATCTTTGCGTCTTTACAACGGGTTCGCTTGCCTCCGAGAAGGTGAAGGCGTCCGCGTTTGAGTGTCCCATCCTGTTGTATCATCGTTTTGGACCTGTGGTTGCCGACAGCATGACCATAACGACCCCGGTTTTTATTTCTCACCTTGAGTATCTGAGGTCACACGGCTACACCATCATTCCCTTACGGATGCTCGTGAATGCCTATCTGCATAAAGGTCCTCCCCCACCGTCCCGTTCCGTTGTCATTACGGTGGATGACGGCCATAAGTCCGTTTATACGGATATGCTTGCAGTGGTAAAAAAATACCATATTCCGGTAACCTTGTTCATCTATCCCTCCGCCATCGGCAACGCCTCCTATGCGCTGACATGGGATCAGCTGAGATCGTTACAAAAAACCGGGCTGTTCGATATCCAGTCGCATTCATACTGGCATCCGAACTTCAAGGTAGAGCATAGAAGATTATCTGCGGATGCCTACGAAAAATTCGTTGATACGCAGTTTATAATATCCAAGGCCAAGTTGGAAAAGGAATGCGGGACAAAGGTGGATATGATGGCCTGGCCATTTGGAATCTATGACGATTTTCTCATTTCCCGACTTATAAAAGCCGGGTATGTGGCCGGTTTTACCATCGAGGCCCACCGTGCTACTCAGGCCGACAGCATAATGAAGCTGCCGCGATTTTTATTGACGAATGCCAATCAGGGAAAAGCCTTTGAATGGATCTTCAGGGAAAAGTTTCACTAAGAGTTTAAAGAACTGGATTATATGAAGCGAAAACGTTTTGCAAAAACATTGCTGGTGTTGTTGGTTGCACTCATTGCTGTCGTCTTTCAAAATACTGTTCATGCGGAAAAGATAAAGGGAGCGCCTCTTATTTCTTCTTCGGTTGAAGCGGGTACCGAGGTGTCTCAGACAGGTCCCCCCTCTGCCGGAGAAATTTCTCCGCCTGTCCCGTCCGGGAATCAGCCGGCAACAGGCGGCGCATCCAACCACTCTCTGCTTTTTACCGGCAAGGTTATTGATGAAACTACGGACAAACCCATTCCTGATGCCATCGTAACTCTTGACGGCAAAGAAGTGATCGGAACGGATGCAAACGGATCGTTTTCGGTAACGCATAAAATCAGTATAGTTGCGGCGAGGGCGCTTGGATACACGCGTACTGAAATGAAGATGGACGATCAATCCGACACTTCCGCATTGGTGCTTCGATTACGGCCCATTCATCCCAGAGCCCTTTATCTGACTGTTTACGGCACCGGCAGCCGGATGTTCAGGCACAACGCCCTGTCTCTCATTGAAAAAACGGAGCTCAATGCCTTGGTCATTGATGTGAAAGGAGACAAGGGTCTGATACCTTACCCGAGCAGTATTCCACTGGCAGCCGAGATAGGAGCCCAAAAGGTACGAACCGTGGACGATATCAAGACCCTTGTTCAATCCCTGAAGGAGAAGGGTATATATACAATCGCCCGTATTGTCGTTTTTAAAGACAATTTGTTGGGCACTGCCCGTCCGGACCTGGCGGTTAAGACCCCCGACGGGAAGCTCTGGCGCGACCGGGAGCAGCTCGTATGGGTGGATCCGTCGAAAAAAGAGGTGTGGAACTATAACATCCGAATAGCTGTTGAGGCGGCCCGGAACGGTTTTGACGAAATTCAGTTCGATTATATTCGATTCCCTGATCATAAGGGACTCATATATGGCGTGCCCAACACCAAAGAAAACCGGATTGGCAGCATAATGGGCTTTTTAAAGGAGGCGCGGCGCAGACTTTTGCCTTACAATGTTTTTATATCAGCGGATATATTCGGGTATGTAGCATGGAATTACGGGGATACCCAGATCGGGCAGAGCATCGACAGACTGGTTCCTACAGTTGATTACATAGGTCTCATGCTCTATCCTTCAGGTTTTCATCTCGGGATACCCAAGTATCGCAATCCTGTTGCCAACCCTTACGAGATCGTGTATCTGACGCTGAAAAAGGCTCAGGAAAGAACAGGGCTTCCCTCCGTTCGGTTCCGGCCTTGGTTGCAGGCTTTCAAGGATTATGCTTACGACCGGCGTCCTTTTACAGGTGTGGAAATTGGAAAACAGATCAAGGGGGCGGAGGATTTCGGCTCAGACGGTTGGATGCTCTGGAATCCCCATAACATATACACTGTCGATGGTCTGAAAAAGAAGTAAATATGAAAGAAGGGGTGACTTATTTTAGATACGTGTCTGGCATTCTCGGTCTGCTGTTTTGGACAATAGCCTTTTTTTGCAACCCGGAGCCGGCAGCGGCAACCGTCCGGGTGCCGGTGGCGAAGTTTACCACCGACCGTTTGGCTCCCATAAGGGAAATTGCTGAAAAAGAGATTCACGACGGCAAGACACCCGGTGCCGTCATCCTGATCGGAAACAACGGAAGCATTGTCTATCGCCGAGCCTTTGGGTACCGTTCGCTCGATCCGCTGCCGACTCCCATGACGGCTGATACCATTTTTGATCTCGCTTCATTGACCAAGGTAGTTGCAACGACTACTGCCGTGATGCAGCTCGTTGAAGAGAAAAAAATTTCGCTGAATGACCGGGTGGTGAAGTATTGGCCGTCATTTGGCAAGAACGGCAAGTCACGGATCACCATCCGGCAGCTGCTTACCCATTATTCGGGACTGCAACCGGACCTTGATGACTGTCCAAAGTGGTCAGGGTATGGAGAGGCACTCAGGAAGATCGTAGACGAGAAGCTTGAAGCTCCTCCCGGCAGTACGTTTATCTACAGTGATATTAATTTCGAAGTTCTGGGAGAACTTGTAAGAAGGGTAACCGGACTGCGCCTCGACAGGTACTGTACAAAACACATCTTTAAACCTCTCGGGATGAGGGATACCGGCTTTCGGCCGGCTCTGACGAACAGAAACCGCATTGCTCCCAGCGACTATAGAGGTGGCCTGCGTATTTGCGGTGTGGTCCAGGATCCCTCATGTTATCTCATGGGCGGGATCTGCGGCCATGCAGGGCTCTTTTCCACCGCCGACGATCTTGCAAAGTTTGCCGAAATGATGCTGCATCGCGGCAGACAGGGCGGGGTGCAAATCCTGAGACCGGAAACGATCGGCATGATGACGCGTCCTCAATCTCCACCCGGTAAAACACGCTTGCGTGGTCTTGGCTGGGACCTGGAACAATCTTTTGAAAAAGAGCCGAAACCTGTATTGCCTGCCGGATCTTACGGCCACCTGGGATATACGGGTACATCCTTATGGATCGACCCTGCCGACAAGACGTATATAATCATTCTAACCAATCGGCTTTATTCCAAAGGCGGAGGGGATGTGAGAGCCTTGCGCTCAGAAATAACACAGGTTGTGGCAGACGCCCTCAAATCTCAAATCGTCCTTCAATCGCATCCGCCTCAACCCTTAAGGATTTCAGCGCCTCTGAAGGTAAAAAAAATTTTTGCCGTTACGGTCAAAACGGGGATAGATGTCCTGGCGGATTCGGGCTTTTCTGCTCTGGCCGGTTTGCGTGTCGGGCTGATTACCAATCATACCGGACGCGATGCAAAAGGGGAGAGAACCATAGATCTATTAAAAAATGCTCCGGAAGTCAAACTGAGAGCCATATTCAGCCCCGAACACGGCCTCTCCGGGACAGCCGATGAAAAGGTCGCTTCTTCGGTAGATGCGAAAACAGGGCTTCCCATCTATAGTCTGTATGGGAAGGTGGTAAAACCGACCGCTGACATGCTTGCAGGTCTTGACGCCCTGGTTTTTGATATTCAGGATGCGGGAGCACGTTTCTACACCTACATCTCCACAATGGGATATGCAATGCAAGCAGCAGCCAAAAAAGGGATCGCCTTTTATGTCCTGGATCGGCCTAATCCCATTACCGCCTCCTTTATCCAGGGGCCGGTTGCAGATCAAACAGCGAGATCCTTCACATCCTATTTCCCCTTGCCGATCAGACACGGTATGACGGTGGGGGAACTTGCTCGAATGTTCAACGATGAATACAAAATCGGGGTACGTCTTAGAATCATCAAGATGAAAAATTATATTCGGACCCGATGGTATGATCAGACAGGGCTTGCATGGATAAATCCCTCACCGAACCTGCGTGACCTGGCCGAGGCCACGCTCTATCCGGGAGTGGCCCTGGTGGAAGGAGCAAATGTCAGTGTCGGACGGGGCACCAAAACACCGTTTGAAATTGTGGGCTCGCCGTGGATCGAAGCCCACAACCTATCTAACTTTTTGAAAAAACGTAATATTTCCGGTGTGAAAATTGAGGCTGCCGATTTTACGCCTTCGGCCGACATTTATCAGAATCGTCTTTGTCATGGTGTGAGGATTACGGTTGTGGATCGGAGAGTGTTGAATACCCCCTTGTTGGGGATCGAGATCATCAACGCCCTGCAAAGGCTTTATCCACATACCTTCCGGATTGAGGATACAAGAGGTATGATCGGCTCGAAGTCTGTTCTTGCTGCCATAAAAAACGGTCGTGATCCGCGGAAGATAGCCATCTCGTGGCGGCGACCTTTGTCGGATTTTTTCAAGCTGAGGGAAAAGTATCTGCTCTACCGCTAGCCCGGATTTCTCATGAACACTGTGTCAATTTGGAGGAAGCGTAAAAGATCCAATATGTTTTAAGAAAACCTATGCAGCTCCAAATTTACACAGTGTTCACCAAAGTCAAGCAAATAGTCTTATGGGAGCTGCGATGGTGATTATATAGATTAAAATATCTCTGTCAGGCGCAGGAACTTGTATCCTTTGTCTCCAGATAATATTTAAGCCGTTCCTGATCAGTTCGATGTGTCTTGGTATTGGAAAGGATAGAAATTATCAGAACGAGTTCTGACTGCAACAAAGGATTCAGGTCTTTTTTCAGGGAATAATACATCCACACCCCACCGCGCCTGTCCTGCAGCCAGCCGTTTTTCTTCAGGTAAGCCAAATGACGAGAGATAGTCGACTGCTTCATCTCAAGAGCATGCATAAGGTCGCATACGCAGAGTTCCCCACTGCTCTGCAGAAGCAAAAGCAGCCGAAGCCGTGTCTCGTCAGCCAATGATTTAAAGATGTCGACGGTTGTTTTCATGCGTTCTTAGTACCGTAAGCCTTTATTGGAATCAGTCGTGATGAACCACGACAACCTTAAAAGGTTTCAAGACCAATGCGATGATTCAGTAAGCTACAAACACGAAAATCACCCTCCAACGTGCTTTCCATAAAAAATTCAATCTGGATATACAGATATAATATTATATTCTTTATTTGGCTAGTACCTTTTTTATATGAGATAATTGACAAGATCTGTCTGTTGACATATTTGCTTAAGCGGATTAATAACCCTCTAAAGATAGCAGTAAGATAGTATTTTCTTCTTTCTCAACTCTCATCTCACAATATGCCATGTCCACATCCAATAAAAAACTTTCGTTTATAGACAGATTTCTCACCTTATGGATCTTTGCCGCCATGTTTGTCGGTGTTCTCGGAGGCTATCTCTTTCCTGCAATTACCGATATCATCAATAGGTTCCAGGTGGGAACGACCAACATTCCCATCGCCATAGGCCTCATCATGATGATGTACCCGCCACTGGCCAAGGTCAAGTACGAAGAACTCGGTCAGGTCTTCAAAAACGGGAAAGTTTTGTTGCTTTCTTTGGTCCAGAATTGGGTTATCGGTCCGGTCTTCATGTTCCTTCTCGCGATTACTTTTCTTTCCGGTCATCACGAGTATATGGTCGGCCTTATCCTTATCGGCCTGGCCCGATGTATCGCCATGGTCATCGTCTGGAACGATCTGGCCGATGGCGACACGGAATACTGTGCAGGTCTGGTGGCTTTCAATTCGATCTTTCAGGTTCTCTTCTTTTCTTTTTATGCCTGGGTATTTATAACCGTTGTTCCGCGCTGGTTCGGTCTTGACGGGACCACAGTCAATGTCTCAATCGGAGAAATTGCCAAATCCGTCTTCATCTACCTAGGCATCCCTTTCCTGGCTGGAATGGCGAGCCGGTTTATCGGACTCAAAACCAGAGGGCGGCAATGGTATGAAGAGGTCTTTATCCCGAGAATCAGCCCGTTGACATTGCTTTTCCTTCTTTTTACCATTCTGGTGATGTTTTCGTTAAAGGGAGAATACATAGTCCAGCTGCCGTTTGATGTTTTACGCATCGCCCTGCCTCTGACTATCTATTTCCTGGTCATGTTTGCCGTTTCGTTCTATCTCTCGGCCCGTGTCGGGGCGACCTATGAGCAGACGGCGACACTCAGTTTCACCGCAGCTTCGAATAATTTTGAGCTGGCAATCGCCGTCGCTATTGCCGTTTTCGGGATCAACTCCGGTGAGGCTTTTGCCGCGGTCATCGGCCCGTTGGTTGAAGTTCCGGTCTTGATTTCACTGGTCAATGTGGCCCTGAGATTGAAAACAAGATATTTTCCATACGAAAACAGAACGCTTACCGGCGTCTGCCACGTTCGGACAAAAGAATGAACCCCGGAAAGTATTCTTCATTACTCCGGCAGGAGTATATTTTATAGTGGCCGTCCCGATTAAAATGCCGGTGATTGCTGTCGATGCGTCCCGTCTGCAACAAGTCCTTTCGCTGGTTTCCGACACAATCGTATACCGTATCTTGTACCAAAGAGGTTAGTCGTGAATCACCTCAAGACCGATCTGTATCCGGAGAAGATCTACGTCGAGATTACCACCCGCTGCAATCTCCATTGCCGGATGTGTGTCAAATATGCTGCCGGAAGCGCCATCGTCGACGAAGATCTGCCGCTCGCCGTCTTCAAAAACCTGGTTCCGGCGCTCGCTCGGGCAAAGACCCTGATTTTAAACGGCATCGGCGAGCCACTATTGCATCCGGATCTCTTGGAAATAATCGAACTGGCGAGAAACGCGATGCCACCGGCAGCGACCATTGGGTTCCAGACCAACGGGTTTCTCCTGGACGAACAGAATAGTCTTGAGCTTGTCTCAGCCGGTCTGAATACCGTCTGTCTTTCACTGGACAGTCTTGAGGACGATTATGACGGAAATGGCGAGCATTCCCATACCGCCGTGTCGAGGGCCGTCAAAAATCTCGCAGCAGCAAGACACCACCTTTCCGCTGAATTGCGGATCGGTCTGGAAATGGTGCTGACCAGAGAAAACATCCGGGATCTTCCGCTGTTCATCAAGTGGGCCGGTGACAACGGCGCGGATTTTTTTATCGCCACCCACCTGTTGCACTACGATAAGGTGACAGAGGGATCGGGTCTTTTCAATCCAAATCCTCCGGAAGCTATCCAGCTGTTCAACAGCTACAAAGAACAGGCGGCGGCCCTGGGAGTCGATCTGGCAAATTGCCTAGCCAGTTACCTGAAGTTCAAGAAAACAGCGACGGATCAGAAGGTGTTGCAGCTCTTTCACGACTTGATGCAGGAGGCAAGAGCAAGGGATATTCGTCTGCATCTGCAAAGCCTGCTCGAACATGAAAAGGTCAATCCTTGGATAACGAAAGAATCCTTTGTTGAAGGGAGGGCTATGGCGGACGTTTACGGCATAGAGCTGTTCCTGCCGGAAAACGAGACACTGTTGGAACGGGTCTGTCCGTTTCTCGCCGACAAGGCGGTTTTCATCGCCGCAAGTGGTGCAGTCATGCCCTGTCATTTTCTCTGGCATACCTATTCCTGCCGGATGTTCGGAGAGGACGTCGAGGTAGCAGAATGCTCGTTTGGCAATATACAAGAATCGCCGCTCGGGTCGATCTGGAACCACACAGAATACAGACAGTTTCGTGACGAGGCTGGCCGGTACGACTATGCACAGTGCTGGACATGCTCCATGGGACCGTGCGCCCCCCTGGTCAAGGATAAAGGGCTTTATGGCCACGACTGCTATGGGAGCGATGTGCCGTGCGGACACTGCCAATGGAGTCTGGGGGGAATTCGCTGTTTATAGTGACTGCATCGCGGACCCAGCGGAGCTCTGCACGTCAACAAACATATGGAGGATGAAATGCTGCTCAGTGGGTATACCTTGGAGATTTTCCGTTCGAAATGCAATGCCGGAGCCCAGACTCTGCATTGTTTTGCCCATCTTAACAATGACGTAGGTGCGGTTCTGCCTTATCTTAACACGGTTCTCGGCGGTTTCGGTTATATCAAAGACCCGCCCGCACTGACCCTGAAGAACTCCGGCAAACTGATCACCATTCATCCGCGCAAGATTGCGGTCAATGCCTTGCGGGACGAGGAACAGGCGGAAAAAATCGTCGCCTGGCTGCAGCGCGAGATCAACAGTGCCTGGGAAAATCGCGAGAGTATTGAACCGAGCACAGAAGGAGTAAAACAGCCGACCATGATGGATGTCCTCAAGCTGCTGCCGAAAACCAACTGCCGGGTATGTGGCGAACCAACCTGCATGGTCTTTGCCGTCCGGGTCATTGAAGGAGTCAAGGACCATACCAATTGTCCGACCCTGGCAGGAGAAAAAAAAGAAGCTTTGGCAAAGTATCTCTCACAGTTTCATTTTGAATAAGTACACAGTGATCCCATTTGAAATTTCGGGATGCTCCTCATCTTCCGGATGGATACTTTTTTCAAGATTAGACAATTCAATTCATTTCTTGCTGTGTATCCTCTCTTGTAATTTTCGGGTTAAAAAGCCTTGGCTATGTGTTTCTCTTATTCCGCCTGATTCATCTATCCATATAATATAATTTAAGATATTATATAGATGTAGGTTTTTCAATGCTGTATGCAAACATCGGGATATAGATCAGGGTTAATATTGTGCCAACAAGCAAGCCGCCGATGGCGACGTCGGCGAGCGGTGACAGCCGTTCCAATCCTACCGCCCATTCGAAGGCAATGGGGATCATGCCGGCAATGGTGCCGAAGGCCGTCATGAATACCGGGCGGAACCGCACCCTCACGCTTTCCAGAGCCGCCTCAAGAGGTGGCGCATGTTTCTTTCTGAACTCCTGGTAAAAATCGATCAGCAAAATCGAATTCTTGATGATGATGCCGAAAAGCAGCAGGATGCCCACCTGGCTGGGCATGCAGATTGGCTTGTTGAACAAAAACATGCCCCAGAAGGCCCCGATCATGGCAAGCGGCAGCACCAGGACCATGATGACGGCCAGGCGCACCGATTGATAAATGGCCACCAGCGCCAGAAGCAGCAGAATAATCCCGATTCCGATGGACTTGATCATCCGCCCGAAAGAGTCCTTCATCTGTTTGATGTCGCCCTCCTGACTGATCTCAACCCCTTTTATCCCGGCTCTCTTCAATGCGATCTGGGAATCTTCGGTCAAGATGGAAATGGGGCGCCGCTTGCGGTATCCTGATACATCCAACGAGTAGAGCAGCTGGTTGCGCTCGATCCTGTTGGCGGTGAGGCCGTATTCGATTTGCGCCAAAGCCGAAAGAGGCACCGATCCCTTGGGAGTCTGGATCGGGATCAAGCGCAACTGATCCGGGTTGCCGTCAAACGGGTGGTTGAAGTAGAGTCGCACGAATTGATTCTGCATGGTAACCAGGTTGGCGCTGATCGCCACGGGAAGGCCGGCCAGGGGAAGCTGAGCGGCAACCTGCATCGGTGTTATGCCGTAGGCCAGGGCGAGGTTGCTATCGATATTGAGACGGGCCTCGGTAAAATCGCTGTCCCAGCTGGTGGTGACGGATGTCAGTCCTCTGACCTTAGCCAGGGCTGCTGTTGCCTTTTTCGCGGCCTTCAGCAGCACATGGTAATCCTCGGCCAGCAGCCTTACGTCTACAGGGGCTCTGATGCTGGACATGGGGGTGGCGCCGAAATCGTACACGTCGGCCGCTTTGACGTTGCGCAGACCGGAGAGATGTGAGCGAATCTCATCTTCGATCTGCCAGATGTTTTTCTTGCGGTGGAAACGATCGACGCAGTTGATGGTCATCATAGCCTCGGCAGGCAAGGCCCCCGAGCCCAGGGACAGGACACCGGGCTCGGAACCGAAGCTCACCGAACTCATAAGTACTTCCGGTTGCCGCCTAAGCCATGCCATAAAGGGTTTGAGGCGATTTTCCGCCGCCTCCACCGTCTCGTTGGCGGAAAACCTGACATGGGCCTTGATAATGCCGGTGTCCATGGGCGGCGCCAGGTCGTTGCCGATCAGCGGCTTGATAGTTTTGACGCTTATGATCAGAAGCATCACCACGCCGATTGACATCAGGACTCGTCGCCAACGGGAGTGTCCCCTGGAGGAAAACCGCAGGATGGCCAGATAAGGGCCGGCCAGGCGTCCGAAACTTTTTTCGTAGAGCCGCGCGATCAGTTGCTCAAAACGTGTTTTGGCAGCCCCATTGCGGTAGAGGAAAAAGGAGATGGCAGGAATGAAGGTAATGGACAGGAAGTAGGAAACCACCAGGGAGATGATCAGCGTGGATATCAGGGGCCGGTAGATCTGCTGGGGAAAATCGCCAACGAACAGGAAAGGGAACATGACGGCCACCGTGGCGACAGTGCCGGCAAAAACCGGTACGATCACCTCCTTTGTGCCGGTGATAATGGCAGTGTTCAGGTCCTCTTTCAGCACCTCCAGATGACGCTCGATGTTTTCCAGGACGACGACCGCGTCATCCACCAGTATGCCCAAGGCCAGGATGATGGCTGTATAAATGACAATGTTCAGCTCGCCGCCCCTCATCCAGATGATAGCCAGGGTGGCAAAGAATACCATGGGAATTGAGGCCAGGGCTGCGGCCACGGCCTTCAGGTTGCCGAGAAAAAGAAGGATGATCAGCAGGGTAAAAATGATGGCATCCCGCAATGCATCGAGCATGTTGGTGTTGGCGGTCTGGATGAGGTTGCGCTGGGTGTCGGCCAGTTCGAAGCGGATATTGTGATAGCGGGTTTTCAGTTTTTCGATGACCGCTCGGCCGGCAGTGCTGGTGGTCAGCACCGATCCGCCCGGTGCACGCTGGATCACCAGGGCGATGGCGGCCTTTCCGTTGCCTTCATAACCGGAAAAACGCTTCTGATGCTCCCATTTGATGTCGGAGATATCCCCCAAGCGCACGTTGGTGGCCACAGGCAGCATGCGCAGCGCCTCAACACCGGTTTTTTCGCCATACACGGTGATGGTGAAGAAGGTATCGGCATTCTTGCTGATACCGATGGGAATGTCCCGGTCAAGATCATGCACTGTCGTTGCGATCCTCTCCAGGTTCACCCCTGCGGCCCTGGCCTTGAAGGGGTTTACATTGATGGTGATCGCGCTCTGGTAGCTGCCGAAAATTTCCACATTGCCCACTTCCGGATTGCACAGCAGGGCGGGCTTGATGTCACTTTCGGCGATCTTGCGGACATCGTCCAGGGTCAGACCGCCGCCGGCCGGTAACAGCGCGAACACATCCACCGGCAGAATATGGGAGCCGGCCATGTAGATGGAGGGATTGACGTCTTGAGGCAGTTTGCCGCGAACCTTACCCACGGCGTTACCCACATCGATGTCAGCCGGTTCCAATCCCTTGGCGTACTCGAATTCGGCTGTGACGATGGACATTCCAGGGATATTAACGGAGCTGACCTGGCGGATCTGGGACAGGGTCGAAACCTCTTCTTCGATGGGTTTGGAAACCGTGGCGGCGACCACGTTGGCTGTGGCGCCGGGAACCTGACTCATAACGATGATGGTCGGCCGGTCGCTGTCGGGAAAAAGGTTCTTGGGCATGACGATAAGGCCGTAGACGCCCAGTACGAAAAAACCGGCGATCAGACTAAAGAGCAGATGGGGATGTTTGTGAAAGAAATCGAACATGACGACCCCCTATGACTTGCTCGCGATCACGGGGACGCCTGCAGCCACCCGCAAGAGGATATCCGGCTTGGCCACGATGACCTTCCGGCCTGACAAATCTTGTTCGACCGTTACACCCTCGATGCCCCGGGCCTTGATGGTGACCTGCAACCGCTCGGCCTTGCCGCTGGAGGACAACAGGAATACCGAGGACGAACCGTCCATTGTCAGCAGTGCATCGACGGGCAGGAGTACGCCTGCGCCTTTGTAAATAACCACCTGGACAGTGACATATTGTCCTTCAACCATTTCTGCCTTTTGGGGTAAAGGCGCCGCGTACTGCACCAGTCCCGTATCTCCGGTTTGATCCTTGCAGCTCAGAGGCAGAGTAGAGTCTCGAAGCATGATTTCACTGGCATGGACCGAGGTCGGCAGGGAAAGGTTCAGGTAAAGCCCCTTCCTGGATGCTATCTTCATGAGCGGCCTGCCGGGTGTGGCCAGATCGCCGGGGCGGGCCAGGACTTGACTCACGGTGCCGTCGATGGGCGCTACCAGGACGGCATACCGGATCTGCGAATCGACTTCCCGCATGGACGCGGCCAGTGTTTCCATACTTTTCTGCAGTGTTTCGATACTGGCACGGGCTGCCGTCAGGCCGGCCTTCAGCTTTGCGATCTCGGCATGTTCCTGGCTGTACTGCTCGGGTGAAGCGCCTTTGATGTCGAGCAGTTGCTTGGTCCGGGCATGGGCCTCAAGGGCGCTTTTTAAGGCCGTCTCCAGGGACTGGACCTCGGCTCTTTTCGCTTCGATCTGAAAGACTATGCCCTGGCGCTGGAGTGCAAGACCCTGCTTTTTGGCTGCCAGGTCGGCGGCATCGATGCGGGCAAGCGTCTCCCCCTTTTTCACGGGATCCCCCTCTTGTTTGAGCACTTCGGTCACCTGGCCGCTGATCCGGGTGGAGAGCACCGTTGAAACATCCGAGGCCACCAGGCCGATGGCCGGCAGCGTGAGCATGATAGGATGGGATTTGAGGTCAATGGTGGCCACCACTGCCGGCAGAACGGGCGCCGGAGGGGCCTTGGCAAGATCGGCTTTCCTTTTTTTCAGCGATATAAAACAGATTGCAGCTACCATGACCAAAAAAACAATAACCAGAATGCGCTTTTTCATTTCACGACTCCTTGCAAATCCGTTCCATAGAGCACCGCCTGCTGGGCAACGATCTGCCACCGCTGCTGACGAGCCTGGTACAGAGCGGCCTGGGCGGCCAGCACATCGCTTTCATAACGCAAATAGTCTTCCATGGTCATGCGGCCAGAGCGCACCGCGACCCGGGCGACAGCGAGCAGCCTTTTGCTGTCCGTGACCGATCGTTTAGCCAGGACGATTGATTTTTCGACCACCGGCTCTTTCCGCTCCAGGGTTGCGGCAAGTGCCGCCATATCGAGCCGGGTCTGTTCCAGCTGTCTTTTCGCTTTCTCCTGTTGAATGCGGGCAATTGAATCGTCAGTGCTCAGGGTGCGGTCAAACAGAGGGAATTTCAATACCAGGGCTATTTCGTTATAGTTCCGGGAGATAGAGTTGCCGGTGTTGTAGGCTTCTCCTTCATTTCCGGAAACAAAGCCGATTCCCGACAAGGTTGGCCAGCGGGCCGCCTGCCGGCGTTCGACTTCCTTCTGCGCTACGTCGACGGTGTATTGCGCGGCAGTAGCAGAGAGATAGGAGGTGCCCCTTGGCTGGTGAATAAGCGTCATCCCAACCGGTCCGGTGAGTTCGATACCGGTCCGGGTGTGGATCTCCCGCAGGGTATCCAGACGTTTCATGTCCAGTTCATTGCGTTGCTGGTCCAGTTCATCGAGAGTCTTGCGGATTTTTAGAAGCTCGGACTCAGGCGATCTTCCGGTTTTCACCTTGAGTGACAGATCCTCAAGCGTCTTATTACGCGATGAGTGACGCGCATCTATTGCCGCTGCAAGGGCTTTTAGAGAGGCTAGGGCGCTGTTGAGCGAGACCACGGAGGCCTGGCGACCGATCAGGTCCAGCTGCCGGTTGGTATTGGACCTTTTCCGCAGCAACTCCGCTTTCTGCCGCAGCATGTAGAGCTCACGGACATAGATGGGAGCAGAAAAACTCAGGCCGTAGCGCAGGATCTCCCGGGAAAAGGGAATTGAATCTCCAGCCTGAACATTGACCTCGGTGGGAGGCATGGGGCGCAGGTTGGTCGGCGAATTATAACGTTCAAATCGACCGAAGATTTCCAGCTTCGGAAACAAGGCGGCCGTCGCCAGATCCTTTTGCCGGCCGCTTTCTTCCACGGATAAGGCGCTGGCTACATAGCCCGGCTGCCGCGCGGCCGCCTCCAGGAGCTCATGGATGTCGACGGCCCGGCAGTTGGTATTCCAGAATGCCACCAGGACCACAAATATAAAATACCGTTTCATCGCTCGGCTCCTCCTTCAAAATATAGAAAGATATACCCCCCAGGTGGACTCCGCGTGCTTGCCGATCCCAGGCCTTGTCTTGAAATCACAAAATGAAGATCGACAGACCCGCTCCGACCAGCACCACCCAGAGGATATCGATTTTGAACCATAAGGCGGCGAAGGCTGCCATGCCCAGGAAGATCGCCGGAACAGTCCAGGAGACCGCCAGGGCAAACTGAACGGTCACAGCCAGGAGCAGGCCGACAAAGGATGCCAGGATGCCCCGCAGCGCCCGCCGAAAGAGCAGGGAGTGTTGCAGCCGGTCAAAATAGGGAACGGTGATCAAGATCATCAGGAAAGAGGGCGCAAAGACCGCTACCGTCCCAATAAAGGCCCCGACCAAGCCTGCGACCCTGTAGCCCACAAAGGTAGCGGTGATGACAATGGGACCCGGCGTGACCTGACCCATGGCTATGCCGTCCATAAAGGTCCGGCTGTCCATCCAGTGCCTCACATCCACAACCTGATGCAACATCACCGGTACCGAGGCAAATCCTCCGCCGAAGGCAAAGACATCCACCTTCATCATCAGAGCAGCCAGGTCGAAAAATCGGCGTTCAAACACAAAGAGCAGGACCATAACCACTCCTCCAGCGAAAATGGTCCACAAGACCGGACGTACGGCCCGTCGCCCATCGCCGCCCCCCTCTGCGTGAAGTGATCGGATCGGCAGAGTCGTCCCGTGATAGAGAATCATGCCCACTCCTGCAGATGCCAGGATGGCGACGATAGGGTTGCCGTGTTCGAACAGGAAGGCGCCGGCGCCGAGAGCCAGGAGTGTGTCGCGCCAGTTTTTGATCGTAGCGCGGCCAAAGGTCAGCATGGCATTTGCCACCAGGGCTACGACAATCACATGCAGCCCCCGGAAAGCCGATGCCACCGGCTGAAGATCATGCCCAAGCGCGTAAAGCACAGACAGAATCGTCATGAGGATAAACGCCGGAAGGCCGAAACCCACAAAGGTGGCTAAAGCGCCCATGGCGCCTCGGGCGCGCAAGCCGGCGTAAGCTGCGGCCTGCATGGCTGTTGCCCCGGGAATGGATTGGCACAGGGCTATCCCATCGGCGAAGGACTCCGGCGTCACCCAGTGGTTTTTCCTGACTGCCAGGTCCCTTATATACGCCACCATTGCCGGTCCGCCGAAGGCAGTTAACCCCAGTTTGAAAAAAGAACCGAACAAAAGTAACAGTGAAGGCTCCGGGCTTCTCGCTTGCTCCTCTGTCTGCTTCATCATCGATATCCCGCTCTCCCGTTTTTGAGTATACCCTTTGCTTTTGCAGCATACAACGATCAGTCTCGGTTTTGCTCGTTGCACAAAAAGCAGTGATCGACCTTTCTTGGATTGCACGGATTCAGTGTAGAATGAAATGGCAAGAACGTGTATGATCAGGATCATACGTTTTAAGATTTATAGCAGAAGTCCTAACGAGCAATGAGCAGAAGTCCGGAACAAATTCTTTATGCTGGAAAAATTTCCCTTATTTTCAGGCCTCTCTACTGAGCAGGTCACACGCCTTGAAGGAATCTCCAAAGAGATCTCGCTCAAAAAGGGGGCGCTTCTCTTTTCTCCAGGAGATGTCGCTCAGGGTTTTTTTGCTGTTACAACCGGTGCGGTTCGTCTTTATAGGATCTCTTCCAAAGGAAAAGAGATCTCCATCGAGATTGCCGGAACCGGGCGCACCTTTGCAGAGGCAAGCCTTTTTTCCGATATCTACCATTGTTATGCGGAACCGTTGAGAGACAGCATGGTCTGCCTGATCCGGAAGGACGCCTTTCTCGAGTTGATACAGAGGGATTCCCAATTTGCAACAGCATGGTTCCGCGTTCTTTCCGATAAAGTCATCCATCTTCATCGGCAGATCGAAGAACTTTCCCTCAAAACTCCCAAGGCGCGCATCGTGGGCTACATTCTCTTGCTTGCTGATATGCAGAACAGTTCAATGGTCGCTCTTCCTGCACATAGAAAATCCATTGCAACCCTCTTGGGCATGACCCATGAGACCTTCTACCGTGCGGCAAAAGAACTGGAAAACGAAGGCATGGTTCGTTTTGACGGAGATCGAATACAAATCGTGGATCGCTCACAGCTGGAGGAACTTGTGGAATGAAATACGCTCTTCATAAAGAGAGAGCTTGGCGGATCCCTGGGATAGGCATTAATCCAGTCGTAGCACCACAGCAAAACAGCTGAACAGAACCCATACATCGTCACCCTCGAGAAGCGGGTTGTTTTGGAATTCCTGAGTTGCAAGAATGGCACAGAGTTCAGTGGAATCGGAAATACGTACTACACACTCCGTATTGATCTTCCCTTTTGTTATTTTTGTCAATTTGCCTAAAAATTTATTTTCTGCACTACACAAGGGGACAGCTTTACCGGCGTATAAAAGTACTGATGGGGCTTTAACTTCCCCTGTGATCAACAAACCTTTTTTCAAACCGAGGTGATCAGAACTGTCGTTAGTGATTATTGCAGAGATCGAATGACCATCAACAGTGGCAAGGTCCACACGTGTCTGCACATCGCCTTTGAGAATGTGCGAAATCTTACCGAAGAAAGAGTTCCTGGCGCTTGTCCTTCGCATGGATTCTTTTTCCATAAACAGCCTTGCAACCCGCTGGATTTCGTCCTCAGAGAAGGAAACATAGGACGATGTCAGATTGGGCGTCGAATGTCCCAATATCTTTTGCACTGCAGGAAGAGGCATATTTCTTTGCATCAGTTCCACGGCCCGAGCTTTGCGGATCATTTCAGGCCCCCCCAACCGTTTTTCAAGGCCGCAGGATCGGGCTCGTTCGTAAAATTTGCGACGGACGAAACCTGGGTCAATGTCAAGAGAGTACGTGATGGCGTTTTGAAAAGAGGGATCTGCCAGGATTCCTTTGAGTTCACGAGAAAGGGATTCCGCTAACTGCACCTCTCTTACACCTGCCTCCTCACTGAGACCGGTGTTGTGAAAGAACACCGCGTGTCGGATAAAATCAATGTCTTTGGACAGATTCAGAGCCAAAACCTCATTCAATTTGGCCCCCGCGTAGCGGATTAAAAGAAAGATGATCAAAATGCGCTGACGGGAAAGAAGTATATCGGCACGTGAAGAACATTCCACCCATTCCCGAAATGAGCATTCCATAAGGTTGAGCTGGTCCGTATTCAGGCACTGGTCTTGATTGGGACCTGAAACAATCCGACCGTGGTGTCTCTCCTTTGTCAGCGATATCGTTGATCCAGGTCGAATGTTTTTCGTCTTTTCTCCTGTTTTCATACCATTTTTACACGCGTATCTAGAGTCTTGGATGAGAGGTTTTTTATTTTTGTACACAATTCATTAGTCAAAAGCCATGATAAAGCTTGACATAGGATGAGGGGTATTGATATTATCACGATAATAATTATTTTCGTGATAGTGTCAACACCCGTAGAGGTTAAATCCCATGTTATCTAAAAATCAGTTTCAGGATATTCCCATGGAAAACCGGATAGAGTCGGAACAGGCACGACTTTCGAAAACGAAAAACGCGTACAACAAAATGGAACTGGCTGGGGCTTTCGGAGACGTAGGCACCCTTATTCCATTTGTCGTTGCGTATATTACGATTGTGAAGATCCCCTCTCTGGGACTTCTCTTCATGTTTGGCATCACACTTCTGGCATCGGGCCTCTATTACAGGACACCTCTGCCGATCCAGCCTATGAAGGCGATAGGGGCGGCGGCCATTGCTGGGGGAATCAGTCCCGCGGCGCTTTACGCCTCCGGTATCACGACCGGTCTCTTCTGGCTTCTGGCGGGACTTACCGGGTTTATCCGGCCCATCGCCAAGCTGGCGACCAAACCGGTGGTTCGCGGCATCATGTTGGGACTCGGGCTCACCTTTATGGTGGATGGAATCAACCGGATGAAAACGGCACCGGTTCTTGCCGGCTTTGCTCTGGTCGTCACCTATATTCTTCTGACGAACCCCAAAATTCCGGCAATGTTTGTCCTTTTGATTATCGGCGTGGTTTCGGCTGTGATAATGAATCCTGAATTTTTGCAGGAACTCGGCAAGATCCATATCGGGTTCAAGTTGCCTGTATTCAGTCTCCCGATGATATCCTGGAATGATCTCATAGAAGGCACTCTGCTTTTTACGATACCTCAGATCCCGTTAACCTTGGGAAATGCGGTTATCGCAATCGTCGCCGAAAACAATGAACTCTATCCCGATAGGCAGGTAACCGAAAAGAAGATAGCCATTTCACAAGGTATCATGAATCTTTGCTCCCCGCTTTTTGGTGGAATACCGATGTGTCACGGAGCCGGAGGCATGGCCGGGCATGTGAGGTTCGGGGCAAAAACGGGCGGAGCCTTGGTTATTCTGGGGAGTCTTTTGATCGTCATTGCCCTCTTTTTCAGCGATTCCGTTGCCATAATTTTTAAAATATTTCCCAACGCAATTCTTGGGGTGATTTTGTTTTTTGCCGGTTCGGAACTGGCCATTGTGGTCAAAGACATCGGCGAGAAGAAATCTGAATTTTATGTAATGCTCATTGTAGCAGCTTTTGCAATGTGGAACATGGGAGTAGCCTTCCTGGTCGGGGTTATCCTGGACAATTGCCTAAGGAGAGGATGGATCAAAATTTGATCTTGTTCTCTCAAAACTCATTTTATCATCCCAACCGTTGGCAGGAATACCATGCGGCGTTTATCATGCTCTGATGCAGATCATGACTTCGATAATCCCTAATCGTATTGTCGGGATTCAAAGAGGTAAGAAAGCATGTGTTCTAATGAAGATATCGAATCAATTTTATAACGAATCCAGCAAATCGAAGGCCGTGATGAGAAGGAGGGATTACTCAACCAGATCGAGGCCTGAAACGACAGCACCGGCCGAAATCACGGCATCCGCAGCCATATGGAGAAAAGACCCCTTGATATTGAGATCATCTTTTCACCCCGCCATGAACATAAAGGCTGTGAGGGTTTTAATCACCCTCCCCCCGATTGCCGCAACTACGGTAATGGTTGTGCCTTGCACCGCGACGGGGTTTGCAGACGCCCAATAGCTTCCCAAATGATTATTCCTATCACCGCGCAGAGGAACAGCGCGCTGATGAGGGAAACGAGTATCGTACCCTTTTTAAAACCAAAGATGTGTCTGGCTGTAGCAGATCGTCTCGTCACAGCCATTGCCGCCCAGGCAATGAGCAGGGTTATAACGTCGCTGAAATTGTGACCGGCATCTGCCACCAGGGCAAGAGAATGGGACATGACACCATAACCGGCCTCGATCACGACAAAGGGTATATCTTTCACCGTATCGACATGTTTTAATGTCTGTCCGGAGATATCGATGCCGGCCTCCGCCATAACATCAACAGCTATCGGGTTGAGTCCGTGGACCTCGACTCCCGCGGAATAAACTTCGATCAAATCTCGAGTGATTTTTTCGTACAATCAAGGGCACAGCCGTCGAGAGCCAGAATAGAAGATGCGGCCTCGGTTGACTTCATAATGCCGTTGACTCGACCACCTATTCCTGCCAAGCAAAACATTTTGCCGGCTCCCTCGCGGGTCAGTTTTCGTGCCGCTTGGTCGGCCAATGCTCCGACATCGGCTGCGCCGGAACAGGAAAATATCAATTTAGG
>JBJKRL010000042.1:0-50403 GCA_046704745.1 Desulfocapsaceae bacterium | reverse complement strand
TGTAACTCTCCGGGCCATCCCAAGTATTTTAAGTACCTCCGCAATAAAACAGTTCAAGGTAATTCAAATGATCTGGCACGTCAGTAATACACTTGTAAAAACAACTTGACATGTATACCTGTTTGTGGAATTAGTTGGGAACTAATCTACTTGCTAGACATTTGTTGAAAGGTTGGCGCTCGTGGAGGAGTAGAAACTTGATGGGGTAATCTTCCTAAGGAAAAACCATATCTTGAATTTCGACTGAAAGCTTGGGTACTTTCTTTCTCCATAAAGTCAAAAGGCTAAACTGTTGTTATCTGAGTCGAGCAGACACCCTTGTTAAATTTTTTTAGGTAATCATTCCAAAATTTCAAAACATAGCGGTTAAACCAATGCTTAATGATTTTCTAGGAAGAAGGTCAAAACTATCTGTAGACGAAACAAATCCACTCAAAAAGGCTGTCAGTTTAATTATTGCTGGAGAGTTTGACGCAGCCCTTGAAATGAACGAATTGGGTGTATTTATCGCTCCAATTGTGGAGGAACTGCAGAGAAGGATTTCCAATCGGCTAAAGACTCTTGTCCATATTTGGGTCATGCAAACACAACCGGTACTTTCAATTGCGAAAATGACCCATGATATTTCAAATCTTGAGCAACGCAATCATGCTATGGCATCCGCATCTGAAGAATTGGCTGTCTCAATATCTGAAGTTGCACGCTTTATCTCTAGGACGTCAGAGGATTCGAAAACCGTCAGAAATGATCTTGTTAGCTGTATTAATGCCGTGACTAAAGCTGTGACTACCATGGATGAAATATCAACCTCTTTTAGTTCACTTACACAAAAAGTAAAAACTCTTGACCAAGCATCCTCACAAATTGGAGACATTCTAAATGTTATCGAAGAAATTGCTGCACAGACAAATCTTTTATCGCTAAATGCTGCCATTGAAGCAGCACGAGCCGGTGATGTTGGTAGAGGTTTTGCTGTCGTTGCAGGTGAGGTAAAAAATCTTGCTAAACAATCCTCAGAATCATCTGAAGATATCCGTAAGAGGATAACAACACTCCAAAAGGAAATGAATGATATCGTAGATTCGATGGAATTTAGTTCCAACCGTGTAGCACAGGGAGTAGAAGCAATAAATACTGTCGGGAATGGGATTAGATCGGTTAGTGAAAGCATGGACTCCGTAGCTCAAAATATGCTAACAGCTTCCTCAACAGTCGAAGAGCAATCAACTGTTACTGCTGACGTCGCAAACAACATCGCTGCCATTGTTCCTATGGCGACGAATCTTCTCAATGGAGTGAAATTCTTGGCTAACACCATTCAAGAAGCAGGGGTGTATATTGAATCTGCCTTAAATGAGTACGTTCAGAATCCTGATCCAGCAACTCTCATTTTGCTTGCTAAGTCTGACCATGCCTCATTTAAGAAGCGTGTTATTGACACCCTAGTTGAGCGCAACATCACTGCAAGCAATGAGTTAATGGATCATAATAATTGCCGATTAGGTAAGTGGTACCTATCTGTGAAGGAAGTCTCAATTCGTAACCTTGTTGCCTTCCAACGCCTTAGCGAACCACATAAGTTTGTACACCTTCATGCGAAAAAGGCATTAGACAAATTTGCTCAGGGTGACCATGAGGGAGCACTTGCCGAAGCTAATAAAATGAATGATTTCTCAACAGAAGTTACAAATTGTCTCGATGAATTACACAATGCAATGACCGACAAACGATAATCTGATGTGTGATGTTGTAGCATAGTCTAAATTTGTATTTAGCATAAACGGAGCATTGCCGAGTATAATGATTACCCAAGATATTTTGAAACAACTGTTGATCGACATTCGAGATGGCTGTCTGAGCTTGGAGGAAGGGATGGAACGCTTGCGAGACCTTCCCTACATGGACATGGGGCACACTAAGGTAGACCTGCACCGCTCCTTGCGAAATGGATTTCCCGAAGTGATTTACGGTGAGGGCAAAACCCCAGACCAGGTGGGAGAAATTTTCTCGCGCATGCGCAAGTATGCCAATGTCCTAGCTACCCGGGTTTCGCAAGAGATGGCTGCGTATGTGCAGTCTATTTGTCCCGGCGTCGAGCACAACCCACTGGCTCACACTCTAACCCTCAGGCAAGGGGAACCCATCTGGCGACAAGAAAAGGTCGCAATTGTCACGGCAGGCACCTCTGACCTTCCTGTCGCAGAAGAAGCACGAGTAACCTGCGAGATGCTTGGCAGCCAAACCTTCCTGGTTTCTGATGTTGGCGTTGCGGGAATCCACAGGCTCTTGGACCGGCTAGAGGAGATTCGTAAAGCTCGAGTGATAATCGTGGTGGCCGGCATGGAAGGGGCGCTTGCAAGCGTTATTGGTGGACTGGTGTCGCAACCCATCGTGGCTGTGCCCACATCGGTGGGATACGGAGCGTCTCTGAACGGCTTAGCCGCCTTACTGGGCATGCTAACCTCCTGTGCCAGCGGAGTGACTGTGGTAAACATCGACAATGGCTTCGGTGCTGCCTGCGCTGCGTGCAAGATCAACAATCTCTTCCCAACCTAACTATCACCATCCCTAGCTTCAGTGTGAGGATAAGTAGCTGGAACCGTCAAAAACTTAAATCACACTACTTTGATTTACCATCATATAAAAAGGGATAATGAAGATGATCATTACGCTTGTAGCATTTAACCATATCCCATACATCCCGAAATAAACGACGAATGAGTTTGAAATAGAGATGCATAATAATCAGGAGATCAACAGTCAATGCGAAGAAGGCATGCAACGATGCACCGAACCCAACTCTGTTTCCCATCGTATACACCGTTAGCCCAGTGATACCGAGAACTGGAATCATCACCGTCAAATAGCTGAACCAAAATTTATGGTAGGTGTTGAACTCCTGCCAATTTGGCAGTGGTTTGCTGCTCGGATGGCGTAAGAATGTCAAAAAATCCTTCAACCATTCAATATCCTTCCGACTAAACGCAAAAGAGTTTTTCAATGCCCTTTTTAGGTGATTACGGTCAATGAGAAAATATAGCAATGGCATCGAAATTAGACAGAGACCGGCCAAGAGATGTATCGTTCCCAAAAATGTCTGTTGCCAATGCGGGATAATATTACCGTAATGATAGAGAAAAATTCCTGTCGCAGCAAGTGTGAAGATAAGAGTAGCCACCATAGAGTGCACAAGTTTCTCCCCACGCCGGAATCCCCAAACGAATTCCTTAGTGCTTTTACTCACCTGTGGACAGGCTCGAACACAGGCGTAACACCTCCTGCACTCTTCACCAACAACAGTCTCTAGCTGCATGGATGTACGCTGATTTCCGATGAAGACGAATCGGCGCTTTTCGCGCACTACTGGGCAGGCATCCACGCAATTACCACATGCCAGACAACCACGGTCGCCGGTGACCGCCTCGTATTGAACAGTCCGATTATTAGTGTTAATACCGTCTGAAAAGAGCCGCATTCGAGCGACCGGAGAGTACGCTGTGTCTAAAATATTAGTTAGTATTGTTGATCTAGCTAGTTTGTCGATAGGTGTCATCGTAGTCCTCTCTTAATAATGACTGCATTGATGTATCATCATAGAATGACCGTCCCACGTCGCGGCTCAACCAAGCAGCAGGGCCGCACGCAGACAATACGTACGCCGCTTGCGCGAGTTGGTCCAATTTTTAGGAAACAACCAAGTACCGTTATCGATCCACCTAGACCCAGGGGACCAACATTGGTTTCGTTCATCTGTTTTGTAACCTGCTGTTCGAGGTCACTCTGATTGGTGAGATCACCCTCTGCCATGGCTTCGAGCATCAGTGCTGAGGCTTCTACCTGGCTGCGGCCGATCCCCATTGCCACAATGGCCGGGGTACAACCGAGAGAACCAATTTCCTCCTGCAACCAACCCGTTGCCTCATCAAGAACCTTGTTAATACTGCGTTTATGAAAGATGCGTCTGGTCCGTGCCCGAATCTCAGGTCCTCCTCCCAGCATCAAGACAGTCATTTTCAGCTTGTCACCAGGAACAGACCGTATGATAATCGGCGCGACTTCCATCATACCGGGATCATCCTCAAGCCCGCGGCTCTGTTCGACCCGTTCGATGTCATTACCTCGCACCGCCATCGGCCGCCCTGGCAGCTGTCGCAAACCATCAATTATCCCGGCTTTGAACGCTTTCAGCCAGCCTTTCGGCAGGCTGCAATAATCACCAACTTGAAGGATAGCATGAGGTATGCCAGTATCATCACAAAGTGGCAACTGTTGTTCCTTGGCTATCCGGCCGTTTTCGTATATCTGCTGTAGTACCCATTTGGTATTGCTCCCGGTTTCCAAATTGATGGCCTGCTGGTAGGTTTTAAATTGATCATCACGGTAAGAAGTACCCGCCTCGATTAGGCATTTTTTTGCACTTTCCTGTATTTCAGCTATGGTAATCATGCCTCCACCTCCTACTCAGCGAACAAAGATATTACAGCCATGGGCTGCAGCCACAATACCTGGTAGGCCTTCGACCTCAATGGCATATAGCGCTTCCATTCCTTCTTCCGGAAAAGCAATGACCCGGCTCGATTTCATTCGGCTTGAGAAGAGTGCTGTAATCGGTGGCGTCACAGCGAATAAACTGTTGTTAGTCTTCAGGGCTTCAATAGTCTTCGGCCCAACAGAACCCTTACCCAGATGGATACGGACTCCCGCGGCTGCTAGTTCCGGAATGGACTCCTCAATTTCGGCTTTGTTGCTAGTTGTGGGACCAATGCCAGCACGGCTGACTGCAGTATGAAAAATCACCGAACCTTCAAGTCCGATTTCATTTATTTTCGGATCTCCTTCACGGATCATTCGTACTAGCTTGGGTAATACTGCGTCTCTGCCGCAAAGAACCAGGCCATAAATCTCAAACTGGTCGCAGATTTTCAATTCTTGAATCTGCATAGGTGCAATCGGGGTTTCTATCCGTACCATCTTTACACAGCCTCCCCTTTTGTCGCCTGGAAATCTTTGTAGTATGCCAATAGGTCTTCTTTATCTAGCTTTTTCAATTTGTCGATTTCCTTCTTGAATACACCGGATTCGATATCCTTGAGGCGCTTTGCCACTGAAGGAGGGGTCGTGTGTTTTTTTATCCCTACAATACGGCGTACCAGCATGGCAATATTGAACGGGGCCAGCTCACCAGGACATCGGGCGGCACACATACCGCACATAATGCAATCCATGGAAAGTTTCGTTACAAGGTCCCAGTCTCCTTGCAGGGTGGCGGAAACATAATTCATCACTTCCAACTCCATCGGACATGACCGAGTACAAGTGTTACATCCCATACAGCGCAAGAGCTCAGGATACAGAGACATCACGTTCTCTTCTGTCGGTTCCAGGTTCTGGATGCTGTAGTTTGCTTTATGAGCCGGCACATAGGGCATCTGCACAAGAAAAGTGTCTGGCTCGGCAACTGTCTGGCACGCAAGCCCAATCTGCCATTTGTACTGGTCTTTTTTTCGGTAAATGGTCACACACGCACCGCAGACACCTCCGCGACAGCCACAGCCTCTAGTCAGTTGGTAGCCGGAATACTCGAGTGCCTTCATAATGGTCAACCCCATGGGTACTTCATATTTTTTACCCATGACGTAGATCGGAATCATTTCCACTATATCTTTCGTTGCCATTGCGTTTTCTCCACTAAGATCAAACATGTTTAATTTGGGTCAGGGCTTTTTCAAAACGATAGTCCGGAACCAGCATCGGTGAGCGAATGTCGGTAACAATACCGACGTCCGCCAGCTCTTCACTGTAGCGTGAAATATGATTCAGCGTCAGTCTACCGCTTTTGACTTTTTTTGCTTTTACCGCGGCGCTTCGACCTGACCGTCTGCCAAACACGAAGATATCGAGTAAAGAATTGGAGCCAAGACGGTTCTGTCCGTGAACACCACCGGAAACCTCGCCGGCAGCATACAAGTTGGGAACTACAGATTCTCCCTCAGTATTTATGGCGACTCCACCATTCTGGTAATGTTGAGTAGGATATACCAGGATCGGTTCATTCACTGGATCAATGCCGTATTCTTTGAATCTGGCGTAAATACCAGCGAATCGACGCCGAAAAGTTCCCTGGCCATGAATCATGTCAATGAGCGGCGTGTCAAGCCAAGCGCCGAGCATGCCAGTGGGTGTTTGCACACCTTTTGCCCGGACACCGCATTCACGGATTATCGCCGCCGCAAGAGCATCGCGGGTCTCAAGTGAGGCAGCAAACATGCTGCCCTCGTTATTAAGAACTTGAGCCCCCTGAGCCCGTACTGCCTCAGAGATAAGCAGACCGAGAACTTGTTCGGGCCACGCAGTTCCGGTCGGGTGAAACTGCACCGACTCCGCGTAGATCAATTTCGCACCCGTACGATATGCCATGATCAACCCATCTGCTGTGGCACCATAATGATTCGAGGTAGGAAAACCTAGCGGGTGGAGTCTTCCCATGCCGCCAGTCGCCAGGATTGTCACCTTGGACTGGACAACAATCGGGGTGTTGTTATCCAAATTAAGAAGTACGGCTCCTGCACACTGTCCCCTATCGTCCATCAAAAGTTCAACAGCAGGACAGAATTCCAGCGTCTGCACTCCCCGGTTACGAGCCTCATCACTGAGGACACGCATAATTTCCAGGCCTGTCAGATCCTTGATCGAATGGGAACGTTTCCGCGAATGTCCTCCGGGACGGTGGGTGAAGTAAGAACCATCTTCGAGCCGGTCGAAGTTAACACCCAGTGAGCTGAGCCACTCAACAATGAACGGGGCTTCGTTAACCAAGGCCTCAACCAGCTCAGGTACGTTGGTTCCGCGTCCACCGATCAACGTATCAACATAATGAATGACAGGAGAGTCTTCTGCCCCTGTTGCCGCTCCTATTCCTCCTTCGGCCATTATAGTGTTCGAATCGCCGACTCTGAGTTTTGTAGCCAGCATGACCTGAGACCCCGCCTCACTGGCCGTGATTGCTGCTGACAAACCGGCACCGCCGCAGCCAATAACAAGGACTTCGGTCGTGTAATCGGGTTGGTCCAGCTTGACAACCGAAACATCCAGCCTGCTTGGAGCCTCTATGAGATCAGCCAGCTCCGATGGAACCAGATTTCCTGTATTTGCTCCAACTCTGAGACTCCTCTTCACCTTCTGGTTAAAATCCGGGTGATAATCTTCAAGCAGTTTTTGTTTTTGTGATACTGTAAGTTCAGGGTGGGAAGCATGCAATCGATCTTTCCGGGTATCTGCTGCCCTCTGGATTGACGGGATCATAATTGTTGGATAGCCCATAATCAAACCTCATATTCTTTGTAATTATTTTCTAATGCACACTTCGCTCTCATCTCGTCATTGTTCTCCAACCAGAGATTGTGTCAGGCTGATTGTGCTGATATTTTCCAAGTTAAATATTTTCTGATAGAGTTCCTGTGCTCTTCTCCAAGAAAAGAACAGCTCTGCATTTCGATTGTATTTCTCTTCCAATTCAGTATCACTGACAGGATTTTCAGGTTCACCTTTTGGTATAATCACCTCATGGGATAAACTCTCACCATTTGCGTGTATAGTTACACGTGCCCCACGCTCCTTTGGATATTTCTGGTCCCTCTCGGGGTCAATACGAATTATCACTTTGTCTGATAAAGCCTGAACCAACGGTTGAGAAATTTTTAGAGGCGTAAGCTCTGATTTATCCAGTCCACCATAGACTAGCATCAGTGCCACACAGACAGGCATACTGAACTTTGCCGAAGTTTCCGACATTTCTGTTGCCCGGTGACCGGTCAGAGCATGTGCAATTGAGTACGTATCAATCTCAATCGCAGTAATCTTTTCAGGTTCCAAAGGATTATTACTGATAATCTCGGCAACACAATCCAAGACAGGATGTATATGGCGACATGCTGGGTAGAGTTTAAAATAGATATTCATTATTTCAAAACGAGCCATCATTCCCGGCAAAATCTCCAGCTCAGCTTTTTGCCCCGCGTATGCTTGGAAAAAACCTTTCCCCCCTTCAAAAATCAACTCTGGTCCCTCAGCGCCGTGTCTTGCGAGTTGAGCGGAAATAAATCCCGCTTGAGATGCCCTCGCAGTCTGGTAGGGTTTCATCATCTGTCCACTGGCAAGGGTTTCGAGCAATCCTCCACCGGATAAGCCGGCTATCGACAACCCATTTTTTATCTGACTTCTGTTCAAACCAAGAATTTTACTCGTTGCTGCAGCAGCACCAAAGGCTCCAAGACACGCTGTAGTATGAAAACCCCTCCTCAAGTGCGCAGGATTAATTGCCTTTGATATTAAAACAAGGATTTCGTAACCAGCAACCACAGCGGCAATAAGTTCCCTGCCGCTAGCTTTAACTTGTTCCGCTGCAACCAAAGCGGCCGGAATAACTACAACAGCCGGATGTATACTACCGTACCTGTTACCGTCATCCATATCCAGAGAGTGCGCTTTAATACCATTTAACAAGACCGCACTGATGGGTGAAAATCTACCGCCTTCACCAATGACAGTTGCCGCCTGCTCTACTTCCACTTGGTTAAATATTCTGGCAGCACTAGTAAACAAATCTGTTTTCCCACTAGCGAGGGCAACACCGAAAAAATCTAGCAAACATCTTTTACACTGATGTATTACTTCCGAAGGGAGACTGTCGTAGTCTACATTCACTATGATTTCAGATAATTCTGTTCTAATGTTTGATAGCATCGAATGTCTTTCCTTTCGTGTTGTCCCGGTTGATGAACTTTTCTGCCCACTCAATCCCTAACTCCACCAATCGCCCGTATTTAGGTATACCATCCTCATCCCAGCCCAACATTTGAAAATATACCTCTCTCGCCTCTGCATGAGCTTTCGGGTCGATACCATTGTCTTTTAACGGCCCTTTCTGCGGTGAGGTATAGAATCGTTTTGGCAGAACATCGTCGAAAATGGAAAATCCTTCTCTTAAATTAAAAATCCTATTAAGAGTTATCCCCCGTTCAACCGTTTTCATAATTCGCCAACTGCTCATGGGCCATCCGGTAACGGCCTCGACGGCATCGCACTTTTGGCGCTGACTCCATGGAACAAACAAACAGAGCCCTAGGTAGTTTGCAGCTTGTCGCCATAAACCATTATGATAAAGCATACGGGCTTTTCTTGGGTTCATTTCAGTATTAGCCAATGGCTCAGCAACATCTATTCTGTCCCATCCAGATAAATTATTGGTGACAAGGCCATCATGAATCCCGGTACAGTGGTCTGGTCCGTTGCTGTGGACACTATAATGGAGCCCCATGCCATGCTTGGATCTAGGATCATGCATAGGCATCTCACACCCTTTGACATGCATGGCATACACTTGTGAATCCAACCCGATCTTTTCAGAAGCTCTTTTAACCCCTTCCGCAAGCAGTGCCCCCAAACCCTGCTTAGTAGCTATCTTTTCAACCATTGAGAGCATGGCTTCAACATTTCCAAACCTCAGTTCCAGGCCGTCTGTATCTCTATCCTCTAGAAGCCCGTTTTCATAACACTCCATCGCAAAAGATATGGCCACCCCGGTAGAGATAGTGTCAATCCCGTATCGATTACAGAGCTCATGTGCCTTAATAATAGGCTCTACCTGGTTGTTTCCACAATTAGAACCGAATGCCGCCAAGGTTTCATACTCAGGCCCCCCATATTCGGAGTTTACTTTCCATGGTTGCTCCAGCCGTATCTCACGTTTACATTTGATCGGACAAATGTAACAGCCGCTCATTTTAACGAGATAGTCCTGCTCCATCATATGTTGAGGCGTTATCCTAATTACATCTGGAAAGAGTCCGCCTTTAAAGTTATTAACCGGTAAGTTTCCACTCGCCTCATAGGAAATCATTGTATTCCCGGTACCGCATTGCCAAACTGCACTCGACGTTTTGAAATTCCTTCCCATACTTCGTGACAGTTCCTTGATTGCAATGCCGTTATAAACCTCGGGTTGTTGGTTTCCACGTACCGCAATTGCCTTAAGTTTTTTACTCCCCATTACCGCGCCCAAGCCGTTTCGACCAGCTATGTGCCTTACGTCATGAGTCACACATGCATAGCGAACTAGACGTTCCCCACCCGGACCAATGCAAGCAACACGAACTTTTGAATCCTTCAGTTCTTTTCTTATCGCTTTCTGGGTATCCAAAGTCTCAAAACCCCACAAGTGATCAGCTGAGCGTATTTCTACAGTCATATTATTTATCCATAAATAGACTGGACTTTGAGAAGTACCTTCTATGATAATGAAATCAAACCCAGTTTTCCGCAGTTCAGCACCCCAAAAACCGCCAGCCTCACTTTCTGCTATGGCGTTTGTAAGCGGGGATTTCCCACCGATGCTATGTCTTCCGCTACCGATTATCTGATGACCGCAAAGCGGACCAAGAGCAAAAACAAGCTTGTTTTCAGGTCCTAAAGGATCGATGAAAGGGGGTAGCTCTCTGAGGATAGTTGCAGCAATAAATCCCGTACCTCCTAGATAAAGCCTGTAAAAATCCTCTGACTGCTGCTCTATCTCGACGGTAAGATCTGAAAGATTGACACGCAAATTTTTGCCACCATAACCTTTCATAAATAACCTTAAATTTAATCAATTGGATAAAAATCTAACACTAGTTCAATCCAGTGCGGGTTATCTTTGTTACTAGCTTCTTTTACTTTTACCCATGTCAACAAGGGTATACCAGCTTGATCAATGTTGTATTTATTCCACACAAGGTATACTTGTCAAGTTGTTTTATCAAGTAAACGTTCTGGTTGGGTAAGTTAATTATGCTAATTTATCTTTTAAAATTTCGGGGACCGAAGAGCTAGGGCAGGACAAGAGAACGGATTTGGAGGTTGAAGCAAACACTGACAAAGGGGAGGCGGCTAAGACCTAAGATTTGAATATGAAACACATATCAACCATTATTAATACGGATTGAATCTCTGCTATGGATCGCGCTGGCCCTAGAAACTGAACAATATGGTAGACTCAAATTCACGACCTGAAATAAGCTGATATTGGTTGGAAGCAATGGACACCTTCCCCATTATCACGTGACCAATTGGTTTAGGTTGAAGAGAATAGATTCCAAGATTTGTAACTTTATAAGAAGACAATATTGTGTTGCCACAATGGAGAAGACTCAACAGGCCAATATACAAAAAAATTCTGTAAAATGCTGTGCAGTTAGTGATTGAAGACGGAATGTTAGCTGATCCTCCGCCGTCGAACCGTATCTGGAAATCGATACCCTCCAACTGATGTCCACCAGTATGCCACAAAAGGGAATCTGATCATGATCGTCTCCAACTGGACCACCGTTCTTAGCCTCGACAACATCGAAATTGATTCGGAGAACCCCGAAGAGATCGTCCGGACAGTAAAATCGCTTGAACCGATTCCCGGTGGCATCAACATGGAGATATCAAGACCTCGGAGCACCTCTACATCAAGGAACCGCTCAAATAGTAAATGAACACCCCTATTTTTCATGATGACAACCAAGACACTACAATCATCGCCAAAATCATTCATGGAGGGTGCCGATTTCTTCTGCAGCGCTTCGGTCAAAAGAGAGTTTACCCTAACCAGGACAACAACGTACCGTACTTCTCCTTCCCACCCTACAGCGCCTTAGACACCTATGCTACGCCATCAACTGCGAGATAAAGATGGAGGCCTGCCTAGCACTTGCAAACCTCGTCAAACAGGATGTGTCCGACGTGGTACTCAAGGCTTAAGGTAAATTCAAGATCAGCTTCGCCCGTAATTATTTGATTCTCAAACCTTTTGATTACCAGATGCTGCTACACGTCATCCCGGCTGAAGAACTAGCCTCTACGGAAAGCGATGTAACACGCCGGCCGGTCAAAGACACGGAGACCTACCAGGAATGCTTGGAAGCCTTTCAAGGCCATTCCAAAGAAATCATGTGGGCACTGATTTAAAAGGTCGAGGCTGTATCCAAGCAGGCCGTCTTTCCCGAAGGACGCGAGAAGAAAATCCTCCTATCGGCGCAGATTCTTGTCGACGAGAAGATTGACTACCGATCCTTATCAGTGACTAGGATGAGATTTACAACAAGATCGGAAAGCTTGACCTCAAACTCAACGGGGAGCAGGTGATCGATTTGGCCACCGCTCCGGGAAGCGACAAGTGCACAGATGCGGTGCTCGCTCTCCGTCAGCGCGAAGGGATTTACACGCACAGAAGCCAACCTCCTGATAAAAAAACAACTAGGTGTGATGATGCTGCAGCACGGCTATGCCGGCACACTGCTTTTGGGACTCAACCACCATTATTTCAAATCCATTCGCCTGACCCTCAAGATCATCGGCAAATAGGAAGCCCTCCACGGTCCAATGCTTGTAGATGATGGTCAACAAGCTCGACGGTAGCACGGCTGTCGGGTCACGCCTGATGGGAATGAAAATACCGGTGCATGCGGTACAGTAGGTTGACAACATTTTGGATATCATTCATGGCCGCAGTTGCAATGATCGACACACAGGGAGATGGTGGATATCTCTGAGGATGGAACCATTGCTGGCCGGTTTGATCTGCTTTATATACCTCCACTGCTTCTTTTCATCATTGCAAGGAACTATCTCATATCTAGTTCTTGGTACCGCATGGTCTTCGTTTCTATGTTTACACATCACCTTCTCTGCAATCCTCTGCGTCGTTTTTTGCCACAACTGTCATTGGAACTCTTACTTAACCTGAAGGCTTCCGATGGTGGATAGGATATAGGTGTTTATGTAAAGTCCAAAACAATTTCTTGGTCATAAGGCTAGAAAAACATTATGAGTCATGGAAAAATACAGTGATCCAGGGCTAGTCTATAACGACTGAAGTAGTTTATACCAGCTCATAATGGTACAAAAAAAGGCAAAATTAGAAATTAATTTAGAAACTATTCTTCATACTGGACCCATTTTTTCTTCCTATCACCTTTATCTAGTTTGAGTCTAACGACATATTTATATATATCGCCTCGATATGAACTCTGCACAAGCTCGAAAGGCTTCTTATGTTTATCATACATAGTTCGTTCAACAAAAAGTATTGACGATCCTGTTTCGATACCAAGCTTATTAGAAACATATTGATCAGCAAACGAAGCTTCGATTGTCTGAAATGCCTCATTAAATTCAATACCTTTTTCAACTTCCAATATTTTTAAAAGAGGTTTTTTGTATAAATCATCTTTGCTGATTTGATCCCCAATTTCTTTTGGTAAATAATTAATTGTAAAAGCAAATATTTGACCTCTTAATGTTCTAACACGCTCTACTTTTACAACTTCATTATCTTTAATGTTTAACTTTTCTTTTATTTGTTTCGATGTCTTAATGGTCTCAATATGGGCCTTAATAGTTTTGGACCTTGACACTTGGTAAAGTAATTCATCCATGAAACCAGTAAAATCAATACTGAGCCGCCCAAGCAATTTCGTATCGGTTGTTACAAACGTACCAGTTCCCCGTATTTTGTATAGCAGTCCTTCTTGTACAAGTAGAGAAATAGCATGCCTCACGGTGACCCTAGTTACACCAAATGTTCCAGCCAGTTTAGTCTCTGAGGGAATTTGTTCTCCTGGACCATATTCTTTGGCAATTATTGACTCCTGAATTTTTTTCCTGATCTGGTGATATACAGGAAGGACTGGCGGCATTTGATCTCCTCCGGGTTTAATATTTCTAGTTGATTTCCAATCGAAACCTCCTTGATTTCGAGGGAATTCGCAATAGAACTTTTCATTTCGCAAAAAAGTTAGTAATCAAAACCAATTGCCTATCTTGTGTTTATAAGTTACCAACCTTTCCTCAACTTTTAGAGGATATCTTTGAAATTTCCTCTTATCAAATCTCCAAAGGTAAGATCCAGCATTTCTGGGTAAGGTTTCCCAGAGCAAGCGTCATCTACTCAAGCTCGCTTAGGTTGGGATTTTTACCTATAGCTTCAAAAATGCTTCTCTTTTTATTCTGTTTTTGTCTCAATCTGCCAACTTATGTTATTGTATTTCCAGTAATTGGTTTTAGAACAATAACATACTCAGCAAAAAATAACTTGATAAATTGACTGGATTGTTTTGTTATTTCCAACGAATAAGGTTTCAGGATGGAAACAAACTATGCTATTTTAATATATTACAATGCTCAAAAAAAGTGTTGGCACTAGCTGAATTGAAGAATATGTAAGGAAACGGCTCATATCTCGCGAAGTGCTAGTAACAAGACGACTTCGACTGCCTGGAACACCTTGCCGTAGGATCCGGCATAGGAGGTGCGAATCGCAAAATCTTTCCCATCCTCTTCAAAAGTCACCTTACTCATGCAAAGAAGAGAGAGCCGCTTGGTGTTCACCCAATCAAACTGATATCTTCGGATTCCACTCGCCGATCCAGTTCCTTTCACAAAACAAGATACAGAAAATATGACTGTGTATAGCTTCTTCCCATTTATGAAATACATGACGTGTATCGAGTATGGATTTCACATTTCGAAATACCTGTTCCACCTACCATAGCATTTGCACTTGAAAGCAACCGAGATCAATGTTGATGTGCAAGATCCATTTACCATCAAATTTAGCCTCATGATCAATCTTCTCTTTATTGATGGCCATGCCTCCCTTGCTGCCGCATTCTTCCGTTCCTGTCTTAAGTTCCTACAAACGGTTAACCGCCCGTCCTAGACTCCTTCACAGCCAAAGGGACAGAAAATGATGTAGAAAAAGACCAGATTCAGCTCGATGAACAGGTTGCGATGAAATCTGAACCACGGTTTCTATATCAAGTTCTTTGTTCATCGGGGAGCAAAAGGAGTCGCTCCAGTCTGGTCATCGATGGTATTGACCAATAAATGTTACCATGATGTGAATGCTCCAAGGTACGATGACGAAGGCCTTTTGCCATCTGTTGCAGGACCGTTCGGAACACAAAACAAAGGGCCAATGCATTTCGGTAAAGAGCATGGCACACTCAGCATCCAATGCAAACTTCTGGCCTACGAGCCATTCGTTGATAATTGCAAGCAATGCCAGTTCCTGTCACAACCGTTCGAATATAATAGTCTGTCTAATTTTGACAGTATGGCCGTGACATCAATATGGCCGGAGAGGACGAATAGGGTCTTTTCCAAGAAACCACTTAGCGATAGAAGAAAAATTATAATGCCTTAGTTGCAAGAGATTAGTGTTCTATAATCTTATATGATATTGAATTGTTATTCTAAATGTAAAGCTGTTTGCTATCTAGAGTAAGAGCTGTGGTTTAATTATTATTGACAAGATAGATATAAATGAATATACAAGTACTCAAGTATACATGTGCTATCTGCTTTTGAGATGGTATGAACTCCTAGAGTTATTTAAAAGGAATGTTGATCGGAGGGCATTTTTCGTTTGGGAGAACCCCATTTTATTTGTTAAGCATTAATATACTGGACCCTGCCCTTTATGATTTATTGATTTTAGGTTTTGAAGTGCTCAAAGTTTTAATCCTTTTCCCGAATCGACCTTGAAAACATGCCTGAAAATCAAGTGAATGGAAATGATTTGAATTTAAAAGGAGCGTCAAGGTTGGTTTTTGGATGGGTACTAATGGGCAAATTTTCAGATGATTTGTTTTGCCTCTCTAAGCATCTAAATAATTTTAAATTTATAATATAACTGAAAGCTTCTATAAGTAATGAATAGGAGAGAGAGTCATGAAAATAGTTGTCGAGGGGACAACACAAGAAATAAGTAATTTTTTTTACGGCCTTAAATATGAAAACTTACCAGAGAAGGTCATAAAATATACCAAACTGTTGGTGCTAGATTTTTTGGCATCGGCTACAGCTGGATATAGAGTCAATAAAACATTTAATAAGGCAGCGTTGGAGGTCTATGCTGGCATGGGTGGCAAACAGGAAAGCACAGTCCTTTTTGGTACAGGACGGTTACCAGCCCCCAATGCGGCATTCCTAAATGCGGTTTTTGGGCATGGAGCCGACCTAGATGATGGTAACCGGACAGCAATGGGACACCCAGGTGTTGCTACAATTCCTGCTGTGCTGGCATTAGCGGAGGCTTGTGGTACCAAAGGGCGGGATGTGATTACGGCAATTGTATCCGGTTATGATATGTATGTCCGACTTTCTAACGTGGTAATGCCATCTCATTTCATGCGTGGTTTTCATGGTACTGGAACCGTTGGCGCAGTGGCGGCGGGGGTAGCTTCAGCCAAAATACTTGGCCTTTCAGAGGAAGGAATCCGACGGTCACTCAGCCTTGCAGCAATTCAGGCTTCTGGACTTTTTGAAGTTACTGAAAGTGGCCAGATGGCCAAACCCATCAATCCAGGAAATGCCGTACGAACAGGTGTTGTTTCAGCTCTTTTAGCTATGTCGGGTGCCGATGCTCCCAAAATGCCACTTGAAGGTAATAAAGGTTTCTTAAAAGCCTTTTCTGACCAGGTCGACGTAGATCAATTACTCCAGGGGTTAGGGCAAGAGTATAAAATAACTGCCTGTTATATGAAACCCTATCCTGCATGTCGGCATATTCACGCCCCCATTGATGTTGCCTTAAAATTAAGGGAGCGAGGCATTCCATCCTTGGATGAAATAGAAGATATTAAAATTTATGCGTATCCAGCAGCTATTCGGGTCACAGGGAATATCATGGAACCGGTCAGTATTGATGAGGCAAAGTTTAGCCTAACCTATGCCACGGCAGTTGCGTTCCATTCGGGCCACTATACTTTAGATGATCTGGAGGCAGCCGATCGTTTGAGTGATGAAATTCGGGCCTGGATTCACAAGATGCATATTGTGAGTGATCCTGCTCTTGAAAATCGGAATGCTAATGTTCGTGGTTCCAGGATTGATATCCTTCTGAAGAATGGTGGCAGTCTCTCCGAATCCGTTGCACTACCTAAAGGAGACCCCGAAGTTCCGATGGACGAAAATGACATTCGTAATAAACTCAAATCTTGTGCGCGAGGTATTTTGGAGGAGAAAATTCAGGACAAAATTTATGATTGTGGAATGGATTTGGAAAATATAGGTAATATCAGAGAATTGCTGGCTTATATGAAAGAGACAATTAAATAGAGTTGCTTTAATTTGTTGGTCTTTATTAGACAAAACAATCTTTGAATTAAGACCATAGGCGACGGGTTGAAAAGATTCTGTTCCTTTCACAAGAGGCAGCTAACAAACCATTTCTGATCAAAAAGAGTATAAGTAGAGAATGAGCGAAATTAGAAAGGTTGCCATCCTCGGTGCAGGAGCTTTGGGAGCGTTTTATGCATCAAAGTTTCTGAGTATGCCTCAATTTATTACGACCCTTATCGCAACTGGCCAGCGTGCCGTAAAACTCAAGGAAAATGGGTTGACAGTCAACGGCAAACATTTCCCTATTACTACTGTTGGGCCTACGAAGGAGTGTGCCCCTGTGGACTTGATCATTGTGGCCTTGAAACATCATCAGCTAGCCACCGCTGCACCAGACCTACATGAACTAATCGGTTCGAACACGATCATCTTATCTGTTATGAACGGATTGGACAGTGAAGAAATTCTGGGGCGTATGTTTGGAATGGAAAAATTGTTGTATTGCGTCGTTGCTGGAATCGAGGCTGTGCGACAAGACGGAAAGGTCACTGTCACTACTCCAGGGCGATTCTACTTTGGAGAGGCAATCAATAGACAAATCACTGACCGAGTGAACCGAGTAAAGCGTGCTCTTGATCTTGCGAATATCCCGACAGAGATTCCAGAGGATATGATTCGAATACTCTGGTGGAAATTTATGATCAATGTCGGTGTCAACCAAGCTTCAGCAGTTTTGCGTGCTCCTTATAGCGTCTTTCAGCAATCTGCGGACGCACGCTTAGTTATCAAAGTGTTGATGCAAGAGGTAATCGCTCTGGCAAAGGTAACCCAAGTTAATCTGGGGGAATCGGATCTCGAAGACTTAGAAAGTTTGTTGATAACTGCATCTCCTCAAGGGAAGACTTCAATGCTTCAAGATCTGGAGGCTGGAAGAAAGACTGAAATAGATATGTTTGCGGGCAAGATTTTGGAACTAGGTAGTAAATACTGTGTTCCAACACCTATGAACTTTATGATTTTTCATCTTATACACGCATTGGAAATGCATGTGAGTCATAAATAAATAGTTGCATCATACTAACTCAATATATGCCTTTTATAAAGCATATGTTCGTAACACATTGTTAAAAAGGGGAAATGTTTTGGGAAAAAACTTATCGAGAGTGTTGATTCCTGTTGGTGAAAAACAAATCAAAGCTTCAATTCCTAATTTGAAGGGCATCATCACACCCACTCACATCCCTGGAGTGAAAGATAGATCGGCAGAAATTACTCGCGCTATTCAGAACCCAATCAAGTCTAGACGCCTGAGAGCTATTGCGAAAGGCAAGAAAAGTGCCGCTATTGTGGTTAATGATATTACGCGCCCATATCCTGGGGGTTTGTTAGTCGAAAAAATTGCTGACGAGCTAGCTGAGGTAGGTTTTAAGGATAAACAGATTTTTCTGGTAGTTGCCTACGGTAATCACAGGCAAAATACTGAGCCGGAACTGAGGGCTATGTTGGGTGATAATATCATTGATCGATTCAGGATTGTTCACCATAGTGCATCAAATCGAAATGGCCTTGTTACGTTGGGGTACACTTCCGGTGGCCTCGAAGTTCAAATAAATAAAGATTTTGCAGAGGCAGAAGTTAAAATCACTACAGGGTGCATCACCCCACATCAATTGGCGGGTTATTCGGGGGGGCGAAAAAGTTTAATGCCTGGTATTGCTGGCATCAATAGTCTTTTGAAACACCATTCTTTCCCAATACGACCCAGGAAGTCATCAATGGGTTGGATCAAAGGAAACCCTTTTCATGAAGAATCTTTGGAAGCAGCATATATCGCCGGTGTCGATTTCATTGTTAATTCCGTGGATAATTCAGAAAGAGAATTGGTCGCTTGCGTTGCGGGCGAGTTAAATGCCGCTCACTTAAAAGGAGTGGAAATATGCGCCAATATTTGGACTGTACCTGTCGCGGGAAAAGCTGACGTTGTTATCGTAAGCCCAGGTGGGTACCCACGGGATTTTGATTTTCATCAATCCCAAAAAGCCATCGCTTGTGCTGAAATGTTGTGTAAAGAAGGTGGTCAAATTATCCTTGTTGCTGAGACCAGAGATGGAGCTGGTAAGTCTGGAAAAGTTCTGGCTGAAGCCAAGGACCCTCAGGAGGTCATCGATAGGTTTATTCAGTTTGGATATTCATTGGCGGGTGTCAGCAAAGCCTATATGGTAGCTCGCGCATTACAACACTTCAGGATCTCCGTGGTTGGTAGCAAGATACCTCACAAAGAATTGAACAATATGTTTTTAGAAGGTTTTTCTTCTCTTGAGAATGCTGTTGAAGAGGCGGTAGAGAGATACGGGGAGAACGCAAGTTTTTTGGTTATCCCTCATGCTTCTGATATAACGCCGGTAATTGGGGAGTAAGAAAAAAAAGTTCTCCCCCATGGTATCTGTCGTGAAGTTAATAAGATAAGGTACCTACTGATATGCAAATGGTCCAAATTTACTATAGATAAAGTATGACAAAAGGAGGTGCTTTATGGGGTTAACAAAGGATCTTGTAGATTGGACGTACGAGGAAAAATGTCAAAAAACCGTTAAGTCACTGATAAAAAATGGTTTTGGAGCAAAGTATTGTCAGACGGGAGAAGACGCGTTTAATCAAATTATTCAAGAAGCTACGGATGCTCAGAGCATCGGCTTCGGTGGTTCTATGACTATTGCTGACCTAGATGTAGAGTCTTATCTACGTGGCCTTGGAAAAAAAATTCTTAACTCTGGTGATTTTAGTTTTACCCCTGAGCAGCGGTTAGAAATAATGCACTCCCAATCTACTTGTGACCTTTTCCTCTCAGGTTGCAACGCCTTGACCTTATCAGGAGAGTTGGTTAACATCGATGGTGTCGGGAATCGGGTAGCGGCCATGATTTTTGGCCCCAAAAAAGTTGTCGTAATTGCTGGTCGCAATAAATTAGTGGACGGCACAGTACAAGATGCGATCCTACGCATTAAAAATTGGGCAACCCCACCCAATGCAAGGCGGCTAAAATATAAGACTCCCTGCGCTCAATCAGGATTTTGCAGCAATTGTGATTCTCCAGACAGACTATGTCGAGTGACAAGCATCATAGATCGTAAGCCGCGGCTTACAGATATAAGGGTATTGGTTGTAAATGAAGATCTTGGATTGTAAACAGTTTAAAGCAATATGTTATTTAACTTTTTAAAAACAGAGAGATTTTTCAATAGTATCTGCTATTCTACTTCTACAATTGTAAAAAGATTCATGAGAGTCCTTTTGATAATGAAATGTTCACCTACTTACTATCGGCAAAAATGACTTAAATTTTAGTGTTTCTAAACAAAAAACAACTTAACAATTACATTTCGAAATAAAATCATTTCATTATTACATTAGAGGCCTTATTTGAAAATGTCTGCTATCTCTCTGATTGAATTGTACGAAAAATTCGGAACCAAAAAGGCTAGCATTAAAGTATTCGCAAACGTTCGTTGACATCAGCGATTTCAGTATCTGATGTGCCGGTTCCCCCAATTATTGATCAATAACGACTCGAAAAATCTGCTAATGTTTTTAGTGTAGGCATCAGGTATCTGTTACAAACGGATCTCTGTTTCATACCACGAAAATACCAGTGGTAAAACTGTTTTAGGCAATTTATCTGACGGTATCCGACAAAGGTGGTATTTCCACTTCACGAAAATCCAAGTAGATCGGAGTTATCCTGGCTGAGTGGACGGGGTATGTTGAAAAAGATAAGAATGCTTATGGCGTATACTGGCAGTATCTACTGGATCGAGAACCTTATTGAATTCGATGACAACTATGTCGACGGAAAATGTTCGGGTAAAAGATGGCCTGGAGTCGAAGGCGAAAGCCGGTTCTAGTTCTGTAGAGACTCGAGGTAAAGGTTTTGATTTTATAGTTATACGAATTGTTGCACTGTTTCCAAAAACGGTAGGTGAGTTTCTTCCCTTTCATATGAAATGCGAGCAGATTGTGCGCTCAGATGCTTCCCCTGCTTTGCACTTCGTAGCCAACGACCACGTTCATAAAAATAATGAAACACAACGGGATAAAGCATTTGAGCGGCTGCCTCTTATCCATATTATAATTGGAAATATGAAGAAATTCCTTGATGGTAAATTTTCATTGAGGCTTTGCTTGTTATCTCCAGAAATATTTTAATGATGCTTATTATCGTTTCAATCGAAAATTTTGGGAAGGACAGTTGCCTTCAAGGTTAATTAATGTTTGCCTACCACATGTTCCTTCAAATTTAAAATAGCTGGGTTTCAGTAAAAGCCGCTAAAAACCATTTTTAAAAAAAAGTTAACCGTCAAGGAAAATTGTTATGAATGAGAAATTAACAAGTTGCGCAATATGTCCTTACAAGGCTACAGAGCGTTACTGTAGATCAACCGACGGTAGGTTTCCAGAGTTTTGTCCTACAAAAAATAAGGGTGACCTTATAGAAAAGAGCCTACAAACATACACCAGCAATTATGAACTGTGTGAATTTGCAAAGCAGGCAGCAATTCAAGAAGCTCAAGGCTATACAAATAACAAATTGGGTTACAGACACGTGAGAGCTGTGAAAACTCGAATAGAGGAAATAATTGAATTTGTCAATAAGATGAACTACAAACGCCTCGGTTTGGCTTTTTGTTTCGGATTGAGAAATGAAGCTAAGGTTGTTAACGGACTTTTTAAAAGTAAAGGGTTAACTGTGGCTTCAGTAGTTTGTAAGGTTGGAAGGATAGATAAGGAGAGAATTGGGGTTCCTAAAAACCAGCAAGTTGTTACAGACTCAGTAGAAACAATGTGCAATCCAATTTTGCAAGCCTCAATCTTAAATAGTGAGAAAACGGAGTTTAATATCCTTCTTGGACTCTGCGTAGGCCATGATAGCTTATTCTTAAAACATAGTGAAGCCCTTTGCACAGTTTTGGCAGTTAAAGATAGAGTCCTAGGGCATAATCCACTAGCTGCTATATATAATTTAAATAGTTATCACAGTTATTTGAAATGATAGTAATTTGTTGCAAACGGGAAACAATTAATTTTTTAATGTGAATATAGTCGGAGTTAAAACATGAAATACGACTTTCGATATCCGAGCATGATCAAAATTCGCCAGTATTTTGATGCACCTGTAGTAAATAATGTGCCGCAGGAGATTGTTTCCCAATTGAACAATCTTGGTTTGAAACAACACTTTTACGGGGCACGGATAGCGGTTGCGGTAGGTAGCCGTGGAATCACCAATATCGAAAATATCGTGCGCATTACCATTAAATGGCTCAAGGAACACGGAGCTAATCCTTTTATCGTCCCGGCAATGGGGAGCCACGGAGGTGCTACTGCATTGGGCCAAGCAAAAATACTCGCTGAATATGGCATTACCGAAGCCCGTATTGGTGCTCCAGTCATATCATCGATGGAAGTTGTTCAGGTTGGTACAATGAGGTCATCTATTCCGGTTTTCCTTGATAAAAATGCTTACGAATCTGATGGGATAGTACTTATTAATCGCATAAAGCCGCATACCCAATTTAAAAGTGAGATTGAGAGCGGATTGATGAAACTTATTGCTATTGGGCTCGGTAAAGATAGTGGTGCCTCAACTATTCATTCATATGGAACTCCAGGCATGATCGAATTACTTCCTGAAGCTGCCAGAGTCGTTCTATCCAAAGGTAAGATACTCTTTGGTCTTGCCATTGTTGAAAATGCCTATAAGCAAACTGCTGATATAAGGGCCTTGAGGCCAGAGAATTTGGAACAAGAAGAGAAGCTTCTTCTTATTAAAGCAAAGCAATTGATGCCTTCCTTACCCGTCGATTACGTCGATCTCCTCCTTCTCGATGAAATGGGAAAGGAAATTGCGGGTCCTGGAATGGATAGTAGTATTACCGGACGAATCATGGAGCGCCGTGTTCCTGATCCAGAAAAACCTGACATCAAAATTCTGGCAGTTCTTGATCTTACAGAAGCTTCAAATGGTAACGCTATTGGACTTGGTGTGGCAGATCTAACGACGGAACGTCTTGTAAAGAAAGTTGATAGACAGACTACCTACATAAACACCATTATTGGTGGGTTTCCTATCCAAGGGAAAATCCCGATATATTTTCCTACCGATAAAGAGTTACTTCAGGCTGCCGCGCAACTTATTGGAGCCTTGCCCTTCGATCAAGCTAGAATCATCCGAGCAAAAAATACTTTAAAAGTTGCAGAACTCCAAATTTCAGAACCCCTGCTCAATGAGGTAAGACAGTTGGAAAGGGTGGAAATTTTAAGCGACCCAGAAGAAATTCAGTTTGAAGGAAACGGCTTACTTCGCCCCTTGGTATTTTAAAATCAATACCACAAGTAAACTGGTTGTATGCTGAAGCCCCCTAAAGGGGGTCCCAACCAGCTACTTTGTAATGCTTTACACTCCAGCTAGTTATGAAACGAAGTATCTCTTCATTTAACAGCATTGATTCCTAAGCGATGGCACTCTATAAAAGACCCAAGCAGCATACGATAGAGAAATACCGGCACTAACCATAACTGTTGAAGGTTCGCCAAGCCCTTCAGCCATTTCTCCGCCCAAAAGTGCTCCTAGCGGCATCAAGCCAAAGATGCAAAGGGTGTAAAGGCTAACCACTCTGCCGCGTAACTCATCGGCAACCAGTGTCTGAATTAATGCATTAAGCATATTGAAAGTGAACATGTATCCCCAACCTACCCCCAACAGCGCCAACAATGAGAGGGGAAGTTGACGAACTTCAGCAAACAGCAATAACATGAGAGGAAACAGAAAGGTACCGAGAGTGAGAAGCTTGCCTTTGAATTTAAAGCGTCCCAACGCGGCAATCATCATTGCTCCCCCAAGAGCCCCCAGCCCGCGTGCCGATAACAGCCAGCCGTTAGTAGCTGCATCACCCTTAAGTACCTTCACTGCCCACGCGGGGATTAGCGTCATATAAACCGTACCGAACAAACTCATAACTGCAGCTAATCCGAGTAGAGTACGAATAACTTCATGTGATGTTGCATAAAAGAGACCTTCCTTGAAATCTTCTAAAGGGGCAGGCGTATCAAACCTAGCCACAAAGGGCCTGAGCCTCATCATAATAAGAGCTGCGATGACTGCAACGAAAGTAACTCCATTAAGTGCAAAACACCATGCCGGTCCCAATGAAACATAAATCAATCCCGCCACGGCTGGTCCGACCAAGGTTCCCAAATTGACCATTGTTGCATTTAATGTGATGGCATTAGTAAGATCCTCCCGTTCAACCATTTCCAGCACAAACGATTGCCGGGCCGGTGCATCAAAGGCGTTGGTCACCCCGAGTCCTAATGCCAGCAAGATGATATGCCAGGGACGTACCAGCTGGAAAAAAGTGAGTCCGGCTAGAACGAAGGCCAGAACCATCATCGCAGTTTGGGTCATGAGTAGTAGATTTCTACGTGGCAGGCGATCGGCGAATACTCCACCGAATAGCATTAGCAAACAAGACGGAGCTCCAGTGGCAAAACCGACATAGCCTAGATAAGCTGAAGACCGAGTCAACTGAAAAACCAGAAAACCTTGAGCTGCTGTCTGCATCCAAGTACCCACCAATGAAACCAGTTGCCCAATGAACCAAAGACGATAATTGCGATATCGCAACGCGGCGAACATCGCCTTCCAACTTAGATGTGGCAATGAACGTCCACCTGCGAATTCGGCGACAACACGTAGCATTCTATTCGAGCGCGAAACAGGATTTTCGGGTTTCATATTATTAAAGAGATTCAAGGTTATTTCTGTAAGCCGCTAAAGATCTTCCTTGGATGATAAAGCAGATAGAATTATTAAGCGATCGGAGCAGATGTCTTCACTACAAATAAAAGGAAATGGATAGATTGACCTACAATGCAGTCGATATATATGAACATAACTTTTCTATACATTGACCTAAACAAGTCCAAGCTTGTACCATAATTTATTGCTTTTAATGGCAACTGATGTGATGATATTTTTTTGATAAAATTCTCGAGCCGGCTAAAAAACCTTCAGTTGGCCCGTTAATCTATCCATGGAAATTCGAATATTACGCTGCCAATGTGCATCATCCAAATCTGGATAATCTTCCCGAAAAAAAACCCCACGACTTTCTTCTCGACATAATCCTGCGGTGTAAATGGACCGTAACGTCAAAAGGGCGGAGCACACCTTTTCTCGAAATATTCCATCTTGATTCCCTTTGGGGTATAGAGTTTTAAGTTCATTCTCCCAACCGAAAACCCTATCTAATCCTTCTATCATTCCTTCTCTATTCCGAACCACACCTGCAAACTTCCAAGCATCTGATTTAATGATGTTGAGGATGGTCCTGTAATGTTGATTAGGGTTCTGTCCTTGTCTTCCAACCCAATCTGGCAAAAATTTCTTGACTCTGGATATGTTTACTTCAGAACGTCCCATCTGAAAGGAAAAGTCTGCAGCTTTTGCTCCGGTTAGACGTCCACAGACGACACATTCCGTAAGGGCATTACCTCCTATACGATTGGCACCATGAAAACCTCCGGCAACTTCTCCAGCAGCGAAAATTCCTGGCACAGAGGTTTCACCATCCTCATTTACTACAATCCCTCCAATAAAAAAGTGCGCAACAGGAGCAATGCGAAGTTTTCGGCGTCGGAAGTCAAACTGATGTCGCGCTAGAAGACGCATCGAAAAAAGTTTTGACCAAATACATTCATCAGTTTCTGTTAAATCCAAGAAGAGTCCGCCATCCATATGTTTGCGGTAAAAAAGTAATGATGATGCATCTCTAGAACGAATAACTATATCATGTAAGTTTGTATGGCCGGGCAAATCAAGCAATACATTATGCCCATCTGCATCTAAAACTTTCGTTTTATCAGGGAAAGGAGGATAAATAATAGAAACAGGGAGACCTGGCTCTGCGATTCCCACAGGAAAAAACTGTACAAATTCCATGTCTTGCAGAAGGCATCCAGCCCTTAGAGCAATAGCATAGCCCTCTCCTACAATCCCAGCCGGATTATCGGTGCGCGAATAAAGAGCTCCTCCTCCACCTGTAGCTAGGATTACAGAAGGTGAATTCACAAATATAGGTTCGCCTGGCAAGCCGATACCAAGAACGCCTAAAGGTCTCCCATCAGCCAAGATAATGTCGAGACAATAAAAATGGTCGATCGAAGTAATTTCATGAGCGCGGATTAGACGGGCTAAAGATTCAACGAGAGGAAAACCAGGAACTTCCTTTGAATTATCCTTATTATCAACCACATATCCTTCAGGGACCTCCAATAATGGAATTCCCAATGCTTTCAGGCAGTCAATACTTTCCCTGGCTCGAGTGACTACCACCTCCACCCGCCGATTATTGTTGATGCCCCGACCCGCTTCTAGAGTTTCTAAGAAGTGTTTTTGAATCGATTGCTCCGAAGAGGAGGCTCTCAAAAGTCCGCCAACTACTGAGGTACATGTGCCTTTTCCGAGGCTTCCTTTTCCTAAAAGAACAACTTTAGCCCCTGCCTTTCCGGCTTCATACGCAGCCATTATTCCAGCCGCACCGCTACCTACCACAACAACATCCGCGTCAATCATTCTCAACATGCCTGTTTTAAACTCCTAAATTTGAGTTCATAGATAGATCCGCTGGTGCTTCCAGTATTGGCTTCTGCGTTGCAGGGCTTTGAATGTTTCCCAGCCCCCCAGTGTAAGTGTTTGGACGATCAGGCGTTGATCGTCTCGATGACTTCACCATCGCGCTCGTTCCCATGATAGATTTGGTAGTAGGCCACTCGAGATAGCCGACACAGCGACAATTTCGCTACTTTGACAGGCGAGCTCGGAGATCGGAAGCGTGACAGCTTCGGATATCCCCCCGGTGGCTTTTAAGTTTTCTTTCGATAGGGTCTTTTTTCTTTGGCATCTTTCAATGAAACAGAAAAGTCTATATTGGAATAGTCCCAGATTGCTGAAGACCAACAATACAAGCGATAATCCATAGTCATGCTGCCATAGAAAGTGTCTCGTCTATACAGATCGCTAGCGAGGCTATACTGGCTTAGCTGACTTGGGATACCAAAAACCTTTTAGAGTTCATCACGAGCAAAATGAATCCGTCCGTAGGAAAACTCATATCAATAGAATCGAGAGTTTTTGAGCTTTTGATAAAACACGCCTTTTGCAATACCTTGGTGTGCATAGGGTTATATTTTTCAATTAAAGAGTGCGAATTTAGGTTTGATAATAGAAGAACAGATCTTTATCAGTTGTAGTTAGGAAGTGTGAAAAAACATCCTCTGTTCTAGCCATTACCCTTTTTAAAAATTGAATCAGCAGAAAACACAATCAATCCAGTCCAAATAAAAATAAAACTAACAAGATGATATTTAGAAAAATGTTCAGAATATAGACCTACAGCCAAGATAAACTGCATACTTGGGGTAATGTACTGAAGAAAACCGACAACAGAAAGACGCAACCGACGTGCTGCTCCAACAAAACACAACAAAGGCGTTGATCCTAGTACCCCAATAAAAGGTAAAAGGATGTTTAACCTAATAGAACCACTCAGAAAGTGCCCTTGGTGTTGTATCGACAAAAAAATTAGATACCCCATGGCTATTGGTGAAAGAAGAAGGGTTTCTACAGCAAGACCAACCAATGCCTCAACCGGTGCTATCTTTCGCAACAACCCATACAAGCCAAATGTTCCAGCAAGAATCAACGAAATCCAAGGAATCAACCCCACCTGAATTGTTAGATTCAGAACGCCCACCAGTGCTAAAAAAATGCTGACTTGTTGCCAAGGCCTCAATTGTTCATGTAAGAAAATAAAGCCAAGCAGAACACTTACAAGAGGATTGATAAAGTAGCCTAAACTTGCCTGAAGAACTTCTCCACTTTCAACCGCAAAGACAAATACCAACCAATTCGTTGCAACTAGTAAAGTGGAACAACATAAAGTCAACAGAATTTTGCGATTTAAAAAAATATCTATAAGACTACGGAATTTCCGTCTAATAAAAACAAGAGCTAGCAAGGAAGCCGCCGACCAAGAAATTCGGTGACAAACAATTTCTAACGGAGATAGCTCTGATAACGCCTTAAAATAAATAGGGAAAAATCCCCAAATTGTATAAGCCACCAAACCTAAAATAATACCCTGTCGGGTGCCATCGCCGTCGAATACAGAACTTAACCTTGCCATTAGCACCCCACGTGTTCCCACGTTTGACGTATAAATTACAAAAGAACACTTAAAATTTTACCGACCAATTAATTGGTCTTTATCGATGTCACCATATTTCTTGCAGCAAAAATATCAATTAACTCACTTGGTAACGGAGAAAATTTATATACCTTATAATTGACCTTAACTATACCTTGGTTTAAATCGATAGAAACGATATCACCTTGACTATAAATATTAACTACATCAGGCAACACAATTATAGGAAGTCCCTGATTAACAGATGACCTAAAAAAAATGCGATTAACCGATTTGACTATAATGGCTTTTATTCCAACATGAGCCAACCCCACTGCTGGATGTTCACGAGAACTGCCACAACCGAAATTTTCCCCTGCAATAATTACATCACCAGCTCGTACTTTTTTACTAAAATTGATATCAAACCCCTTGAAGAGATGCGGACGAATCATTTCTCCATCAGAGCTGAGGACCTGATACGTAAGGTTGCCAGCAAACATCAAATCTGTGTTGAGACTATCAATATCTGAATAATCCCAAACCCCATTGGTCCGTCGGTTATCGTCAACATTCACTTTTGAAAAAGTAATATTCTGGTTTTGATATGGAAATTTTTCTTTATGGCCCCCACCACGTGGATCTGTGATTGCTCCCGCTAAAGCGGACTCAGCCACACAGGCAGGGGAAGCGAGATAGATTTGAGCTTTAGGGTTCCCCATGCGTCCTTTAAAATTACGATTCGCGGTAGAAATTACAGTAAATCCGTCTGCAGGAATTCCTTGGCCAGTACCTAAACAAGGACCACAGGACGCTGTCAAAACGATAGCGCCAGCTTTAAGCAAGGATGTTAAAAGGCCTTCTTCCAATGCCTGTAAATAAATTTTTTTCGAAGCCGGCACCACTAATAGTTGAAAATTATTAGCTATTTTTTTATTTTTAAGTATCTCAGCGGCAATACGAATATCCTCCAGCCGACCATTAGTACAGGTCCCGATAAGACCCTGGTGTAGTTCTGTTCCCTCAACCTCTGCGACGGCCTTTACGTTATCCACCTGATGTGGGGCAGCAACAAGTGGAACCACTTCATTTAAATTGACTTCTAATTCTCGTTCGTAAACTGCATCATGATCAGCCCAAACTCCCATCGAGGCAGTGTCTCCTAAATATCCCATCAAGGCTTCATCAGCTGGAAACACAGCATTTTTAGCTCCCATTTCTGAAGCTAAATTGGCAAGAGTCATTCGATCAGATACGGAGAGTGTTTTCACCCCCTCTCCATGGAATTCGATACTCATGTAATTTGCTCCAGCAGATCCAATCATTCCGATAAGCCAAAGTGATAGATCCTTTGCGTATACACCAGATTGTAACTCCCCGAATAGAGATACTTTAAGTGATTCAGGGACACGAAACCAAGTATCACCACGCTTCCAAAGGCCTGCCGCTTCGGTTCTATCGATGCCAACAGCAAGAGCATTGAAGGCTCCGGCGGTGCAGGTATGGCTATCTGAACCCACAATGATCATTCCTGGTTTGGCATAAATACTCATCAACTGATGGCAGATTCCTTCGCCAACATCATGAAATTTGTCAATTCCTTGTGTTTTTACAAATTCTCGAACTGATAAATGTTGATTTGCTAATTTTGCATCAGTTGGAGGCGCATTATGATCAAGAACAATAACAAGTTGGTTTGGATCAGAAACATTGTTGCCTCCAATTTTATGGAATGTTTTTTTAACACTAGCAGTATTGTCATGAGTCAATATTAGATTAGGCTTTCGAAAAACTATAGACCCACGTCTAGCACCAAAAATTTTTTCTATAAAGGTAAAGCCCATATTTTTCTCCGTCATTTATAGTGTAGTTTGTGGTGGTACTGTAATTACTATTATTTTTGCTCCATTATCATTGTGAATTTTATTTCAAAACAATGCTTCAAACCGAATATACTTTGTGTTATAAGGGCTAACGACAATGCATCTATTCAGCAATTTAAATAGTCAAAAGCTCAATACGTAAACGTCCTTAGGGCTCATGTAGGATCGAGTTCAATAAGTACAATTCTTATAAAGATCTAAATATTAAAACTCTGATTCATTATTTACAATTACACCACTCGACTCAAAGTGTGAATGCAACCAAGGGATTTTGGGAGAGTGGAGATTTTAGAAGCGTTGCAAGGAATTCTCAGTAGACCATCACGCTTGTAAATTTCCATTTGAATCTTGGTAAACTTATGAACATTACATACCTTTCCATTTTCAAGATTAGAAACAATTCCTGATTCGAAATCCACTTGGATACGATCTCTCTGCTTCAATCCAAGTTGTTTAATATCGTCATATTTTAAGATAGGCAAAGCGGCATTTATGGCATTTCTTTCATAAATAGAGCCAAATGATTTTGCTAAGATTGCACCTATCCCTAGTGATTTGAAACAGTCAACTGCTTGCTGACGAGAACTTCCGGATCCAAAATTTTCGCCTGTTACAACAATGTCACCAGGCTCGACCTTCCTTGAAAAGTCATTCCAATCTTTCAAATTATCAAATGTAAATTTACCCATTTTAGTGATATCTGTTACAGCAAGATACCTATTATGGTAAATCATATCTGTATCAATGTTATCTTGATCGATTATCCACACCTTTCCTTCAATACAGGTTGATTGATCAAAAACAACATTTTTTGTTTTTTTTGCTAATAATTCACATACGTTGGTAGCAGGGAATAATTCCGGTTCATCAGGAATTGCATCTTCAGTTGTAATATAACCAGCGATTGCAGAGGCTGCGACATCAGCAGGGGAACCCAGATAAACCATTCCAGCCCCCTGCTTGCCAGCAAAATTACGGTTCCCCGTACTTACCGTAATCTCACCTGGACCGTTTTGCCCGATCTGGCCATCAGCACACCCGGCACACCCAGCGTTACTGACCAATGCTCCTGAATCTTTGAAGATCTTGATCAAACCTTCATCTAGTAATCGCATCCATATTGCATCTGTAGCTGGAACAATTTTAAGAACAACACCAGGAGCTACTTTGCGGTCTTTCAAAACCCTTGCAGCATCGATCATATCTTCATAACGGCCATTAGTGCAGCTTCCAATGAAAGCTGAATCGATTTTGATTTTGTTCAGTTCATTGATATTAATAGCATCATGTGGGCGACCAGGGCGCGACATCATTGGCACAAAGCTTTTTAAATCCAAATAAAAAACTTCATCATAATGAGCACTAACGTCAGCAGAAATTCGCTCTATATCACGCCCAGACCACTTTTCTAAGTGAGTTATTATTTCATCAGATGGCTGGAAAAGTATTATAATTGCCCCCATTTCTGTAGCCATAGATGATATTGTTATTCTTTCATCTAATGACAATTTATCTACCTCTTCTCCATATATTTCTACCGAACATCCAAGCAATTTGTTAGCACCAAATCTATTTAAAAGATTCAACGCAATGCTCTTTGCTGAAAGATTATTAGGACGTTTCCCCTGAAGTATTATTTTTACTGATCTGGGAGCTTTGAACCAGCACGTACCAAAAGCAAAGGCAGCTGCAACATCCTGGTCGCCCATACCTTGCCCAAACGCTCCGATCGCACCTAAAATGTTGGCATGAGAATCTGTTGACACAAAAGTATCACCAAAGACAACAATCCCCTTTTCAATAACCAAGTGAGTTCCTATGCCTTCATTTACATCAAATACTTTTATATTGTTTTTTCGAGCAAATTGACGACAATAATGCTGGTTTGCCGCGTAGTTCTGATCTGAACCAGTCGGATTACAATCAAAAGTAAAAAAAGTTTTTGAAGGGTTATCTATTGATAGATCATTTTCAATAATATTTTTAACAACATTTGCACCGCCAAAATCTCTTGCGGCTCGCACGTCAATTTTCACATCTATGAATTCACCTGGTCTTACCTTTTTTTGACCAGAGTGTTTTGCAAGTATTTTTTCAATCAGTGTCAAACCCATTTATTTGCTCCATATATCAGTAAATTTTATGTGGTATGAAGTCGTTCTTTAAATGGAAGATATGTCATAAAATCAGCATGGTGGACTAGATAAGCCTCTGTTGTCCGTTTAACCAGATCACCTTCCAAAGCATGAGTTGCAATGATATGAAGAACATCGACAGGAATTCCATACCTTTCTGCAACTGAAACACCACTAAAAGGATGACGAAGGAATTGACCATAAGTTCCTTGAACCAAGTTTCCATTCTCATCACGAGAATATTCAAACAATTTTCCAACATCTGCCAAGATAGCTCCAGCAATAAGAATATCCATATTTACCGGTAAATTTTCCTGAAAAAACTCATTGCATTTTTCGCCTGCGGCTTTGGCAATATGAACCACACAACGCTTATGATCTATAAATGACACTTTTAAATCTTCTCCACAGTGAAGTGTAAAAGGAATGGTCATCAAATCTTCATGAGTTAGTTCACTTTTTTCCAAAACGGCCTCCCAAACTCTGGCAACGTTTTCACGCAAGGAGAGATCCTTAATCCATTCAATTTCTGGCCAAAGAGATAATATTGTCATATATTCCCCTCTTTCTCCTCTTTCATGACGCACTTCTATTAACAAACAAGGAGAGGTCTAGATTACAACCTTCCGAACCGAATCTATTACAGTTCCACCCACCCACTTCAACGCTGCCACAATATCCGAACCCCTTTGAGGCAATTCAGATTTTCCCAATTCACGAAGGCCAACTATTCATCTGGACTCCAGATTTTTGTGAATAAATTCCAATGAGATATGATTTCCAGCTTTTGCAACCTCAACGTTGCCTATCCAATCAGAACAGTCCGAATCTGGGAAGTCGCTACGGTAATGGCTTCCACGACTTTCTTTGCGCAACAAAGCAGACCTTGTCACTACTTCGGCCACTGTCAACATCTTTTGTAGGCTGTGTTTTATAGCTAATTCTCTCAGTCCCCTGGTCTTATGTGTAGTCAGTTCTTTTTGGCAAAGAGATATCTGTTCACTAGCATTCTTTAACGAACTCTCTGAACGAACAACAGAAACATTTTCCCACATAGTGTGTCTCAATGATTTTTTAATTTCCGTTAAATTAGCTGTTCTCTGACCAAATTGTTCATCATATAACTTATTGAAAATACGATAAAATTTAGATTTCTTAGCTTGTTTTGCGGCCATTTGGCCAGCGATTTTTCCAAAGACCACCGTCTCAGTCAATGCATTCCCAGAAAGGCGGTTTGCCCCATGAAGACCACCAACAACTTCACCAGCTGCAAATAGGCCAGGGACACCAGCACTGCAATTTTCATCGATTACGATCCCACCCATGAAAAAGTGCGTAGTGGGAGAAATAATCAGCAGATCTTTTTTCAAATCGATACCATGATCAAGTAAGTGTTCAAAAAATGCTTTATACCTATGAGCTAGAACATCAGACAGAATTCCCCTGCAGTCGATATAGACACCTCCATTCACCCCGTTACCCTTTTGGACTTCTGAAAAAATAGCCCTGGACATGCTATCTCGAGTTGCCATGTCTCCAGCCGGATCATACTTTATGAGAAATCGCTCCATTTTTTTGTTGCGCAAAACAGCCCCATCCCCAAATAACGGATTAGAGACAGCGATTTTTAACGGAGTGGTTGCCATAGTCGGATAAAACTGTACAAACTCCATATCAACAAGCCTAGCCCCAACATCAAGAGCCAAGCTATAACCATCACCAGTCACATCCGATGTATTATTGGTCTTTTCATAAATCATACCACCACCGCCCGTTGCCAAAATGACGGCGCGTGCGGCAATTTGAGTATATTCAGAAGTGGAAAAATTGATGCCTAAAGCGCCACAAACACCGTCCCTATCCTGAAGCAATTTAATGATCTGTGTTTTTTCAATAAATCTTATACCACATTTCTGTGCTGCTTCTCTGAGGGGAAGAGTTATCGACAATCCCCTGGTGTAATACGGTACATGGTCAAACACAGTTGGAATCTGGCGAGGTTGAGAGTGCCCAGGTGGTCTCCTACGGACGTAATCTCCATAAGCTTTTGAGAATTGAACACCGTAGTTTTCAAGTTCCAGAATAGTGCTACCCGAGCGTTCTATGAAGATTTTTAACAAGTCTTCCCGATTTATCCCTTTTCCACTGTTGAGAGTATCCAATTTAAACTGCTCAACAGAATCTTCTGAAACTCGCATAGGCAAATAACCAGAAAAACCGGCACCAGAAACAATTGTATTTCCTCCCCGCCCAATTAGACCCTTTGAAACCAACAGAACATCTGATCCAGATTTTTTGGCCTCCAATGCTGCAATGAGTGCAGCAGCGCCTCCACCGACAATAATAACGTCAGAAATTAAATTGCAAACAGGGTAACGCATAAAGGATCCCTTCTTGAGATCAAGGGAATACAAAAATTAATCTGGATAGCAAGTTCAATCATGAGAAAGCTAGAATATTAAGAGTATTTATAGAGATAAAATCAGTGTTTGGCATATGTTGCAACTTCTCTACCACCTATCGTACAGCTTAAGCCATTGTTTTTAAAGAATGAACAAATAAACTCCATATATTCTTTTTTAGGAGCAACAATAGAAGCGAGTTCATATTTCTTTCCAAGCCAGCAATATTTGTTTGCACCATAAGAGTGATAAGGCAGCAGATTAACCTCAGGCTTTACTCCAGGTAGGTTCCTTAAAAATAAAGCAGTCTTCTTGATGCCTTCGATATCGTCATTCACTCCAGTAACTATTGGTATTCTCACTATAAATTTTGTCGGATGTGTTAAACAAAAAACAGATGTTTTTTGTATATTATTTTTTATCAAATTATTACGCACACCAGTCAAGTCGAAATGTTTAATAGGATCAATATGTTTAAGATCAATAAAAGCGACATCAGTTACAGATAGGATATTCTTTAATAACCTCCAGCTCCCATATCCAGATGTTTCAATAGCTGTATCAATGAGTTTATGTTTACATTTAGTTAAAAAATTTGCGGCAAATTTAGCCTGACTTAAAATTTCCCCTCCAGTAGCTGTCACTCCGCCACCATCTCTACGATAAAATACCCTGTCTTTTTCAACTATCTCCAGTAGCTCACCAACCGTATAGGTCTGCCCAATTACCTTTCTTGCGCTATACATACAACTCTGGACACAAGCTCCACATTTATCACATTTTTCAAAATATGTTTGAATTTCTGCATTATTATCAATAAATAAGGCTTTCTGAGGACATGCAGTCACACAGGTCAAACATCTATTACACTTATTTTTTAAGTAGGCAATTTCTTTAGAATTACTCATCCCTAATACATTACTGCACCATTTACACCTCAAAGGGCAACCTTTAAAAAAAATACATGTCCGGATACCTGGGCCATCTTCGATCATGTACCTTACTATATCGAAAACAGTACCTTTATTGTTTTCAATCTCACCCATTAATATTCATTACCCCTTACGTATATCGATAAATATTTAACTCATTGAAGTACACAACCATATAATTTATAGAACTAATTATTTGTTGAACTTATTTCGGTATCCATCGGAATTTATTTTTTGTAGAAAGAATATACTTATAACTAAGCAACGATTTCCAATTTACTTCAAGTACAGGTCAGGGAGGGAATAAATCATAACTTTCGTTTTCGTTATTTGGAGATTGCCCATTTCAGTTGAATGCGGAGGGGATTTTACAATACATCCAAAAAATACGGCCACAATCACCTTGCATATTGTGAATTATTACGAAAGCCGATGTTCAGTTCTTGAAATTACGTCATCCTGGATGCATTTAGCCAAATCAGTAAAATAAACACTGTACCCAGCGACCCTGACCAGCAAAGTAGGGTAATTTTGTGGATTTTGTTGCGCATCTAGCAGCGTTTTTTTATCAATACAATTAAACTGTAAATGTAAGATACCAAGATCGTTCAAACCTGACCGGACCAAATTAATGAATCTTTTCAACCCAGTCTTATTATAAGATCCATCCCTGTCGTCTGGTAACAAAGCATCAAAATCCAAATTTGCCATGTTTTCTTCTCCTCTTAGGCTACAGATTAACTAGGTCTGATTTACTAAACCACATATTTAAGATGGTTCCATTTGCCAAAATTGCATGATCCACTTTCCCATAAGATTTGAGAGCACCGGTTGGGCCATTTATATCCATATTTTGCGCAGCAGACATAGTGTCGGCGAGAGGTTTACCAGCTTTACGCCCATTTGGTAACGCCCAACAGTACAGCCCTGCAACGACATTAGCTTGAGCTGTCTGCACTCCTCCATCGTTTCTATGGCCCTTGTAACACTCTAACTTACTAACTTCTAATGCAAAAAACCTTAAAATCTCTGTGGCCAAGTCATCGACATAATCATCGTCATTTCCATATTTGGGGGCTTGTCTTAATTTCTGCCTAATAATTTCGTACCCTTCAAAGTCCGCATCCAGAGCACGACACAAATTGTCCATAGAGATTTCTTTTTTTTCAAATACAAACATCTTCACTGCCGAAAGGCTGTCAGCTAGATCAGCGACCCCAATACATTCATGGGCAGGTCCGATATTAACCCTAGCACCACCTGAAACCACATCAACTCCGCGTTCAACAGCTCCTCGTGTTAGAATTGTAAAAGTTGGCAACTGATATTCCTCTGAATGCAATTTTTCAGCAACCAACAAATCCGCATGCGGTTGGCGAATCTGATACCGCAATTGAATTTTTATCGCATCCATGAATTCATCAAAATTTTTAAATTCGCTAGGATCACCGGTTTTTACACCCATCAACGTTCCTGCACCCCAACCATCAACACCTTTTGGGAAAACCCCGTTGTTCATAACGAGGCTCATTGTATTACCGAGGTTAACAACAGAAGAGGAAGTATGACCAAATTGTAATCCCTGCACACCAGGTTCGACACATCCAAGTGCCACAGCACCTTCCCTAAGCTCCTCCTCACTATATGAACCTTGCCCTTCAAAGCCCGCATTTCTCATTCTTAAACTAGAGTACAATGTTTCGACATTAAAATAAGAAGGATGTCCCATTCCATCAGCCGTCAGTTTAGCGGCTTCATAAAGAAGGGAGTCTGGCGTTTTTTGATGAACCTGAACATGAACGCTTGGTCCTGTTGTCCTGACATTCCTCATTGCTCTGAGACACAGATAAGAAAGCAGATTACTTCCGTCTTTTCCATCTTTAGTCAATCCTCCTACGTCTAAGGAGATAAATCTGTAATATCCCCCCGTCTGCTGCGCCCTTTGTTTAGGTTGAAACCAAACTAGATTTGTAATCTTAATATAAAGTTCTTCTATTAATTCAACTGCACTCTCAATGGATAACACTCCGTTTTCGAGATCTTTCTTTAGAAAGGGATAAATATATTGATCAAACCGGCCAAGAGTCACCGCAGCACCGGATCCTTCAATATTCAAAAGTATCAAAACAAACCAACAGGCTTGTAAGGCTTCAATAAAGGACTCCGGTGGCCAATAAGGCACTTTCTCACACCGGTCAGCAATCTCTTTGAGTTCTGCTTTTCTTTTCGCATCCGAGCATTGTGCCGCTATTTCCCTGGCCTTTTGAGCATAGCGTCCACCCAATGTTTTGGTAGCACGGCAAACAGCAATAATGCCTTCATAAAAATCCCTTTTTCCAAGGTCTTCCGGATTTACCTCATCAATCGTTTTTAGCTTTTCTTTAGCAATATCCTCAAACCCTTTGAACCCTATTTGGATAAATGTATTATAGTCAGGAGTAAAATGCGTACCAATGTTGGAGATGTAGTTATTAATCGTACATATGCCAGACCTTGTCCATTTTTGTGGCACCTTTACCCTTTTTGACCACTTAAACGCTACAGTTTTGTTTTTCCAAAAAGGGATATGCTTTTCAATTAATTCTTTTTTATCTAAGTCGCTTATTATAAATGGATCGAATTGCCTGGTTCCCAAACTATCTATTTCTTCATCGAGCCAGTCTGCACACACTTCGATACAAATGTTTTCAGATCTAGGTTGCTTACCTTGCCAACCCACTAATTTTTCATAATCGTGGATAGTAACCGGCAATGTTTCATAGACTTTCGCGCAGGCAAAATATCTACGCCTTAGATATGTTTCGCCTTCTGACTTTTGAAAATGATCAGTAAATATGCGCGTTCGATGCAAATCTATTGACGGTCTAAACGAATGAAGCAATTTATTTAGCTTTTTTATTGTATCTGTGCTTCCAACTTCGGCAGACTTTCCATCTCGCCATTCCATCCCGAGCTTACTGCCAATTTCTTTAATTTTGGAATCCATATCTTTATTTCCTTTAAAGAAATGTTTTTAATGCAAGCTTCAATAGCGTTCTAAAAACCATTTAAGATAATGGTCAAACTGCACATTTTTAAATCTTGCTGGCAATATCGAAGGCAGAGGCTATAGATGTCATTGCATTACCGACCTTATTCACATCACCAACAAAATATACTTCTTTAACATGTTGCTTCAATGAGTTAACTAATGACTTATTTGGGCGCATACCAACACTTACTATGACCGTGTCAACATTTAGAAGAAAGCTAACATCAGCCTTTTCGAGAATTACCCCATCATTATTAATCTCTTTCACTTTCGCATTACTACAAACTCGAATATTATTATTATAAAATCGTCTAATTAGGTTGTTCCGTGAAGTAAAGCCCATACCAGGCACGACATCTTCTCTCTCAGTGATAATACTGACAAGCTTTTCCTGGGAAGCCAAATACTCAGCAACGTCTACAGCAGCGTATCCAGCACTACAGGCATAACTAAATCTTGACTTTTCACCGGTTATATCTCCTTTGATAGGTGTTTCCTTTTTACCACACGTGAAATTGCAAAAATGTCCACAGGTCAAAATTCCAACATGTTTACCAACCTGCGCTTTACCCTCCATCACATCCTCCACTGAAATGATATTGGTACCTTGTTGAATGGGAATGTTGGTAGGCATGTATGGTGTGGCTCCAGTTGCAAGAACCACCGCATCAAAATCAAATTTGTCCAGTAATTCCGGTGTAACCTCACTATTGAGATTAACCTCAACCCCAGCCGTCGGTAGGGCTGTTTCCATATACTTAATTAGTCGAATTGTCTCAACTTTTGAAGGAGACTTTGCCGCAAGACGGAAACTCCCGCCCAAACAAGATCCCTTTTCGTGCAACACCACCTCATGCCCTCGCTTAGCCGCAACTAGTGCAAATTCACATCCAGCAGGTCCCCCTCCGATAACTAATACCTTCTTCGAAATCTTAACCTGAGGCAGGGAATCCAGTGACGATTCGTTCAGCATTCCAGCAGCAGGATTTGTTAGACAAGTCGTAGACGCTAACATCCATAGCACATCATTACATCCTTGAGAACACCAAATGCATGGCAAGATATCTTTCGAATTACCACTAAGAAGTTTATTTGCGTACTCTGGATCTGCGATTTGGGGACGTCCTATACAAACAAAATCAGCTGTTTCTGATTCAAGAACGCCTTCAACCATATCTTCAGAAATTCTTTTAGCAATCATCACTGGTATGTTAACCGCTTTCTTAATCCCCGCAGCAAGATAAAGCCATGAACCTCGAGGCGAAGCACCTGTCAAATCATGTAATGAATGTTTTGATTCACGGAGGCCGGCTGATATGTTGATACAATCAACTCCTGCATTCTCCAAAGCAACGGCGACCATCCTGGCATCGATATGTGTTACCCCGCCTGAAAAATTAAAATCATCACCATTGATGCGGGCCAAGACTGGAAAATCCTTTCCGCACTGTTCTTTAATTTCCTTGATAACCTCACAGACAAACTTCAGGCCACCCTTCATGCCACCATATTCATCAGATCGCTGATTAAGGAATGGAGAAAGAAAAGAGCAAGCTAAATAACCATGGGCAAAATGAGCTTCTACAGCATCAAATCCTGCTTTTTTAGCCCTTAAAGCAGAAGCCCCAAAGTCCTTAATAATTTTTTGAGTTTCGTATAGTGTCAGAGCTCGAGATTTTTCCTTGTAAAAACTCCCTGGCTCTATGAAATCTGAACATGATACAGTCGGAGAGCCAGATGTTGATGAATTTGCTTGGCGACCTGCGTGAGCAATTTGCAAACAAATTTTCGCATTATATTGATGAACCTCATCAGTTAATTTTTTTAAACTTGGAATAAATTTGTCATCGTCTACTGAACAATTAAGAACACATCGACCTGATGGATAATTTATAGCTGCATATTCAATGATAATTAAACCGCTTCCCCCTTTTGCCCTCAAACCATAATAATGGATACCTTCATCCGTAAAGTGCCCTTTATATGTTCTATTTGTAGCCATCGCTGGCATGACTATCCTATTTTTAAGCGTCATTTTTCCAATATTGCCAGCTTTAGACAAAATATTTTTTCCCTCTTTCATATACCCAGTTCCTATATTTAAATGAAATGAACATCTATCCCAAATATAACTAATTCATTTAGCATATTTCCTACCATGCTTTTCATAATCAATTCGAGAGAATTATTATCTATTTGTTTCAACTGTCCGCACTATCATAATTGGCACACTGGAGGAATTAATCACTCTATCAGCCACCCTTCCCATAACCCAACAAGTTATTCCAGAGCACCCATGTGTTGCCATAATTATCAGATTAATACGATTCTGCTCAGCAAAATGGACTATAGTCTCAGCAACTCTTCCTCTAACAACTTTAGTCACAAAATTAATGTTATTTTTATCAAAATCATTCACGATTTTCCTAAGATATTCTTCAGCATGAAATTTTTGTGTGTTACACAATCTTTCAATTTCATCTTCATTAAATTCAGATGCAGCTTCTGTCGATCCCTGAAACATTGGCTCAATAACCTGGAGAAACACCACCGAATTAACCCTACATTCGTTAATGATTATCTTTAACTGAGTCAGTACACTTTCAGCCAGCTTTGACCCATCCAGTGGTATCAAGATATTTTGGAACACAAAAACCTCCTTGTTATATTACGCACCTGTCATACATATCAGGTCTTAATAGTATTCGATAATTTTTAAATTCTTTTAGTGAAGCGGATAACCGAATATCAAATGAGGAAGCCCTAGTGGAATTATAGGAAAAATTGCCATTATCAAAATGTCAATCACCATAATAATCATGAATGGTATAACTGCTCGAACAGCCTTGGCAAAAGTAACTTCTGCTAATTGTGTCGTGACGAATAGGTTTAAGGCTACTGGAGGAGATATCATGCCGAGGCCCATGTTGGTACAAAGTAGGACACCCCAATGGACCAGATCAACATGGGCTTGAGCCAGAAGGGGAAGAAAAGAAGGCAGAAACCCAAAAATCATTGCGGGAGGTTCTAAAAACATGCCCAGAATAAAAAATACGAAACTCACCATAAAAATTACTGGTAATTTTTCAACACTGATTGATGCCACAAAATGCAGCACATGTGCGGGCACCAATTCCCGTGCCAGAACAAAGCCTAGAAAGCCTGATGTCGCAGCCATAAACAACGTCATGCCACTAATATGCCCCGCCTCTACAATGGCTCGATAAAATGTTTTTGCTTTAGCTTTTCGATAAAAGAAAGACAATATCACGATATAACCGACAAGAATGCTGCCGACCTCAGCAGGCGTACAAATCCCTCCGATTATGGCCACAGCCAATAGAATGACCCCAAACATCCCGGGCAATGCTTTTAAGGTACGTGGTACAATCTCTTTACCGGGTACTATCTCTCGTGGGTAGTTGTTGCGCCTTGAATGTATGAGAACTATCGTTATAAAACTCACGACCAACAAGAATGCTGGTACTATTGTCGCTGCAGCCAGTCGACTCACAGAAGTATTTGTGGCTGCTGCATACAACAGAAGCGTAATGGCTAGAGGTGCCATCATCCCGAGTGTTCCCGCCGTACCCTGTAGTGCGGCGCAGAAGGGGGCACTATAACCCCTTTTCTTCATTTGGGGAATCATCAGCGACCCAATGGCGGCTGTGTCAGACACAGCTGAACCAGAGATGTCACCAAAGATAAAGCAGGCTACTACATTAGCCGCTCCTAAACCTCCCCGGAGACGTCCCACAAGCACCTGGGCAAAATCAACAATGTTTTGTGCAATTCCTACCTCGTGCATCAGCTTCCCCGCCAACATGAGTAAGGGAATTGCCATTAATGCTATTATGTTAAAACCATTATAAACTTGTTCGGCACCGACAGTGAATGGAACTCCCCCCACAACTCCTATATAACAAGTTGCCATAAATCCCAGAGCGAACGCCACAGGAACCCCTACTAACATGGGGATAAAAAGAGCGCCCAATAACAGAATTCCCCGCAAATAACCTGTCATCTGCACATATTGCCCAATTGGGAGCATCACCAAAAAAAGGAATGATCCTGCAATTAATAATTCCAATACTGCAACAATCCCAAATTTGGGGATAAAGTTACGGCGCGCCCAGTGGACTATCATTATAAGACAGGAAACCAGAATGGCCGTAAAGGGAACCGTTATAGGCAATCGGAGGGCGTCAGTGTGCATTCCTTCCGCAAACGGGAGGTACTTAAAGCAGGATATTGTCAACGCTAGGAGATATCCGAGTGATAGCCCCTCAGAGACCACTCCGACGCGTGCACGCCAAACTGGTGAAAGTTTGGACACAAGCAGATCTAAACTCACATGTTTGTCATGCAAATAACCAGAGGCGATAGCCAGCAAGGTAGTCCAGATAAAAATCATTACCGAGACTTCATCGCCCCATACTAGTGAGTCGTTTAGGGCATAACGGAAGAATACACCCAACAGCGTGACTGCCGCCAAAGCTACAGTCGCCCCCACAAAAGCTAGGGTACAGATTTGGTCAACGAAATCGCTAAAACCTTCCAAAACTTTACCCCAAGGACTTGACGCTGCGGTTAGTGAACTAACTACACTAACCTGGATGGTGGAATCTTCCATATTATTATCCTCTTCCGCTGCAGTTAAAACTTTTTTTTACACACTGTATTCAGAGCGGCACCAAGCCTCTTTTCGGAGGCTAGGGAAGTAGCCAGTATCTATAAGGCAAGATTTCTCTGCATTTCTCCACTAACAAACCTCCGGTTGTGGCGCTCGCCACGTTGATGTTTACCAAGGGCGAACGCCTCACAGTTTTAACAATCGGCCCTATTGCTATTGCCAATGGTTGTCATAAATTTGATTCACCACCTTAAGATCGATCTGGCCTTTAAACTTTTCCGCGAGTTCCTTCCAAACCTCCTGTCTAACTGACAACCATTTTTCTCTTTCTGAAGCGGTTGGATGATAAATTTTCACACCGGCTTTCTCGAATTCAGCAACCGCCGTCTTTACCTTCTCTCTAGCCCACTGCCCGACTTCACGCTGAACATCGGTGGCGGCCTCTAATAGGGCTTGTTTTTGAACCGCATTCAGCGAATCAAATTTTTGCTGATTAATGTAGATGGGTAGGGGATTCATCCGAAAACCGACAGCCGTATAATCTTTAGCCACTTCATACATCTTCAAGGCCGCCATGGGAACGATGGGAGTAACGGCATTGCCATCCACAACACCTTGTTGGACCGCTGAATAAACCTGGCTGTAAGGAACTGGGCTGGGATTCGCTCCATACGCCTTCATCAGATAGATTTCGTCAGGACTTCCTGTTGTGCGAAGCTTCATTCCCCGAATGTCCTCAGGAACCCTTACATGTTTATCCCTTAATATCAAGTCGGTGCCACTAACTTCTCCGTCATAGGTATGGCTTGTCCAAAGAAGAACTTTGACACCAAGATCCTTTTCAAATTTAGCCACTGCCTTCTTCCCTACAGGATCGTTCTCTAAAAAGTCAATATAAGCTTTTTCGTTTTGGAAAAGAAAGGGAATATCTAATTGGATGAAGGCATCTGTAAAAGAAGAAAGGTTGGGCAAAGCTGTATAGCCAATATCCACACTTCCCGACTTGACGTTAGCTGCCAATTGAGACTCAATTCCCAATGATTGATAAAACCCTTCGGCTTTCAACTCACCATGACTCAACTTGGTCGCAAGTTCGCATAATTTGCCGATGGCCATTGCTGGTGCGGTCGACGCCTTAGGGTCGGAGGCACCAGCACGGAGCACTACAGGCCCACTTGCGAAAACAGGAGCTACGGTAAACATCAATAAAACCAGGATCATCAACATACGACAACCAACCACGCGTATCTTTACCATTTTTTTATCTCCTTTTAAGAATATAGTATTGTTGTACAGCATGCTAGATGTATAGTCAATTATCCATGTCGTGTCAATAAAAAATTACTGTACCAAATTTAACCAAATTCTAATCTACCTGTGCTCCTCCCTCTCGCCTTCCCATCTAAACTAAGACAATCATTTTATGCCAAACTTAATATTGATATTATTATGTTTTACCATAAAGGCTCCTACTGGCACAGTAGAGCCACCAACCGGGCATCGTAACATATAAAGTAAAATAGCCCAATAGAGTGAAATATGCTCACCAGTTGTCGGAAAAAGTCTTAATGAGCCTAATTTGTCACAACTCTGTAAAATTTCACAAGACACTGACAGTCAGCTCTTTCTCGCCTTAAAAGAAAGGTGGTATACTCTTTCAATACAATTTAGAGAGATAAGCACCATCTCCCACGGCGAGTGGAAAAACTGATGATCGAGTGGCCGAAGATCTCCTTTGCCTTCGCTAACCATACTGAAAAGTTGCGTAAAAGGATCCGCCTCCACCACTCTACCTTTCTTGATATCAACGAGTTTCTGAGTCCTGACCTTGATGCAAATAAGAAATCATCTTGCAACGAATAGAAAGTTTTGCTACACAACTCATTTAATACCCTAACGAAAAAATATAGAATCGGTTATAAACAAGGCTTATCTGGTGGTAAAAATGGCTCTAAACTGCAAGCTTATTAAAGCTGTTGACGAGCAGGCATTGAAAAATACTCTCGGTTCAATCAAAAAGGCCGTGGCGGCTGGTGACAAAGTAACATTGATCGGATTCGGCACCTTCTTGGTGTCTGACCGAGCTGCCCGGATCGGACGAAATCCTCAAAATGGCGAACCCATAAAGATTCCAGCCAGTAAAGCCGTCATCAAGGCTGTGAAAAAACTGGTGATGGCGATTAGATAATCTGAATTGATCTTCTAGTTCTGCCCCGACCAGCTAATTTTATTAACCCAACTTTTTGAGGCAAAGAGTAAATATACTTTAATATCATCACGTTAATTGTTTCAGCTTTGTCTTTATGGCACTACTTCTTTTCAGTTTTCACACCGTGGTCTTAATTGTCCGGCCTGGATGACTTTTGATCCCCAGGGCAGAATATATTTCCTGCTGCTTAACCTCCGGCCTGGTGCTCTTCCTCACGTGGAGCGTGTCACCATTTTTGCACTGCATTGAAACAGTGACTCGGCTTTGGCTTTGCAGGAATTTTCGCAAAGTCGACCAGCTGTAATACAGCTTGGACTGTTTGAGCCTGATACGTATTGCGTGGACAAGATGGTAGGCCAACACGGTTATGAACAGATGCCCTGCAACCCGATCGGCAATCTGATGATGCACCGGCCACAAGTGGGGTATTTTCAAGTGGCCATCGGGGGACATTTGCCAACATGGCCGCTGATTCCGATGTCCCGCGGTAAATTATCTTGGTGCGATCGTCATTCGGCATTCGTTACTTCTCTCGGGCTGCATCTGAGTATGTGTTTTGGCGTACAAGGTCGGCACGGAATAGTGGTACGACACGGCTGTCGTCAGTGGTGCGACACGGGTGTCGTACCCACTATATAAAGGAAGGAGTATTTATAAACTCCCCCTACCCCCTCTCAGAAGGAAATATTTTGTGATGTGATCACTGCGACATGACCACTGTGTGAGGCTGGTAAATACATCCGACATAAATAGGACAAAGTCGAACGATCGACTTTGTCCTATTTATAAAGGCATGTGTATCCTTTTCGTGGAAAAGACTATAAGGAAGCAAGAAAGAAGACAGGAAAAATTTATAATTTTAAGGAGTAATCGACCATACAATCCGTTTGAATTACATGGATGCAAACATGTCGATAAAAGCTTACGACAACCATTCGAAACTAAGGAGAATATCTCGCAAGTTCTTCCGAATGGAGGAGATTTATTCCTTCAATTGCGAACCATGATGTAAACGTATGTCATATTGTGTGGAAGACTATTAGATCTGAATGCATGATCTTTGGATGATTGTTTTTCCTAAACATATGTAGTTAACCCTAATGAACACGAGGCACCGATTGGTTTTTATGACTTTTCTGTTTCTTATTTAAAACCTCCATAGCATTTTTCACACTGCTGTCACCTACATGGGCGTATCTCTCGGTCATCTTCAAAGATTTATGCCCAAGAATCTTGCCGATTACCGGTAAACTAACGCCTGAATTTACCAACCAAGAAGCTGCAGTATGCCTTAGAGAGTGAAAAACAACGCGCATGCGTCTATCAGTTATGCCTTTATTCAAACCAAGGTGACATACGGTTCTATCGAACACATTGGAAATGCTTTTTTGAATTGTCGGTGGTTGAGAAGAATTTATTTTTCGCGAATACCGAGCAGGGAAAACAATTGCGTCCGGTGATCCCTTTTCCATGGATTCAAACATCTTTACAACTTCAACCGTCAAAAATACCATCCTTGACTCCTTGTTTTTAGGGTCAAGGACTATCAATTTTCTCCCTTCAATATCTATATGTTGCCATCGAAGCAAGGCTATTTCACCATACCTCATACCCGTATTTAAACTCAGAAGGGCCATGCGGTAGACTGTAAGTGAATGCTTTTGCAATTCCGCTAAGAGCGTCCTTGCCTCTTCTACTGTGAGGTATCGATTACGTGCATTGTCGAATTTCTTGTTTTTCAGAAAGTCCTTGGTTGGCACACCTCCAACATACAGGTTATGAGATATAGCAAAATTATAAGTTTGACGAATGATACTTTTGATATACTGGATGGTCCTAGGAGCTTTCCCGCACTTCTCCATCTTTTTTCGTATACGCTCAAGATCAAGGAGCACAATCTCGTCAATTTTTTTATGACCGATTGAAGGAAGTATCCATTTTTCGCATAATATCCTCTCATTTTTCAGCGATTTTTTGTCTGAATGTATCTCACAGTATTGTGAATAAACAGAAGAAAATTTGGTTTTTTCCTCCATCTCCAATTTCCGCTTTTCTCTTTCCTCCTTCTTTTTCTCTTCTAGTCTTGCCTGCCTTTGCAATTCTCTTTTCTCGGAGAGTGTTAGTGGACCTTCCCCTTTGACATAATTCGTCTTTAATTCAGAGAGGATGGCAGCAACCTTCCTTTCTGACCATCCATCGCTTGCCCATCCAAGGCCTTCCGATTTTTCTTTCCCAGCTACTCGATACCGGATCGTGTAATAGCGATCATAGCCTATGCCATGTTTTCTTGTCGGATGTAGCCGATATCGAACCCCAGGTGTAGTACATTTGATCCATTGAGGCATAGTGTGTCTCCATAACTAATATATTGTATTATTTCTGTCCCGCATCTGTCCCGCATCTGTCCCGCATCTGTCCCGCATTTAGGCAATGAAACAAAATATCATTAAATGATGTTATGTGATCATAAATACAATTCAACATCCTGTTTGTACAACTAATTTAACATATAATGTGATTTTAAATGAAAGTAAATGAAATATATTAAAATTGACTGGCAGTCAAGAGGTCGTCGGTTCGATCCCGTCTAGCTCCACCAATAATATTAAGCGGTTACAGTTTATAGCTGTAACCGCTTTTTTGCATTTTGCAGACTTTTTGCAAATTTTCTTCCCTGTGAAGCTATATGAAGTATTCGGAAATAAATAACTCCTATCATAGGGAAAAATCGGATCCTCGTGGATAGGCAAACCAAATTCATCTATGTAGGTCGGGTGAGCCAGATTCCTTTGTTGTTAAAAATAAAAAAGGAAACCTTATTTGAAAAAATCGGCTACTGGAACTACAACATCCTGTAGTTTCGATGCTGATTGTTGGTTTTGTCCTATTGAGGAAAACGGCGTGGTGGGGTGATAGATATATACGAGGTTACAGGAACTTTTTATACTCTCGATCGTTAAAGGTGCAGATCCTTCGTAGTGGTTTTGATATTGAGAAATATATGGTAGTTTCTCTATCGAAGCTCCCCCACCATCATCCCGAACTTCCTGAATCTTCATCCTTAGGTGCGACAACCTCACTCCAATTTTCTTTGATGCGCTCCTCAATTTCCATCCTTACGCCGCCGTGGAGCCTGATCACGACTGGTCTCCAGGAACAAAACAACGCGTTAAATTATATCTTTTTTACATTTTTAACTAGTTGTTTATGAGACAACCATAGTTTTTAATGGCATAAAGCTTTGAGACCCCGGCATCCGCATGGAGATCGTCTGTCAATATGTTAATTCGCTGATGCCTATTTGACATGCGAAGTTGTTGCTATGATTTTTGTGCCCAACAGTGCTCTGAAAAATACTTCAAGGCGATTTTGCAGGAGGTGAAAATTCAGTTCAGTAAAACCCACAACTTCTTAGTATTGCTTGACCTTGTCAAAGATCTCCATCCGGATTTAGAGTTCTTACGACTTCCATTCAAAGCGTCGGTTGTCTGATCGTGACAGTTGTCACTAGTTGACATATTTACCACCCACTGGTAAATATGTTACCATGTATAAGCGAAATATCATAAACAATATCATTGAGGCCATGTCGGATACGCCCGTCGTCTTTCTCCGTGGTGCACGGCAGACCGGAAAGAGTACCCTTGTCCAAGAAATTGCGAATGGACCATATCCGGCCCGTTATGTATCTCTGGATAATGCTGGAACACTTTCCAGCGTAAGTACTGACCCTTCAGGCTTCATTGCAGGTATTGAAAAACCCGTGGTGATCGATGAGGCCCAGAGGGTAAGGGAGCTTTTTCTTGCAATCAAAGAGGATGTGGATCGCAATCGTGTTTTCGGACGATATCTTTTAACGGGATCTGCCGATGTGCTAACCATTCCGAAAGTTGCCGACGCACTCGCCGGAAGGATGGAAGTGCTAACTCTTTGGCCCCTTTCCATCGGAGAAATGAAGGGTAGCGGCAAGAATATCATAGATGCATTCTGGAGCAGCGAATTCCCGCACTTTTTTCATTCGGACCTTGAATTTGATCTTACAACATATATAGCATCCGGTGGCTTTCCCGAACCTGCGCAAAGGAAGACTCATCGAAGAAGACGAGCATGGTTTGAGTCCTACATTACAACAATCCTTGATCGAAATATCAGGAACCTCGCTCAAATCCAAGACCTCGCGGCTGTACCCAGACTCCTCAAACTCCTTGCCGGACGAACTGCGGGCCTGCTCAACCAGTCTGAAATATCAAGGAGCAGCGGAATCCCCAACAGCACCCTCTCTCGCTACATGACGCTCTTAGAGATGACTTTCCTTGTTCAAACTCTTCCTGCCTGGTCATCAAATCTGGGAAAGAGAGTTGTGAAGGCCCCAAAGCTTTTCATGGTGGATACGGGACTTGCCTGCCATCTGACTGGCATTGATGAGGAAGGTCTGCGCCAAGGCGGCGAGATCGTCGGTAGGCTTTTCGAGAACTTTGTGGTTCTTGAGTTATTCAAGCATGCTTCCTGGTCCGATAAGCCTGTGGCGCTTTACCATTTCCGGTCACAGGCCGGAAAGGAAGTGGATTGCGTTATTGAAGGCAATGGCGGAAAAGTCATCGGAGTTGAAATTAAGCTTTCAGCCAGCCCAACACCAAGAGATTTCTCAGGACTTAAAGTTTTGCGGGACGATCTTGGAGATAAGTTCATCAGAGGGATTCTCATCTATACAGGAAAAGAGATCGTGCCATTCGGGGATGATCTCCATGCTGTTCCTGTCTCAGCCTTGACGGGGTCAATGAAAAATATCC
>JBJKRL010000041.1:0-92952 GCA_046704745.1 Desulfocapsaceae bacterium | reverse complement strand
TTCGGAACATTCGATGTCTTCCACGTAGGTCATCTCCGTATTTTAGAGCGCTCCAAAGCGTTGGGCGACTTTCTTATTGTCGGTGTGTCAACAGATGCGCTTAATTTTTCAAAAAAGAAAAAATACCCTGTGTATACTCAGGAAGAAAGAATGGAAATCATAAAAAGCATCCGCTATGTGGATGGTGTATTTTATGAACACTCTCTGGAAGAAAAGCGAAAATATCTGTTAGAGCATAAAGCCGATATACTTGTTATGGGCGATGACTGGAAGGGAAAGTTCGATGAATTCAGCGACATCTGCGAGGTTGTTTATCTGCCCAGGACGCCTTCAATTTCCACGACAGAAGTTATCGAAAAAATCAGAAGATAGTCTTTAAAAACAATGCGGCTCTCTCTCCTTCTTAACGATCTGAAACACCTGCTCATACAAACCCTAATTGCAATTATCTCAAACATTGTCTTTCTCCCTCTCTCCCATCTGATCCCAAAGAAAAAGAATAGAATTATCGTTATCGGCAGTGGTAACGGGATTTTTCTAGACAACACAAAACATTTCTTCATTTTTCTCTGTAAACAGGCTCTCCCGAAACTTGATGTCCTTTTTATAACTGCAAACAGAGACACCATCTCGTTGCTAGAAGGTATAAACCTACCAATTGCTTATTTTCCAGGTCTAAAAACCATTTCATATCTTCTAACCGCAAATATTATCGCAGTAGATTGTGCCGAATGGATCGATTCAGGGAAGTATCATCTGGGACATGCAAGCAAAATCATTCAACTCTGGCATGGTGCACCGCTAAAGGAAATCGAGTTGCCGCAGTTTCACAGACGCCTTTCCGGAATGGTATTTCCTTTTCGGCAGTTGCTTCAGATACAAAAATACTTGACTGGACGCTACCCTTGTTATGATGTGGTTCTAACTACATCCAGATATATAACTGAGCACGCTTTTAAAAGTGCTTTCCATGCAAAAACATTTCTTGAAACCGGTTATCCAAGAAACGATATTCTCTTTTCTCAAACTGATTGGACATATACCGATCCTGTCTGGTTGAATACGGATACGGTTACGGTTGAGAAGGTTAAAAATTCAAAATCCTGCGGAAAGAAAATCTTCTTTTATATGCCCACATTCAGAAAGTCCAAAGAATGCCCCATCAGATCAGGGGTGCTTGATTTCCATCTATTGGACAGACACCTGAAAGAGATGGATGCAATTGTTGTTATTAAGGTTCACCCATATCTGGCAAACGTTTTTCGGCCTGATGCCTATGAAAATATTCTCTGCTACAAACCGACATGCGACATATATCCTGCATTGAGCCTGGCCGATTGTCTGATAACGGATTACTCTTCAATATATTTCGATTTTCTGCTTCTTGACAGACCAATCATATTTTTTACCTATGACTTTGAGTCGTATGTCGGCACAGATAGGGCCCTACTCTTTGACTTTAATGAATTTGCACCTGGTAGTGTGTGTACAAACCAAAGTCAACTCGAATACGAAATGAGGCACTACAACAACGACGCATACAAAACCAAACGGGCTCAGGTACGAAAGAAGATATTTGATTACACGGATGGAGATTCGTCCAAACGAGTCTGGCAGCATCTATCTAACGAGTACTGTATGACTAAGAATTCTCTGGAATGAAATCAGGGGAAGGCTACAGACATGATTCCTATCTATAGCCCAATGGCAACAGGCAACGGTGCCTATATTATTCATAAAATTCTATCAACCCATGTCCCTGATTATACATTGTTGGGTCACAATCCGTATTGGACCCTTGTCCCGCCTGCCCTACCCTTCCTCTTTGGAAACCTCAGGAATCCAGGAATTGTGCATACAACCCCCGATTACGCATCTTTGTTTACCAAAAAGCACCACAGATTAGTGATTACCTTTCACAACTATGTTTTGGATCCCTATATGGCACCATTCAGTTCACTGCTTCAGAACCTACATTACCGGACAGATCTGCGATATTTTTCAAAACAATCTTTGAAAAAAGCGACAAAGGTAACAGCTGTCAGTAGATTCATTGCCGATCTGGTCAAAAAAGATCTTCAATATACCGGTGACATACAGGTAATTTATAATGGAATCGATACTGATGTATTCAGACCTTCTGAAAAACGTCAAAATTCAACCGACCAAATAAAGGTCCTTTTCTGTGGAAATCTAACAAAACGAAAAGGCGCAGACATGCTTCCATTAATAGCTGGCAGACTTTCCAAGCATATCCATATTCTCTATGCTGGAGGGCTCAGGACAAAGAAAAAGCTCCCGGAACATCCTCAACTGCATGACATCGGCAATGTGCCCTATCCGAAAATGCCAGAGGTTTATCAACAAGCAGACATTCTTCTTTTTCCAACAATTCGTGAGGGGTTTGGTCTGGTTGCCGCTGAAGCGATGGCTTGCGGTCTACCGGTAATTTCCACAGATTGTTCATCTCTTCCGGAAATTGTTGTCGATCCAGCTGGTGGTTATCTTTGTCAGCCAAGAAATGTTGAAGAGTTTGCAACGGCAATAAACACCTTGGCGGAATCCCCAACGTTGAGAAAAGAAATGGGACAATTTAATAGAGAAAGGGTTGAAAGGTTATTTTCTTTAAAAAGGATGGTAGGGGAATATAGAGAATTGTTCGATAAGATTCAGACCATTTCAAATTCTTAATCCTAACCTGGATACTTATATGATAAATTTGTTGCCGACTAAATTTTTCTTGAAATATCCAGGATAAATTCACCACTATGTTCAATTCAAATACTCACAGCAAAGCGGATTTCCTTTTTCTTATTCTCATACTGCTGATCGGAATTTTTTTACAGGCGCATTTTCTAAGCCAGCCGATGAGGTACGATGAATCATTCACGTTCTTGAATTTTGTCCATGCAGATTTTCGGTCCTTATTTTATTACCCGCTACCAAACAATCATGTGCTCTATACATTGCTTGAAAGACTTTCTATCCTCCTCTTTGGCATTCAACCCGTTTTTTTAAGACTGCCTGCTTATTTAGCTGGAATCTCCGCCATCCCCATTATCTTTGTTTTATGCAGAAAACTCATTCCCGGGAATTCCGGCTTATTCGCATCCGCACTAACAGCCATTTGTCCCTATCTGGTTCTCTATTCAACAAACGCCAGAGGATATAGCTTAGTTGTACTTCTATCGCTTTTGCTGACATTGCTGGGTTATAATTATTGTTTAAAACCGGATAGTAAAAAGGCCTTAGCTCTGGGAGCGATCGCAGCCCTCGGTATGCTGACAATCCCGTCCATGTTGCTTTCAATAGTCGGAGTCTATTTGTGGATAACGTGTCTTCTCTTCCTCCAAAAGCGCTCAATATCCTTTATAACAGGCAGATTCCTTTTTCCTGTCGGCTTGTCGACCCTTATATGCACATGCATACTTTATCTGCCTACGGTCATCATTACAGGAGGTGTTGCCCCAATACTGGAAAACCGGTTCGTTAGACCCTCGCCATGGCACACCTTTATTACAAATATCGGACCCCATTTCCGTGCAATTATTTCCGATTTCACAAGAGATGTACCAATATTTATCTCATGCATCATTATCCTGGCAATAATAATAGGTTTTATCCAATCAATAAGGAAAAAAAATTTCGCTTTGCTTCTCCTCTTACCAAGTATTGTACTGGGATCGATGCTTGTGATTTTTGCAAAACATCGCGTTCCATACGTACGAACATGGATATTTTTGATCCCATACATTTTTATTGCGGCCGATGCCGGTTTTACCTTTTTTATTGAGAAATTAAAAAGGAATGGTCAGTATATTTTACAATGCTCAGTCATTGTTTTCATGATGTTTTATTCATTTGTTCTAATCTCACATAATGCTATCGAGAAATATCCCGACACAGGAGTCTTCCCTGAGGCGTCAGCCGTTGCCAAGAAACTTGTACCACTCTTGCATAGCAATGACAAAATCTTAGCTAAGACTCCCACGGACTGGCCTCTGAATTTTTATCTATGGTATACATATTATAAGGAAGAGAAAACTCCCAAAATGTCGAGTGCTCGATCCACTTATATTCTGGTTCGTAAAGATACAGGCACGCTTTCCTACTTTACTAAAAAGCCCACTGTAAAAGTGTTTGATATGAAAGACGTCGTACTTTATAAGATTGTAAACTCTGAATAAATGTCAAAAAACAGGATACGCAAATGATGGAGTTCGATTAATAATCCGATTATATAGGAAATATTTCTTATAAACTCTTTTTATGCAGAGCGCTTTCTTATTAAAGACAGTAAGAAAAAGGGTAAGAATACGGCCATTCCATACATAATAGGTCGGAGCGGAATCGAATATCGCGGGAAAGGAGCACCAATTATATGAATAAAGGTTGAGTAGAGAAGGATAAGAGATGCGGATCTTGCAATGAACATCTTTTCATGTGACAGATCTGTTGTAGAAGATGGAAACCAAACGAGCAAACAGGCAACCATAGCAAGTATAACCAACGGCCCGTGTAATATAAGCATCAACAAATGAGTCAAGCGGAAATACCAAACATTTGCATAGGGCGTTTTTGAAACGCCATAAACAAAAACATCCCCCATACCCTGTATCATATTCCAGGACCAGAGGGTTATTGGTTTACCCAGCAAAAACCATTTCAGGTGTCTCACTGGCTCCTGTCGAAAGCGCCTGCCAATCTCTTCAAGAATGGTCCCCACATTTTTACTTATTTCCTTGGAATGAGGATCGAACCGATAGGGAAACCCATAGCTCTTCGGATTGTTATCATAGGTAAAGTTCGGATACATGCCGTGGTGTAAAAAATTGATCATCAATGTTTTATCGCTGGCTTTGCCCATTGTCAGTTCATTGCGAATGATCCAAGGAGAAAAAATCAAGGCAAAGCCTAAAACCAGCATCGCAAAACATGTAAGTCCTTTCTTCCGACCGAATTCAAGAACAAAGGGGAGAATCATAACAAGAGGAAAATACTGAACTCCCGGTCTCACAAGGCTTGCAAACCCAAGTACTGCTCCTGCCGCTCCCCAGGCAATGGGTGATTTCCTTTTCCAGCACCAACCTATAGTCCAGGCAAAGAGAACCAAGAAGAAGCAAAATAAAGTTTCACTCAGCACATAACTATTCACCACTATCAAATGCGGACTTATAGCAGTAAAAAGGCACGCCCCAAGCGCCCATGATACAGGAAGAAACATCCGATAGAAAAAGAAAGCTATAACAAGCGTTAGGCTGCTTACAATCACCTGGGCCAAAGTGATCTTTTTCAACGTACGCGATGTAGGAACCCTATCCTCGAATGGGACAAGAAACAATGGATAGCCAGGTGAGCGAATAGCATCAGGTTTTACTGCAGCTGCAGGATCTTGCAGGCTCTTGGTGGACCTGGAATATACATGCTCAAATTTCAGATTATAACCATACATGAAGTAATCACGAGCATCAGCTCGTAGCGGACCGATAACCTGTGTATGTTTGACCGAGTAGAATCGCAATAGAAAACCAAGACAACCTATGAGGATCAATACGTATATATTCAGTGTTTTATTTATCATCCGGTTCTTTTTTCTTTCCTATTGATTTCTATTCACTCTGCCGACCAATAGTCCCTGATTGATTCAATGATTATCTCTGAAGGTTTCATTTCCAACTGGAGAGGATTTTGTCTATGACACTGATATCGAAGGCAAAATTCTTTAATAATTTTAGTTTCGTAGTTTGATTTAACAACATTTTCCCCTATACCTTCGTTTCGTTCCGTCGCCTTTCTGAGTAACAAACAAGGAGTCCCTAGATAATAGGTCTCCTCCTGGAGACTCCCTCCGTCTGTAATTACGAACTCACATTTCTCCAACAATGAGATAAAGTCCGTATGATTGTACCTGGGCCGCAAAGAAATGTTATTGTTTGTCTCCAAGTTGTCATATAAATCAAAGCGGCGTAATTGTTTTTCAGTAGGAGGATGAAGAATAAAAATCAATTTATGGTGCTCAGATACCCACTGAAGAATGTTTGAAATTTTTTCAAGCTGTGTTTTTCGGAAAATATTTTCATAACGATGTAAACTTACAAGAACGAATGGATGGTTGGGAATATGATCGACTCGACGTGGACCGGTCAGGACCAGACAATCATAGAGGGTATTGGCATGAATGTTTATTATTTTTTTCTTTAACAATGAGACATTTTTCACCGCCCAATCTCCTGGACAAAACAGTATATGACTGAGGCGAAATGTTAATATTCTTGTGATCTCCTCCGGAAAAGGATGAAAAAGATTGTGAGATCGCAGCCCTGACTCGACATGAGCGACTTCAAGACCTGCTATCCTGCCCATTAAAGCTCCAAGTAAGGTGGAGAAAGTATCACCATGTACCAGAACAACGCCTGTCTTACCGTTTCCAAAAATATGTCTTTTATGTAGTAACGAGGTGAAAAGAATTCTAATAAACCAGATTGCCATGGAAAAAATAGAGGTTATATCCGAGCCGTTATATAAAGTGACATCAGGCCTTCGTATTCGGAAATCCTCAATCATCTCCTCCATTGTATCTCTATGCTGACCGGTATAGATAAAATTATATGGAATCCCCTTTTCAGTTAATCGGAACATAATCGGGGCCATTTTAACGAGTTGAGCTTTAGTTCCAATAATAATATGAATCATCGGCTACTCAATCCGATCATAGCGCATCTGGGATATCTGCTCGGCAACAAGACCTATGAGAAAAATAATGATGGAGCTGTTGAACAGCAGGGCAGATCCATTGGTAAATCTATTTTCCGTAATATAGGTAAAGAGATAGTACCCCAATCCGGTAAAGAAAAAGCCAAGGCTGACGGGCAGGAACACTCTCAAGGGTGAAAACAAGGTGGCAATCTTGGTAATAATGAGAAAAAATCGTGATCCATCCCGGAAAAGTTTAATTTTGCTTTTTCCTATGCGTAATTTCGTTTTAATAGGAACATATTTAATGCTCCGTCCGCTGCGCAGGTATGCCATTGTTATAGTGGTTGGGTAGGAAAAGGTATTCGGTAGCAAATAGATAAATTGGCGGGCAGTGGACGTCCGAACCAGGCGAAAGCCTGAAGTGAGATCTGCTATTTTGAATTTTGTTACATACGATGCAAACCAGTTATAGGCAGTATTGGCAATGTCCCGGTGCAAGGAAGTCTCCGAATCTTTTTGCCTTGCACCTACGACCATGTCGTGCGTATCTTTAAATTCCAAAAGACCGGCAATATCTTCCGGTGCATGTTGCCCGTCGGCATCCATCATCACAATCCATTCACCCTGGGCGATACGAAGACCCGATTTAATTGCAGCTCCGTTCCCTATATTGTATGGATGCGGCCAAACATTAGCTCCGGCGTCCATGGCTGCCTGCAGGGTTTTGTCGGTTGAACCGTCATCAATCACCAGGATTTCAAAATCCGGATAAAGATCCTTCACTTTTCCTATGGTATCACCGATACTCTTCTCTTCATTAAACGCAGGGATCAGAATTGTTACGGGAACCTTTTTTTTATTCTCTTTCACCTTAGAGTTCCTTGGTTAGGATAAGGAGCATTTTGTTTTTTTATGGTTTTGGGAATAATCCTCATGGCATCCTTTAATTTATAGGCCCTTTTGGGATCTGTTTCTATTAATATTTTATATTGCTTGAGAGCCAGGTCCATATTTCCTTTAAAAATATAATTCAATCCCAAATTATAGTGGGCATTGACATCATTAGGATCCACGTCCAATGCCATTTGACAATGGTTTATTGCATCTGCATAATGGCCATTAATCATCATCGCCACACAATAATCCACATTGGCTGTTATGCTCTTTGGATTTTTCGTCAGGACATACCCCATCAAGCTCGATGAATTTCTCCAATACCCTGTCTGCATAACACCTTTAATCATCAAAATAGAGATGATGGGCACGACGAGGAAAAGGGATTTTTTAAAATCATACTGTAATAAACAATACGTTATTCCCAGGGAAACGGCAAACATCGAAAGGTATGCATATCGATCCGCCACGTCGGAGATATGTTGAAACTCAAACGGAATCAAGCCAAGAACCGGAAGAAGACCGACGATAAACAAGGCCAAAACAGTAAACCAGAATTTCTTGTTGTCTAATAATAAAGGAACCGCACATACTGCTGCAACAACCAGAATATTCAAATACCTCCAACTGCTTTGCAGGACAAAGGATGGAGTTCTGCCGTAATCTATGATAAAAAAATCAGGATAAAAAATTTTCTTCAAATAGAAAACAATGGAATCGGCGGCTATCATTGGTCCTTGAAAAGTCGAATACGCCACTATTTGACTATGGCCTATCGGTTGCACTTTCTTGGTAATTACAACAAACACAACCGACAGAACAAACCATGGAGACAATACGACAAAGAGACTCTCTATGCGGGCCAAAGAAAATTTACTACAAAGCAGAATGATTAAGACAGGGACAACAACTGTAGAAGGCTTCGACATCAGGGCGGCACAGAATAGCGGAAGCAAAAGCAATGAAAAACCAATCTTTTTTGCAAAGCTCAAATTATCATGCTTATAAAAAAGCAAAAAAAGCAACATGCAGCAAAGAGAAAAAAAGCTGCCCAGAAGATCCTTCATTCCTGTAACCCAGGCAACTGCTTCGACCTGAATCGGATGAACGGCAAACAATAGAGCCCCTAGGCCTGCCGCGATCTGCGTTTTTTGTTTACTGGTCTTATCAGTAACATTTTTATTAAAGAAATGGACTAGAATGGAATAGACAAGACATGTATTGACAATGTGCAGGATGATATTGAAAAGATGGAATACTCCTCCAATCAGCTTCCCTGCGAAAAGTGCTCGGGAAATTGCGGCGATAATCGCCCATAAGGAATATGTCACCGGAATATACATATGAAAATAGGGTGTTTCCCATATGCTTAAGAATTTTTTCCATGAAAGAAACGAGAGATTTGCATTGCCAAGAACATTGAGTTTATCGTCGAACCCCAAGAAATCTGCAAAGACCAAAGAGCCGAATACAACGAGAATACAGTAAATTACAAGCAGTAGGATCTTACTGTTATTTATTTTTGTGATAGATTTCATTGGATGGCTTCCTATTTTCCTGTAAATTCTATTAAAATAATATCCATAATGAAATAAAATTTTTCAGAATCATGCCTATCTGTCCTAAATCATGGCGAACATGGCAGCCACATTGAAATATTTCGTATTGCAAAGACAAAAATGAACAAAAGAATAAACATTTATGTTCGAACTGAATTTATAATTGCCTTATTCCTTGGATTCCTGGTCATTATCCTCTATTCTCCGGTCGTTCATTTCAGTTTTATAAATTATGACGACCCCGAATATGTTGTTTTTAATCCACATGTAAACCAGGGTCTTACCCTAAATGGGATAAAGTGGGCCTTCACATCTTTTCATGCCAGCAACTGGCACCCAATTACCTGGCTGTCGCATATGCTCGATTGCCAGCTTTTCGGATTGGATGCCGGCCTGCACCATTTTACCAATCTCCTGCTCCATTTGGTCAATACGCTCTTCCTGTTCACTATATTATTGAAATTCACTAAAAGAACGTGGCCGGCAGCCTGTGTCGCCGCCCTCTTTGCCGTGCACCCTCTGCATGTGGAATCCGTTGCCTGGATAGCAGAGCGGAAAGACCTCCTGAGTACCTTTTTTTTCCTTACGGTCTTATGGTCTTATGGACGTTATGCCGAATCTTCGAAAAAGACCTTTTTCTATATCCTTACTTTGCTCTTCTTCATATTGGGCTTGATGGCAAAACCCATGCTCGTGACCTTGCCGTTTGTACTGCTTCTTTTAGATTATTGGCCTCTTGAACGTTTTAATAAACAAAACCTCAATACAGGATGGTTCGAAAAAAGAGTCGTCTTAAGTGTAATCACTGAAAAAATACCATTTTTCCTGCTTTCGGCAATCTCAAGTTACATAACAGTACTTGCACAAAAAAGTGCCATCTCTGCTGAAGCCCAATATCCATTTCATCTCCACATCATTAACTCCATTATCGCCTATGGCCGATATATTGAGAAAATGATCATTCCGACCCATCTTGCAGTCTTGTACCCTTTGCCTGAACACGTACCCTGGCTCCGCTTTTGGGTATCATTGAGCTTTCTTCTTTTAGTAACCTTGACGTGCTTCTATTATTCGAAAAAAAAGCCCTATCTCCTGATGGGGTGGCTTTGGTATGTGGGGACCCTGGTGCCGGTGATAGGTATTGTTCAGGTCGGCGTTCAATCAATGGCGGATCGGTATACCTATATCCCGCTGATCGGGATTTTTATTATGTTGTCGTGGATGGGATCCGACCTCATCAATAAATGGATGAAATTGAAATATCCCGGCGTGTTATGCTTTGGAATACTGATAGTCCTTTTGTCTATAACTACCCGATTTCAACTCGGTTATTGGAAAAACAGCATTTCCCTTTTTAGACATACTTTGCAGGTAACGAAAAATAATTATATAGCGGAAAATAATTTCGGCCTGGCATTAGTGGATAAAGGAAATCCACAAGAGGCTTCCAAACACTTTGCCTTGGCAATACAAATAAATCCTGTTTTTTCAACACCATATCTTAATCTAGGGCTGATTCAAGAATCCAAGCATGCATATCAAAAGGCAATGGACTACTATCATAAGGCACTCACCATAAAGCCCTCTTTTGCTGAAGTCTATTTCAATATCGGCAACATTTATTTTCATGAAAGAAAGTACAAAAAGGCACAGGAAAAATATCTGAAGGTATTACAACTCAAGCCTGATTTTGCCGAGGCATATAACGGCCTGGGAGCAATATTTACCCGGACGAAAGATTTTGATAAGGCTATCACGGCATTCCAGAAGGCACTTGCCCTTGGGCCTTATGATATCGCTACCAAACAAAATCTGGTAAATGTCTATTGCAGTCTCGGCAATCATTACCTCCGGCAGGGTCGCTACAAGGATGCATCTGCTAACTATCTGGCTGCTATTAAAATCCAACCGGATTCTTCACAGGCGTATAACGGATTGGGTGCGTTTTTTACCCGCATCGGAAATTTTGACAAAGCGCTTTTCTGTTTCAAAAAGGCACTCGCCATCTCACCTCAAAACGCTACGGCACGACAAAACTTAAAAGAATTATTGAAATCCAAAAGAGAATAAATCACACGTCATTTTTTTCCGCCGTCGGCAAGAGTTGTAGGGTCCAGCAATTCCATCAGTTCCTCGCGGGTCAAATCTGTTTCCTCAAGGGCAACGTCTATAATCGGTCGGTTTTCCGCCATGGCTTTTTTGGCAATCGCGGCAGCAGCCAGATAACCGATTTTAGGATTCAAGGCCGTCACCAGGATGGGATTGCGGGATACGGCATCGCGATAGACATCCCGATTGATTTTCATTCCTGCAATGGCCTTTTCGGCAAGCGAACGGCAGGCTCCTGCAAGCAGATCTATATTGTCCAGCAGATTGGCGGCGGCCAGCGGCAGCATGGTATTGAGCTGAAAGTTACCGGATTGTCCGGCAAGTGTTAGAGCCAGATCATTGCCGATAACCTGGGCGGCTGCCATACACACCGCCTCCGGGATAACCGGATTGACTTTGGCGGGCATGATGCTGGACCCCGGCTGCAAAGCAGGCAAGGCAATTTCCCCGAGTCCCGACAGGGGACCGGAATTCATCCATCTCAGATCGTTTCCGATCTTCATTAGCGCAACTGCAATGGTACGCAATTGCCCACTGATCTCAACAGCCGTCTCCAGACTGCTGAGACTCTTATAAAAATTCCGGCTTACCGTACAGGACAGACCGGTTGCGCTATTAATGCGGGCGATTGTTTTTTCTGAAAAATCCGGATGACAGTTTACACCGCTTCCAACTGCCGTCCCTCCCAGTGCCAGACTGGTGAGCCGTTCCATGCTCGATTCCAACCGGTGACAGCCATCCTCAATCTGCGCGGCCCACCCTTCCATTTCAGCCTGAAGACGTATGGGCAGTGCATCCATCAGATGAGTACGGCCGGTTTTGACCACATCATGATACTCTTCCCCCTTTGCCCGGATTGCCTGGATCAGTATGGCCAGTGAGTCATTCAACCCTTTCCGGATGGCTAAGGCAACAGAGAGGTGAAGGGCAGACGGGATCACATCGTTGCTGCTTTGTCCCATATTGACATGATCATTGGCCGATAATTGGACCCCTTTTTTTTTCGCCAGTCCACTGATCACCTCGTTCATGTTCATGTTGGTACTCGTTCCCGATCCTGTCTGAAAAACCGAGACGGGAAATTGATCGTCATACCCCCCTGCCATGATTTTGCCGACGGCGGAAACGATTGCCTCGCCTCTCTCGGTATCAAGAAGCCCAAGTTCCATATTGGTCTGAGCCGCCGCCTGCTTAATGATGGCCAGTGCGCGGATAAAAGTTGACGGAAGCTTTCTTGGGAAGATTGTGAAATTATCCACAGCGCGTTGAGTCTGCGGACCGTACAGGGCATCTGAGGGTATTTGTACCGGTCCCATGCTGTCCTCTTCAGTTCGAAATCTTGAATTGGTCATTTACGCCTCCTTTACAAAAGAACTAAGCTCAATTCCGCAACAAAATTTTTAGGGTTCATCCGGATTAAGCATTCTTTTGCTGGTAATGCTGAAAACAGCAATCCGGTGGCGGTCATCGCTTACGAACACTGCTCTACGGCCTTATCGACGGTAAATCACGGCTGACAGACAGGCCGTCCCTGGCCTGCTGCCAGTTGCGGACGTCCTGTCCGCAACCCTACGGGCCTTATGTGCTTTACCGTCGGGCCTCCGCGATGCGCCCTCCAGCGATGACCGCCGCCTCACCGAGTTATAGAAAAGTATGCATAAGTCGGATGAACCATTCTTATTTAATCTCGAATCCGGCAAGTCTTTTTACTTCCTTGAAAAATTAGATTTCTCGGACTCTACGCTTATCGGTTCAAGATCAAGGCGCGTGGAAAAATTTTACCGGAGGCGCCCGCAGGAAGTGCCCTTGGGGTGCATATAGCTAATATTCCGAGGATAAAATATTTCCGAGCAACGCAGAGATTGGACGCAAAAGTAATTTTTCAAGATTCCCTAATGATACTATATGGCACTATTTATGGATGTCGACTGTACACGATCACTGAAGTGTGAAGACGATTTTCAAGGCATTATCCCGCATGGCGCCTTTGAAACGTTTTTTAATCCCCTCCTTTAATAGAAAATTATTCAGAATCCTCTTTTCTGCGGCGAGAAGACCTAAAGCCGCTAAAGCCCAATCCTGTTCCTTTAGGCCGTATTTTCTAAAATCGATGTTGTGTATTTCAGCCTTACTGGCAGGGATATCCACCTCATGCGCCTTGAGGATGAAGGTTTCCGGAGGTAGATTTGCCAAAACAGCACACTTTCGCTTAACCCCCTCCCGACTGAGAGCAAGGACCACATCCGGTTGCTCAATGCCGGTATAACCGATTGGCTGAGTTTGAAGAATCGCTTCGCTGATAGAAGCCCCCCGCAGCACGGTGATATCATTGCTGATCTTTTGACTTGCAGATAAGCCTCCGGCAATTCCCGCAAGTGCCAGGATTTCGCCTGCCGTGGCGATCCGCTGACCGGCGCGGCCAAGAAGAAGTACCGCAGTTTTCTGCCTGCCAGATGCAACTGAAACAGGACTGATTTTCATCGGCGCATTGATCTTCTTTTGTTTTTCCGCGTATTCCCGGTAGTGTTTGCCATATTCCTTTCGCTGGTTCCGGGCAAGAAGGCCGTCATAGACCGGCGCCTTGGATATCCACTCCTTAATCATAGACGGAGTAAGTGTGTTTTTGCGTGTATATCTGCCGGTACAGATTCCCTGGATATCCATTACGGCAAACCCTGGAAAACGGATCGCTGCTTCAATTTGTTTATCCAAATTGGCTGTCAAGGCAGACGTTCGGTTGGCAAAGGGGGCTCCTGCCGCGTCAGCCAGACGACAGATATCCATCGGTGCATCGAGCCTGTTCAAAAAGCCGGAGGCACTGACGGCGTCAGTGGGTGTCGTGGCCGAATACTGGCCTCCGGTCATCCCGTAATTGAAATTATTGAGAACCAAAAGAGTCAAATCGAGATTTCTTCGGCAGGCCGACAGGAAATGGGCTCCACCGATTCCTAAACCGCCATCACCCATGATGACGATAACATGCAGATCCGGCCTGGCCATTTTCAACCCGGTGGCATAGGTCAAGGATCTGCCGTGCAGACCATGAAAGGCATGGGTCTTAAAAAAAACGTCCAAAAGCCCCGAACAGCCAATGTCGGTTACCAGAACTATTTGATTCCCGCCAAGCCCCATACTGCTGAAGGCCCGATCCAGCGCCCGAACCACCCGTTCGTAGGAACAGCCGGGACAGAAAGCCGGGGGTCTGGAACTGTTTAACAGGCTATCCATACACAACCTCGCTGATTTCTTCAGGGCTCAAAAGTGTTCCATCCATTCTCCCGTGCCATTCAACCTTTTTGCCGGTCAAAACGCGTTCGATCTCCCGGATATACTGCCGGAGGTTCATCTCAAGGACGATCACCCGACGATACGGCTCAGCAGTTTTGCATATCAGCATCGAGGGCACAGGAAAGAGAGTCTTTAAAATTAGAAGAGCCACCGAGTACCCTTGATCACGCAGCAAAGCCTGCGCCTCAAGAGCAGACCCGGCAGTAACTCCGTACGTAATGATCAAAGTATTGGCAGCAGGAGGTAGAATGGAAGTGTGATAACTGAATCGATTGATTTTCGCTGTCAGCTTTTCCCCAAGCCTTTTTCGCATCAGGCCGATGGTCGCGGTATCGGTGGTTATATAACCGTCGGACCCATGGGTGGAGCTGGTCTGCCGGACAAGGATCTTACCACCGATAGGGAAAAAACCGGGAACCGAATTTTTCTTTCCAACAGCAAAGGGCTCAAAGTCTTCAGCTGATGGCGGAGCTTTGCGCTCGACGGATTTCGGCAGCCGGATCCCGGCCAAATTTATACTCTCACGCGTTTGACCGATCTCTTTATTGGAGGCCAAAAAAACCGGACATCGATAGGTTTCGGACAGATTAAACGCACATGCTGTTAAGAGATAACAATCGGCAACATCGGTTGGGGCAAGGACAATCACCGGCAGACCGCCGCTGTTGCCCCAGCGCAGAAACTGTATATCTCCATCCGCCCCCAGGGTCGGAGAACCGGTTGAAGGGCCGAGACGCTGCACATCTACTATCACGACGGGGATTTCACCGCCGATGGCAAAAGAAATCTGCTCACTGCAAAGACTGATTCCCGGCCCCGAGGTTGCCGTCATCGTCTTCATTCCGGCCATCGAGGCTCCCAGGCAGTAGCCTATGGAGGCTATTTCGTCTTCCCCCTGCAGGCAAATTCCGCCTCTGGCTGGAAGAAGCTCCATCATTTTGGTGAAGATTGAACTGGCAGGAGTTATTGGATAGCCGGCAAAGAATTGGCATCCAGCAGCAATCGCACCCCAGGCAATCGCCTCATTTCCATCGAGAAACGACACAGCCATACTCGCTGACCTCCGGAAAAATAAGCATAGAGGAGCATCAGGAAGTTTTTACGGTTGTTTCCAAATAATGAGCGATTTTTTTATCTTCCTGCATGATATGCTCTTCCAGCCAGGTTTTGATCATCTTCATGATAGCGCTGTTCAATACGATCTCTCCATCGAGCATTTGCCTGTATTCCCTATAAATTCTGTTATCAAAATCTTTATGGATACGCCGGTGTTCAATGAGTCCCGGATAGCCGATGGTATGCATATATTCTTCTTCGAATTTAAAATGTATGCGCGAATATTCCATCATATCCTGCAATGTCTCGACAGCAGTTTTTTCTACGTCCTTGGAACTTCCAGTTGTCAAAACATCATGCAAACGGTTGTGAATTGCGATCCATTTTTTATGCTGCTCATCAATTTCTCTAATATTCAAAGTCATTTCGTCATTAAATTCGATATGCGACATAGCAGACCTCACGTATTTTGTAAATGCTAAATCTCAGTTCTGGCAGTGAACCCGGCAACCTGTTAAACTCTATCATGATCCATGAACGACTGCAAATCTACAATGATTGAAAAACGAATTTGAATACCGCCGAATCTCAGCCTTGCCCGTAAAGAGGGGTTGTGGCCACCCTTTTCACGGGTGTCTGTGCCCTGGATGGGCACTGTGGGTCCCCCATGGACGGGTTTATGGCGTCTCGTGAAAGGGGTGGTTGTGACCCCGCCGTTTTTACCTGAAATTTGGTGGTAATCAGAAAAAACAAATACAAAAGGCGATACCATTGGTAAATGGTACCGCCCTTTTCTCTTGAATGAGTATAACTGGTTGTAATCAGCCGAATCGGCCGGTAACATAATCTTCTGTTTCCTTACGGACAGGATTCATAAAAATAGTGCTGGTCGTTCCGAACTCCATCAGTTTTCCCATGTACATATATGCTGTAAAATCCGACACCCGTGCTGCCTGTTGCATGTTATGCGTGACAATGACAATGGTTAGCTTTCCTTTCAGCTCCTCTATGAGTTCTTCAATCTTGGCGGTAGCAATCGGGTCCAATGCGGAACATGGTTCATCCATCAACAGGACATCAGGCTCAACGGCCAGGGCCCTGGCAATACAGAGCCGCTGTTGCTGACCACCTGATAGAGCCGTACCGGGCTGTTGCAATTTTCCCTGAACCTCATCCCAGAGCGCCGCATCCTGCAAGGCTTTTTCCACCCTTGCCTCGATTTCGCTTGAGCTGTAGTTGTGATAGAGTTTCAAGCCATAGGCGATATTATCAAAAAGACTCATGGGAAACGGAGTCGGTTTCTGGAAAATCATTCCTACTTTACGACGAAGATGGAGCGCCGGGACGGACGGGTCGAGAATATTAGTACCGTCCATAAGGATCTGTCCTTCAGCATGGAACCCTTTATACAGCTCATACATTCTGTTGTAGGTACGGATATGGGTTGATTTTCCGCAACCGGACGGACCGATGAAGGCGGTCACCTTTCTCGCAGCGATATCAAGAGAATTATCGAACAGAGCCTGTTTTTCTCCATAAAAGAAGTTGAGCCCGCGTATGGAAAGTTTCACTTCCCCCATATCAAGCTTCTTGCTCGGCCCCAGTTCCATTGCCGCAGTGTTTTTTTGCATTCCTTTCACCTGCCCTGTTTCTCCCTTTCTGTACATCGTTAAATTCAAAACGTTCTCCTTTTAGCACGTAATATCACCCGCGTAAATATATTAACGGCTAAGACCGCAATGGTAATGACAAAAGCGGCCCCCCAGGCAAGACTGTGCCAGTCATTATAAGGACTCATCGCATAGTTGAACAGGATCACGGTAAGATTAGCCATGGGCTCATTCATGCTGTGCATCCAGTAGGGGCTGTTCAAGGCAGTAAAAAGGAGCGGTGCTGTTTCACCTGCAACACGCGCCACGGCCAGTATGATCCCGGTAAAAATACCGGAAGCCGCAGAACGATAAAGAATCTTAAAAGTCATTTTCCAGTAGGGAGACCCGAGTGCCAAAGCCGCTTCCCTGACTTCCGGCGGCACCAGTTTCAACATCTCTTCGGTTGTCCGGCTCACCACGGGAAGCATTATTATAGCAAGTGAACAGGCACCGGCCCAACCTGAGAAGTGCTGCATGGGCTTGACCATAATCAGATAAACAAAGACACCGATCACGATTGACGGAGCAGACACCAGGATGTCGGACAAAAACCTGGCGGCGGTGCCGATTCGGCTGTTTTTGCCGAATTCCGCAAGGAAGGTCCCTGACATCATACCGAATGGAACAGCCAGACAGGTAGCAACCAATGTCATCAGTATTGTACCGGTTATGGCATTGGCAAGACCACCCCCCTGGCTTCCAGGAGGGGCAGGAAGCTCGGTAAAAAAATTCCAATTGATGGCGGATAACCCATTCCAAGCAACATCGCCCAGGATCCAAAGCAGAAAGAACAATCCGGCGATCGCAGCGAGTCCGGAAAGACTCAACACGACGGCATTCAATATCTTTCGACGTTGCATTAAAGTCATTTTGCCCTCCCGGTCTCACCACGACGCAGCCAGATCTGGGCGATGCCAAGAATGATCAGCGTGATGAGAAACAAAACCAGTCCCAATTCGATCAGAGACGATAAATAAACAGCGCCGTCGGCCTCGGTGAATTCATTGGCAAGTGTTGAGGCAATGGAATTACCAGGGGCAAAAAGTGACGGGGATAGATGGTAGGCGTTACCGATGACAAATGTTACAGCCATCGTCTCTCCCAGAGCCCGGCCCATACCAAGAAAAACAGCTCCGGCAATGCCCTTTTTGCCGTATGGAATCATGATATCCCGGACCACCTCCCAGGTCGTGCACCCAAGACCGTAAGCAGCCTCTTTCAGAGGTTGCGGGACCATCAGAAAAACATCCCTTGTCACCGAAGCGATAAAGGGGATGATCATCAGGGTCAGAACCAAACCCGCAGTCAACATCCCGATTCCCATGGCAGGCCCGGAAAACAGAGGAAGAAAACCGAGGGTGGATTTCAAACCCGGCTGAATATAGTCGGCCATGAGCGGTGCCAGAACAAATAGCCCCCACATGCCGTACACGATGGAGGGAATTGCGGCAAGCAACTCAATTGCGGTGCCGAAAGGCGCCCGCAACCAATGCGGTGCCAATTCAGCCAAGAAAAGAGCAATGCCAAGGCTCAGAGGAATTGCAAATATAAGTGCAATAAAGGTGGAAAGCAGGGTGCCGACAATCGGAATCAACGCTCCGAACTGGGCATGAACCGGATTCCAGGTCTGGCTTACCAGGAACGAAAAACCGAACTTATGTATTGAAGGCTGGGACTGTTGCCACAACACCACGATGATCGCGACAAAGAGGACGGCTATAAAGGAGGCAAATCCTGCCGTCAGGCAGCGAAAGATGAAGTCTCCCCAGATTTTATTTTTTTTCATTTTAACTCAATTGAATCGAAAAAAAGGTCGTAACCTTCAAGCAATGTCTTTTACACCGCCTCTTGCACCTACCGACCTTTCGCACAAAAAACGTTATAGCAAAATGAATGAAGCACGAATACGGCCGGAGGTCATAGTGTTCATATTCCTCCGCCCGTATTCATAGTCGGGTCCCGATCACCTAAAGCCGGCTACCGGTACCGGTTTTCATTTATCACTCACGGCCAGACAGCTTTTCCGCTCTGATCCTTGATCTCCTTATTCCAGGTTCCCTCAACCATATCGACGACTTTCAGGGGAATCGGTACATAATCCAGAGACATGGCCTCTTTCTGGCCATGATGATAGCTCCAGTCGAAGAATTTCAGGACCTCTTTACCTTGGGCCGGGTTGGTCTGAGACTTATAGACCAGGATGAAGGACGCACCGGTGATCGGCCATGATTCAGCGCCTGGCTGGTCGGTCAGAACCATATAATAATCCTTGGCATTAGCCCAATCGGCACCGGCTGCGGCAGCCTGAAAATTCTCGGCAGTCGGGGCTACATAATGACCATCATGGTTCTTCAACAAGACAGAGGCCATTTTGTTCTGCAGTGCATAGGCATACTCGACGTAGCCGATGGAACCGTCAACCCTGCCGACAAAAGCGGCGACGCCCTCATTCCCTTTTCCGCCCAGGCCAACCGGCCACTCAACAGCCTTGTCATTGCCGACTTTCTCCTTCCAATCTTTGCTGACTTTGGTCAGGTAGTTGGTAAAAATCCAGGTGGTACCCGAGGCATCGGCACGATGAACAACTGTTATATCCTCAGCCGGAAGCTTCAAGTTCGGATTGTCGGCGGCCAGCTTCGGATCATTCCATTTGGTTATTTTTTTCAGATAGATGTCAGCCAGATTTTCCGGGGATAATTTCAACTGGCCGGCGGTGATGCCTTTGATATGGACGACAGGTACAACACCACCCATAATCATGGGAAACTGCATCAAACCGTGTTTCTCCAGTTCAGCCGGTTTCAGTGGAGCATCGGAGGCGCCGAAATCAACTGTCTTGGCCTCGATCTGCTTGATGCCGCCGCCCGATCCGATGGATTGGTAGTTCAGGCGGACACCGGTCTCCTGGTTATACTGATAGGCCCATTTGGAATAAACAGGATAGGGAAATGTCGCTCCCGCCCCTGTTATAGTGGATGCCCCCCAGCAGGGAACCGTCAACGCAGCCACAGCCACGGCGGTTAACAATGCTGTTTTAATACTCTTCCTCTTGTGCATGATGCTTTCCTCCAAGTGATAATGGTTGTACAAATAGATTAACCTTCATAAAAGTCATTTCACGTTTGCAGCGAGGACAAGATATCCAGACATTGTTAAGAAACTGTTAGCAACATATTAATTTCGAATTAACATGCATTACCCGATCCACAGGGGCTATTGAACATACTGTAAACTAATAGTTTTTGGTAGCAAAGGCGATCGCTGAAAATGCGTCAAGATAAAGGGTTGCGTTTCCTAAACCCGCATTTCTTATGAACCGGCAAGGCTGGACCATATAGCCCGGCCATTTATACCCCTTAGCCCGCCTTTCTCATCAGTTCAGGCGGCGTCAGGTTCGAAGTTTTTGGTAATGAACAGATAAGCACCCTCCGGGCATAAACTCCGACTTCGATAGTACTCTATGTTCACTGCCAAAAGACTGAAGAAGATGACGCTGCCTGGACTGTACCCCAAGGGCATTTCTTTCAGGGCACCTTTGGTGAACACTGTGGAAATTTGACAACACAAAAGTTCCCTCGAAAAGTCTTGCTCTTCCTTAATTGGAGACAAATAGACATAGTGTTCATGAGAAATGCGGGTTAAGGATGCAGCAGACAAATAAAAATATGATTACCACTCAATCTTCAACCAATTTGGAAAGTTGATTGGTGGGGCACCAAAAGTGCATTGCTTAGGGCTCACCTAACCAGTGAAAGAGGTCCGAAGCGTTTTGGAAGGACGTCCGCAACCGGCAGGTCTGGCCATGGACGGCCTGTCTGTCGGCTTCATCGTCTTGATGAAGAGGCCGAAGAGCGCACCTTTGGCATCCCATCAAGCCGCTGGAAATCCAGTTTGGGTTTTAGTGGTGATCAGAAATGAAAAGAGGATCTTCGGCAACCGCCCCTTTTGGCAGTAATCGTTTTTGGATAACACTGTGTCAATGTCAGCCTCAGAAAGAACGAGACATTTTGAAGAACCAATTGAGTTTTCAAATTTACACAGGACATGGAAATCCGGGCTAAAAAGAACCGGCAAATTCTTTATAAACTGTCTCGATTGGGATGGCAAAACCGATCCCTTCCGTATTGTTCATAATCATAGTATTCACGCCTAAAACGTTACCATGGCTGTCAATCAACGGCCCTCCGCTGTTGCCGGGATTAATCGCAGCATCAGTCTGCAGGTATTCTTCATTATTATTTATATTTTTGCGATAACCTGAGAAGACCCCACGAGTCACTGTATCCTGAAGACCTAATGGACTGCCAATAGTATAAACGGTATCTCCCTGTTCAGGCATTTCACCATTCCTGGCGGCTCTCAAGATGGGAGCGGAAACCGAGTAGACCTTCAACAGCGCCAGGTCATGATCGTTACTGGTTATAACTGTGCTGACCGAATGTTGTGTACCGTCGGACAAGACAACATCCACATCTTGAGAATCAAGGTTTTCTTCCAATTTCTGCAGTTTTTTCATTTCCAGTTGGTGTTTGGGCAGCCACTCCTTCAGGTTCTCTTCTCTGGTTTGAATTATTATGGCAAGTTCTCTTTTAGACGGACCATCAGGCATCTGATTTAACCTTCTTTCATACTCCCCCAAGTTTTGTCTTTCCAGGTTCAACAACTTTTCGTTTCGCTCTACCTTTTCCTTAAACTTTTCAAATTTTTCCTTGTTCAACTCAACAACGTGTTTATTGGTTACGATGGTATTCTCACCGATAAAAAAGCCCGAGCCCAACCCCCAGGACGTCTTAACCACAACGGTAGCCATTCGAGCGTTTCTGATAAAGCTCGTATCGCTTAAACTTCCTTCATGCTTTCCGTCCGAAACCGGTGCTATCGATGAAACCGTTTTGGCAACGGCAAGCCTGTCTTTTACTGGTTCCTGAACAACAACAGGCTTGACACTTTTAAGTGAATTTTCACGTCCTAAAAAATAAAAGGTAGCGGAAGATACCGCCACCAAAAAGAAGCAGGCAATCAGGTAGTAGATCGTCTTCTTCGATTTTGCGGCTCCAACGGTTTCCTGCTCGGCCAACGCCTTCTTCCGCGCTTCGGCTTTGAAATATTTCTCAAAGATTACGCCACAGGTACTGCATTCAATTCTATTGGTAATCTTACTTGAACACTTAGGACATTTGGTTAAAATTCTCTTTGCCATAGACACTTCCCGTTTCAATCAAGTCCTTACATTATTTAAACGGATTCATAACCAGACAAGGACAATGAGCATTTTGCATCACTCTTTCCGCTACCCTGCCGAGAAGTATTTTTTCCAGCCCCTTTGCTCCATGGGTTCCCAGAATGATAAGGTCGGCACCTTCATCTTCGGCATATTTCACGATCTCATCCACAACATCTCCATATAGGATTTTGCCACTACATTTAGGACACTTATCCTGATTATCATTAACGATATTTGACATCCGCTCATTCGAATGAGCTTTCTTCTTTTCCTCAAACTCTTGAAAAGATGGGCTCCCCAACATCATATCTCCCATGGAAATGGGTTCGATCACATGGCAGAAATTTATCTCAGCGTCAAGACGTCCTGCGACATGTACCGCATAATCAACCAGTTTTCCTGTTACACTGTTAAAATCTACCGGGGTGACGATCTTTTTAATTTCCATAATGTCTTTGCCTCCTAAAATTTTACATGAAAGAGCCTTTTGCAAAATGAGGATTCTCGGGGTCTACGCTTACCTCCGAGGATAAAATTTTGAGCATAACTCGGAGCTTAGGCCGGTAAGCGAGCCGGCGAGACTCCGAGAAGACCTTTTTGCAACTGGCTCGAAAGATACTGATTTTTGGATAGTCGTCGGATGAAGTTGGTTCTTCGTCTTTTTTCTTCATAGTATTATCCCAAGAGAAGACATTCGTAAGAAGACGGGGATACCTCAAAAAACTGTTTCAATTAAAATATATATCCTACTAGAACAATAGTGAAATAAAAAATCATTTTCTCTCGTTCTCGATCCTGATGTCTGTAAGTTTATATGTATGACAGGACGATGGTTGAGCATTGTAACGTATTGAATTATCGTCTTGCGCATAGGTACTCTAATGTGACGCCATACTATCTGAGAAAAAATTTATCAGAGAATATCAATGGTATGACGGTTAAGGAAAATCCTAATATTTTCGAGAACGGCGTCCCGGACCTGGTCTTTTTCCATCAACAACTCGTGCTTTCCACGTGGTAATATGACAAGAGAACACCCGGGCTGGGTGTCGCAAAATTCTTTCTGTACCTTCCGACCAACCACAGTATCCTCCTCGCCGATCATAATAAGCATGGGAACGGGAAGAGCGGTGGTATCTGAGATTATTCTGTCAATTGCTCGAAATGCCCCAGCAAGCCAGCCGATCGTCGGACCACCCAGGGCAACCCCAGGATTTTCCTCGACCAATCGTTTGTTCAGCTCAAAACGCACATAACTATCTGTCAAGTCATTGTTTTCGAATTCAAAATCACGGTCGTATGGTTTTCCACCAAAAACATATCGAGTCCCCAGACCCAACGCATTGAGGACGTTGGCGGCAATTTTTGCCAACCTCTTGGGAAAAGGGGCAGTGTTTACATCCAACATCGGAGCGCAAAGAATCATCCCGGTTAGAGTCGTTGGATATTTTCGTGCATAAAGAATTGAGACAGTTCCGCCCATGGAATGCGACAGGAGGAAAATGGATTTGTGGTTCTTGGGCTTGACGATGGTATCGATGAACCGGTGTAGGTCCTCTACGTATTCTTCGAAATTTCCCACGTGACCCTTTTCGTGGTCAGCCAGCATACGTGAAGAGTTCCCCTGGCCTCGATGGTCATAGATATAAAAAGAAAACCCTGTATTTTTCAGGTCATAAAGGACTTCAGCATACTTGGCCATAAATTCTGTACGACCGTCGACGAGCACCAATGCGCCCTTCTCACCCAAATGAGCAGATTCAGCATACCGTATCTCTATACCGTCATGATTTTTCATGACATCTATTGTAAAGTTCTCTTGGAAATACGGCATAATAGAAATTTCGCTAAATTAAAAAATTTATTGATTACCACTGAATCTCAGCTTTGTCCGTAAAGAGGGGTGTGGCCACCCTTTTCACGGGTGTCTTGCCCTGGATGGGCATAGACGAGCCCCCATGGACGGGTTTATGGCATCCCGTGAAAGGGGTGGCTGCAACCCCGTCTTTTTTACCTGAAATTTAGTGGTAATCAGGAATTTTCTTTTCCACATCTTCAGCCCGGAATTTTCATCAGCTCAGGCAATACAACTACCACTGTATTATAATGAGTTGATAAATTTCCACAAAAAAAGTCTAAAGAAATTTCCTTCTGACGAGTGATTCTGTTTCTTCTTTTGTAGTATCCATCTCCATTGGTATTAATAAATTCAGGTTCATCCGACTCAAGCGTACTTTTCTATAACCCAGGGAGGTGGGGATCATCGTTTGCGGGCGCATCACGGAGGCCCGACTGGGAACCATAGCAGGCCCGGAGGGTTGCGGATAGGACGTCCGCAACTGACGGCAGGCCAGGGACGGCCTGTCTGTCAGCCGTGGTTCACAGGCGACAAGGCCGCAGAGCGGCGACCGGAAGCGATGATCTCTACCGGATTAATTCTTTCAGCTTTTCCAAAGTACGTAAAAACCGGATGAGCCTAAATTCAATTTGCCGATCAAAATCTGAAATGATACAATGCTTTTTGATAAGAAAATTTCCCCAGTTCCCGTCGACCGGACTGATGTGTTCGAGGATACAATCAGACGGATTTCCGACAAGATGCCTTTATCTCACAGAGGTGGTGGTATTGTCGGGCCTCCCGTGAAATCCAATAACCATTACAATACGTGCAAAACTTAACATTAATACATTATTTCAACACGTTACAACGAAACCTCAGCCGGGTGAAAATATTCTAAGGCCGTCAAATTTTCCACTATATTTCCTCCTTGATACATGGAGTATTTATGACTTCTACGATTCTTCCCTCTTCCGAAACTACGATCTCTCCTAAAACAACGAAGGGGCGGATTCAGGTTGGTGACATAGACAAACTGATCCATCAGCTGCTGCAGATGGAGATTGAATTAAATTCTAATATCCCGACAACACTCTGGATCAGCGATCTGCATGGCGAAGGCGATCGATTCAAATCGATCTTACGAGGACGGTTTGGACTTCTCTATCAGACGTGTCGTGAGGCATTACCCAATACGTTCAGCTCGGACAAGATCCAGTACCTGGTAAGCATCATACGAAAAAAAAGGTATGTTATCGACAATGACATCCATATGGACATGCAGGATGTCATTTTTTGTCTTGCCCAGGTCTTAAAATATAAACTCACCAATATCCGGTACAGTATAGAAGACATTTTTCTGCCGGAGTTTCACGATATTATCAATCGGTTACTCGCCGGTTTGACGGTACCCGATCCCATTTTTGAGGAAGAAATCCTGTCGGCACGGCTGATTGCCCACCTTTCCCACGCCATCAGACAGGTGCTTCTCGACCGGATACAGGTCCTGGGTGATATCTTTGACCGAGGCCCGCAGCCTGATAAAATCGTACGTATCCTGGCTTCTCCCGCCTACAATCGGATGGTGGACTATGTGCTCGGCAATCACGACATCCTTTGGCTTGGGGCTGCATCCGGCAATGCCTCGCTCATTGCCGAAGCCATGCGAATCACCTGTCGGTACGATCACTTTCAGCTCATGGAGAGATGGAAATTCGACACCTCTCGTCTTACTGATTTTGCCGAGCGAACCTACCCGCCGGATAAAGTCACGGGCAACTTCAAGGCCAAGACCCAAAGAGGGAGGTCAATGGAAAAGGCCTTGGCTGTTATTCAATTTAAATTGGAAGAACAGACAATAAAAGAATATCCGGATTACGAAATGGAATCCCGTCTCTGGCTGGATCGCCTGGCCAAAATGTTGAAAACCCAGGACACAAACGGACTCAACGATACCAATTTTCCCACTTTGGATCTTGACAATCCCGGCATGTTAACACAGGAGGAAACCGAAATCGTTGAAGATCTAAAAAGACAATTCATCAACAACACCAGACTGAAACGGTTGCTGAAATATTTCTTCACCCATGGTGAAACATATAATATTCATAATAATATGTTGAATATCCACGCCTTAGTTCCGTCAAACGAGGAGGGTGAATTCGAAGAATTTCTCGGCCGCAAAGGAAAAAATCTTCTTGATTTTATTCAAGACACCATTAAAAGAGTCGGGAAAAACTACCTGGAAGGCAGGTCTCAGAAACAAAGGGATCAGGCACTTTTCTTCTATCTCTGGTGCGGGCCGAAGTCACCTTTTTTCGGCAAACATGCGATGAAGACCTTCGAGCGCTACTTCCTCATCGACAAAACAACCCATGAAGAACGAACCCTTTTTTGGAAACAGAACCTGACAACCCATGAATTCAAACAAAAACTTCAAGACGAATTCGGAGTCAAACGGGTTGTTTTCGGCCATACGCCGGTTGATTATAAAAAAGGACGGCAAATGGCAAGCGAGGATGGTGTCGCCATCAACGTTGATGGTGGATTCGCGGCAGCCTACTACAACCGCGGCCATGCATTGGTGCATACCCCACATCAAATTTACGGCATCATACTTCCGACTCCCGACGAAATACGGGAGGCAGAGCGCAAGCTGGAATCCGCCCCGCTTGATATCGAGTTGATCGATGAATTCCGTCAGCCGATGAAACGTAAAGATACCATGGAAGGCAGAGCATTGAAGGTTACAAGAGATAAACTTTTATTTAAAATTCGTGAACTCTCCGAAAGGAACGGGTTTCATTCTACAACTTACCAATAAAAAAGGTATTGAAACCGACTCAACCCGATACCAGCCCGGATTTATCATGGACATTGTCTTAATCCGGGTAAAAACATTAAATCTAATAGGTTAATTTATAAGTTCAAATTTACCGGATTTTCAAATAGTTCCCCAGGAGTCAGTTCAGGCAGAGTCATCTTCTTCAGTGTTTCGATAGGTACCATGGCCAACTAGAGCTTATTGCCCAATACTTAGAATATGACTGCACCTGAAATGATGAGAAATCCGGGTTAGCAACCAACGGTTTTTCTATGTATACGAATTATGGAATGGAGATTGTCCGGGCAACCGAGATAGCCGCGCTCACCGCAGCAAGACTACAAGGCAACGGCGATCAGGATGAGATTCTCAACAATACGAGATCGGCTATCGCCAAGACGCTGAACAGACTTTCCATTGACGGCATCGTCACCAATGACCGCTTCAAGAAACGAAAAGAGACGTTTCAACTGCCGCAAAAGCTCGGCTGTGGGGGACCGGAGATGGACCTGATGGCGGTAGCGTTGGAAGCCCATCATTCGGCCGCAGACGGATTAAACAATTCAACATCCTTTGCGGTTATCGCAAAAAGAGGGACCCTCCAATCGTTACCGAACCTCAGCATGTACAAAATAGTCGTCGGTCCTGAAGCCGGGCAGTCCATTGATATCAATCAGCCGCCGATAGTCAACGTCAAACGTGTAGCCAGAGCGCTTAAAAAATATACGGAAAACGTTACCGTCTGCATCCTTGACCAGGCGCGCCACCAGCAGTTGATCAAGGAGATACGCAGCTGCGGCGCCAGGATCAAACTGATCCCCGAAGGTGAAATTTCCGGCTGCCTCGCCGCCATAACAGGCGAAAAAGCCGACCTGTACATGGGCTACGGTTATGCCCCGGAAAGTGTAACGGTGGCTGCGGCGATAAGTTGTCTGGGCGGCTATTTCGAGGGAAAGATCTTCTACGAAAACGACCGTGATCGCGAGGCGGCAAGAGAACATAACATCAATGATTTCGATAAAATCTACAGGACTCAGGATCTGATCAGAAGCAAAGAAGTGGCAATCGCGGCAACAGGAATCACCGACGGTGAATTCCTGGAAGGTGTTCGTTTTACCCCCAATGGTGCAGTCACAAGTTCTTTTATCGCCAGAGGGGAAACACGGACATACAGGAAGCTGCAAACACGTCATTTCTTTGACTATAAGCCTGTATTCTAATGCGCGAATCTTACTAACCAGTGAGCTTTTACCCGAAATGTTGCGAAAATAAGGATCCAGGAGCGCAATAATGATGCCGACAAACATATACTGGATGCAATGCGGAGGTTGCGGTGGTGATTCCATGTCCATGATCAACGCCGAATCGCCGGACATCTTTGAAGCCCAAGACTATCTTGGGATCAATATGCTTTGGCACCCATCGTTTTCCAACCTGCCGCCCAACGAACATCGTCAAATCCTTGCAGACTTGATTAACGGCGAGCTTCCCCTTTCCATCCTCTGCGTCGAAGGAGCGATCCTCAAAGGACCCGACAACACCGGGATGTTTGAAACATTTGACGGCAAACCCAAAAAAGATCTGGTAAAGCAGTTGGCTGACCGTGCCGACATCGTAGTTGCCATCGGCACCTGTGCAAGCTACGGTGGTGTCAGCGGTGCCGGAGAAACGGACGCTGTCGGACTCCAGTTCTCAAAAACGACTGGCGGCGGACTCCTCGGCCGGAATTTCAGATCGGGAAATGGCCTGCCGGTTATCAACCTGCCAGGCTGCCCGGTTCATCCTATGGTCATAATCGGGACAATTACAGCCCTGGTTTCGGGAACGGAAATGGCATTGAACTCTTTCAATGCTCCTTTGGAATATTACAGCACCTTGGTGCATCAAGGCTGCACGCGGAACGAATATCATGAATACAGGATAGAAGAGAATGATTTCGGGCAAAAGGGATGTCTGTTCTTTTATTTGGGTTGCCAGGGGCCAATGGCCCATGGCCCATGCAACAAGTTCCTTTGGAATAAGAGGAATTGCAAGACACGTATCGGGGTCCCCTGTTCCGGCTGTACCGAACCCGATTTTCCCAAGGCCGATCCCTTCTTTTATACGCCTAATATCGTCGGCCTCCCCATCCATCTGCCGGACGGAGTGAATCGTCCGCATTATCTTGCCTATAAAGGCATGGCTGCGGCGGCTGCACCGGAAAGACTCAAAAACAGAAAAACCGAGGTTTGATATGCCCCCAGCAGATCGACAGATTCTCAATATCCCCTTAAATCGGGTCGAAGGAGATCTTGAACTCCAGCTGGAATACGACGGTAACCAAACAACCAACTCCTGGAGCAACGGCAGTATGTACCGAGGGTTCGAGAACATCCTCAAAGGCCGAGGTTCCCGTGATGGTCTTGTCTTAACCCCCAGGATTTGCGGCATCTGCGGAACAGCCCATCTTATGGCGGCTGTATCGGCTCTGGATATGCTTACGGGAGTCCCGGTTCCCGACAATGCAATTCTGGTTCGAAACCTTGCCTTGATGGTGGAACAAATACAAAGTGATATCAGGCAATCGAACCTGATGTTTATGAAGGATTTTGTCAATCCGCTCTATCGAAACCGACCGTTTTTTGCAGAGGCCGAAGCTCGCTACGAGCCTTTCCGTGGTTCATCGGTCATCACCACTATACAGGAAAGTAAAAGGATACTTGAAATTGTGGCCGTTGTCGGCGGGCAATGGCCGCATTCATCGTTCATGGTTCCCGGCGGTATCGCAACAACGCTGTCTTATAACGATATATTGAATTGCAGGTACTTGATAAATGCCTTCACCCATTGGTATGAAGATCAGATCCTGGGTTGCAGTATCGAACGATGGGCGACAATTACCACTAAAACCGAGCTGGAGCGATGGTTTGATGAAAATGACGACCATCGTCAAAGTGATCTCGGTTTTTTTATCCTTTGCGCTCGCCATACCGGTCTTGATACCATGGGAGACGGTCACCAAAATTTTGTGAGTGCCGGTTACCCGGAATTGCCGATTAAAAGAAAACACTCCATACATTCACGCGAATTGCCGACCGCTGGTTTCATCTCGGGAAATGAGAAAATTGAATTCCTCCAGGCCCGTATTACCGAACATGTTGCCTCTTCACGGTTTGAAGGGTATGGCAACGGTCTGCATCCCTTTGAGGGAATGACGATTCCCTGCATTTCAGAGTCCAACCCGGATAAATACTCCTGGGCGAAAGCACCTCGTTACGATGATATGCCTGCTGAGACCGGCCCTCTGGCCGAACTGCTTGTTGCCGAAGACCCTTTTATTACCGATTTTGTCAGAAACGAAGGCCCAAACGCATTTTCCAGACAACTTGCCAGGTTTACCAGGCCGGCAAGGCTTTTACCGATCATAAAAGATATCATCGATTCGATTGATCCGAAGGCGCCCTTTTACAACCCGGCAGGGATTATTCCCGACGGCCGTAGCTACGGGATCATTGAAGCTGCTCGGGGGATGCTTGGTCATTGGATAGAGATACGAAACGGACTCATTGAGAGATATCAGATCATTACACCGACAGCCTGGAACGGTTCACCTCGGGACGGTAACGGGATAAGAGGACCGTGGGAGGAAGCAGTGGTAGGAATCGAAGTAATGGATCCTGAAAATCCGGTGGAGATAGGCCATATCGTCAGATCATTTGATCCTTGTCTCTCCTGCGCTGTACATAAAATCACCAAGAGTTAACCATGGAGTATATCTATCATCCATATTCGTTTGATGATCTGCTGCGAGAAAACCAGGTACTGAAAAATGAGCTTCTGGTTGCCAGGCAGGCTGCCGAAATCACGGCTGAACTCGTGGCGGAACAGTTCAAGAATCTGGATAATGTCTTAAAGGACCTCAGTCAAAGCGTTGAAACCGAGAAGACCTTACGACAGCAGATGACCGTTGCCCGTAAGTTGGCTGAGGCGGCAAACGTAGCTAAAAGTGATTTTCTTGCCAATATGAGTCACGAGATCAGGACCCCGATGAACGGCATCATCGGTATGACGGATCTGGTCCTGGACACCGAGTTGACAGCGGAACAGAAAATGTATCTGCAAATGGTGAAAAATTCAGCTAACAGGCTCCTTAAGGTCATCAATGATATCCTTGATTTTTCTAAAGTTGAAGCGGGCAAGCTTAAACTCGATCCCATCGATTTCGATCTTTATGAAGTTCTGGAAAACATAATTCATATGCTGAGCTTGAGGGCAAAGCAAAAAAACGTCCGGCTTACCTGCGAGATTGACTCAGCCCTGCCTCGGAAAGTGAACGGAGATTCCAACCGACTCACTCAGGTCCTCATCAATCTGATTAATAATGCCATCAAATTCACAAATGAAGGTTCAGTATGTCTCAAGGCCGTCCCCATCCCGCAACGAAGTGATTCGAATGTACATATCAAATTCAGTATCATTGATACCGGAATAGGCATTCCTTCAGACAAACAAAGGATAATCTTTGAGGCTTTCTGCCAGGCGGATTCGTCGACTACCCGTAAACATGGGGGTACCGGCCTGGGTCTAGCCATTTCCTCCCAACTGGCTGCTCTGATGGGGAGCAGGATCTATGTCAACAGTACTCCAGGCGAAGGATCGACATTCTGGTTTACCTGTAAGTTGCAGAAAGCAAAACGTTTAGAACCTCAAAAGAAGAAGACGCCTCCGACAAATATCTCCCTCTCGGAACAAAAAGGTCTCATAAAGGGGATGAAGGTTCTGGTTGCCGAAGACGAGTCTATTAATCAGGCTCTTATATCGACCTTATTGACGCAGTTCGGTTTTAACGTAACCGCTGTCGAAAACGGTAAGATGGCGGTGGAAGCGGTGGCATCAGGCGATTTTCAACTGATACTCATGGATCTTCAGATGCCGGATATGGATGGATTCGAAGCGACAAAGAGAATCAAAGCCATGGCAGATACACACAAAAAACCGCGGATCATAGCCTTGACGGCACATGCCATGGGCAAAGACAGAGAAAAATGTCTGCTGGCGGGAATGGACGATTATCTCAGTAAACCCATCGATCGAAATGAGCTTTACCAGGTTCTTCTTCGGCATTTACCCAGGAAAAGCCCTTCTCAGAATTGACGAATATATTTTGCCTTTTCCTTTTTCCTTCGTTTCCATACCAAAAGGAACCTGAAGGCAAAGAGCAACAGGCCAAGTCCCAAGCCTAAAAAGAATTTCCCCCAACCAGCTAGAATAGACGTTTCGGACTTTTTTGCTGCCGGTTGGGTCACCGGCATCTGCGGTTGACCAGGATTGATGGAAGCCGTTTCAACTCGGTCGGCCGTCTGCTCCGGCTTTTTATTCGGTACGACGGCCACGGCTTGAGGCGGCTCCGGCTTTTTATTCGGCACAACGGCCACGACTTGTGCCTGTTCCATGGAAAAACCTTTTGCCAGAAACTCGGCAGCCTTGGCATCGCGCACCTTTCGATCTTCGCTGCCCATGACAATGGCGATGATACGAACCCCGCCTCTTTTAGCAGTGGCGGCTATGGAGAATCCAGCTGCCTTGAAATACCCGGTCTTAAAGCCATCGCACCCTTCCACTTCCCCTAAAAGATGGTTGTGATTGCGCATAATGAACTTCCCTTCCCTGAAGCCTCGCTCCTTAGTGGAAGTATATTTCAAAGCTTCCGGCATCTTGCTCAGCGCACGGCAGAGAATGGAGAGATCGAAGGCCGTGGTCTCGTCCGGTTTTTGTCCTTTATCCGGGGGAAGACCGTGTACCGAATAGAAGTGCGTGTTTTTCATCCCCAGGTCCTGAGCCTTTTGATTCATCATGGCAACAAAGCCCTCCTTGGAGCCGGCGATATGAATCGCCAGCGCAACGGCTGCATCGTTTGCCGACTGCACCATCAAGGCATAAAGCAGATCATCAACCGAAAACTGCTCCCTGGGATCGAGGTATACCTGTGATCCTCCGGTCCTGGCAGCTTCTCTGGTGATTTGCACCATATCATTGAACTTGACCTTGCCCTCTTTCACCAAATCGAGGATTACAAAAAGGTTCATCAGTTTTAAAACAGATGCAGGATACACTACGGTATTGGGATGATCTGCAAACAAGACCTTACCGGTATCGGCATCCATTACCAAAGCTGAGATGTATGGATCTTGCGCTATGGAATCTACTCTGGCCCGAGCTGCCCAAGCCGTATGATCAAACAACATAATGACAATTATGAAAAAGACGATCCGCTTCATAATCCTCCTTGCGATTGCCGGAAATTCGGTCGAGAAAGAGATAGAAAAATATAAGAATGAAATAAATGACTCAGGAAACGAAACCCACCTTGAATAAAGATAGAATGGAAAACCGTCGGTGTTCTTTTTCCTCAAATGCCGACCATTAGCGCTTTCTGATTTTTTTCAAGAATACTTCTCATGAAGAAGGCAATATTTCGTACCTCTCGGAATGCTGTTTGTCAAGATCTATTCATAACTGAATTCTCTATATCTCTTACTTTTTTATTTCCCTGTTTTTCTCTTATCTCATTCCGTGTATACTTATGAAAATCAAGCAATCCGGGACCACTCATGAATGTTCATTCGCGCGGTGTGAGCACAACAAAGGATGAAAATTTAGACGATCTCAATGCCTGGGAGCTAAGGGGTAATCATTTTATGCGTGTTCCGCAGCCTGGATGACATAGGTTTTTGCCCCCTGGGAAGGGTTTATGGCGTCCCGTGAATAGGTTGCCTCCTGGCTTTGATCAATTTCCGGACAGATACCGTGTAAATTGTTCGGATAATGAAACGGCCTTAAATCTCACACAAAAAACCCCTTTTAAAATGACCAACGCCCTGGACAAAATAAAAAAACGGTGCTTCATCAGCGCCCCCTGGTATGACTTGAAAGAGAAGTATCTGGAATTCTTTCTTGAGCAGAACATCCAGCCCGAAATAGGTTTGGAGGGGTTATGCCTGTACAATGAAGAGCGAAAAGACTTCATCAGAATCGCAGACTGCCTGAAGAAAAAAGGGCTTGCATGTACCTTGCATGCTCCTTTTTTTGATCTTACCCCGGGAGGACTCGATCCCTATCTCTTGGAAAAAACCCGAGAGAAGCTCAATAGGGCCTTTGATCTGATCTCGATTTTCCAGCCCCACTCCATCGTTTGTCACCTTCAGTTCGAGGCCAACAAACATGGGTATGTCTTTAACGAATGGTTTGCCACAGCGTATGCCACCTGGACCCAATTGGTAGAGAAAGCCGGGAGACTAAAAGTCCCTGTCATGTTTGAAAATACCTACGAAAAAGAGCCGTCAACCCATAAGGCACTCCTTGATCGACTGAACTCCAACTATTCCGGATTCTGCCTCGATGTCGGGCATCTCTTAGCCTTTGCCGGATCGACCTGGCGGGAATGGTTGCCGGAAATGCTTCCCTGGCTTGGACAGATGCACCTCCATGACAATCATGGCAGTCGCGATGAACATCTTGCTCCGGGGAGTGGTAATTTCGATTTCCCCGGTCTTTTTGCATATCTGAAACAAAAAGATTGTCATCCCATACTCACTTTTGAGCCGCATAGTGAAGCAGCCATCAGACAAACGTTTGACTATCTGGTAACCACAAGGCTTCTCGAAAATATCTGACACTATCTTTATTTTCTCCTGACAGGTCCGTATTTTTCCTTTTGATTTTGGAATGTTCTTCCGATATGACTAAAAGAGAGCTGGTTTGGATAGAAGATTTTTTTGTTTCGCTGCAATCACAAGACGTTACATTCAAGTCAACATTTTGTTATTATTAGTTATATTTCATAAAACACAACGAAAAGCAGACTCCATTACCCATGCAGAAACCAACGGATGCGGAAATGCTCCCGGAAAAATCCTCCGACCCAGTCCAAGAACCGGTTGTTGAGCAACCCGAATTGGAGTTGCAGGAGCTTGCTAAACGCTATTCGACCGAATTCGGTCCCACGGACAATGAACGTCGGCAACCCATGGTATTTGCCGTTGAAGATTTTTCCTTTCGCTCGTCCACTCCCAGTCCCACGCATTGGTCCATAGGCTGGTCCGATCTGATGATGACCATGTTCATTCTCTTTCTGACTCTTTTTGTGTATCAGGCAACGCATAAAAAACTTCTTTTCAGTGAACAGACTGAAGTTGTTGGGGGGGAAACGGCTAAAGCCGTAGAGGTAGCACCCCCAAACACGCCCACTGCTCATTTTGCACCCATCAAACCATCACTCCCGCTGATTACCGGTGGAACCATTAAAAAGGTCATTCCCATTCATGTTGAGGATATCGGAAGCAATACCAAATTTTTCTCCCAAGAAGACAAAGAGCGACTGGAAAGAGCAAAAGGGAGTTCCGAACCTTCGGCCTCAATGAAAAGCACTCAGGAAAAACAAATTCAGGGGGCGGAAGAAGAAGCCGATATGGGATTTATGATAGACCGGGAGAGGGCTGAATCCAAAAAATTAACGAGTAAAAAACAAACATCTTTACATGCCGACAAAATCCATCGTCTTTTCGGTCGAATCAAAGATACGATCACGCGATACAACCTCTTACAATACGCCTCGGTCAGCCTTATGCCGGGCGACAGATCCATCCTCATCGTTCTTACAAGCGATCTCTTTTTTGATAAGGGAAAAGGGGAACTGACACCAAACTCAAAGATGACTCTGCAAAAAATAGGGCGTGCCATAAAAGAGGCTCCTTTTATGATAGATATTATTGGTCATACCGACGATCGACAGAGACAGGGCAATCGTTTTCCCAGTAACTGGGAGCTTTCCGCAGCCAGAGCAAGCTCCATCGCCCGATTCTTTATCGAAGAGACAGAGATGAACCCAAACCAATTTGTGGTCAGCGGATTCTCTTCGTACCGACCACTTTATCCAAACACCACTGCCCATAACCGGGCTGCAAACAGGAGAATAGACGTGATAATCAGCAACCATTATCCTGAACCGGTTTCGGCTCAATAACAGGAAGAGAGATAATGAAACGAAAAAACCTTATCGGACTCATCCTCTCCGTTGCACTGTTCCTTCTGGGATTTTTCTTGAACGGAAATATCGCCCTTTATTTCAATCTGTCGGGTATTCTCGTCGTGTTAGGCGGCACCACAGCTGCGTCGCTTGTCAGCTTCAGGCTGGACCAGCTGAAAATAGCACTTAAGGTCGTTCTGACCTCCTATCGGAAACCAATCAAAACAGAAACAGAGATCATTAATATTTTAATAGACTTATCGATAAAATCCAGGATGGAGGGCATCCTCTCACTGCAAAAGGAGGAACATGAGACTTCCATTCTTTTTCTCAGAAGGGCCTTGGGATGTTTGGTCGACGGCTACCGGGTGGAACAGATTCGGGATATCCTCAATACGGAAATGTATTTTTTCAAACTGCGGCGTGAGGATCTAGAGAGAGTTCTACGAACCATCGCCGAATTCTTCCCTGTTTTCGGTTTAATCGGATCAGTCATCGGTCTAATCACCATGTTAGGCGGAATCGGCGACACTGCGATTCTATTAAAAGCCATCCCCATCGCCTTGACATCAACCCTCTACGGTTTGATCTTTGCTAATTTTTTATTCCTCCCTTTCGCCGCCAACCTGAAAGAAAGAACCAACCACGAACTCCTGTTGCAAAAAATTATTTTAGAGGGAGTGATTGCCATTGACTCGGAGATCAATCCAGTTATCTTGACGACGAAGCTGGAGTCGTTCCTTACCCCCTCTGAGCGTCAGTCAGACCTGGTATCGTATACGAAATTAAGAGAACGTTTCAATATTGGAGCCGGAGAAAAGGAAGAAGAGCCTGAGATATTGGAAGAAGAGTTCACCGGTTCTTCAATCGAAATTGAGAGATAGCGATCAAACTATCATTCATTGTCTTCCAGACCTGGAATGCCGATTCGTTGAATGATTTTGGCGTTTTTGCCCTCTTCATAGGCCAACAGTTTACCCCGTTGGTCCCAAAGCCGGAATGCCAAAGAGTATGAAAGGACACGGATTGGATAATCCCGGGGCAATTGCTGCAAATAGGGCTGAATCGTGACAAAATTATTCACGCCGTATTGCTTCATGATGAATCGAAGACCGCCGTTTGCCGGTCCGATATTGTAGGCCAATAGACCTAAAAAGAGATTATCATCCATTTCGGACAGGTAGTATTTCAATTCCGCCGCCGCCACATACGCATTCTGACGCGGATCGTCTATAGCTAACGTATCTTCATCAAGATAGTTTTTAACCTGTTGGACCACGGCAGTCGGAATCTGGGTTATTTGAAAAAGTCCTTTCCCGCCGTCTTTACTCTTTCTTGGAAGATAGGAAGATTCCGCTGCCGCGATACCCTCCAGAAGATTGACATCCACATCAAAAGCCCTAGCCGCTTCTCGAATAACGGGAACATATTTTTGCGCCCTCTCGATCATTTTTTGCAATTGCGTCTGGTCATAGCGACGATAGCTGGCATATACCTGATGGGCAAGGGCTATTTTGCGATCTTCTTGTCTGCCGCCGACCAGGTTGCGAAAGTTTTCAAACCCATGACTGAATTGCCCCAACATCATTATGGTTATAATACCACAAGCGAAGACAAAGGCGGTTATCGATGGGAGTGGGATCCATAGCTGTTGCAGTCGTTTTCTCAACTGCCACCAGCCGATGAGCAAAACAGCTGTAAGAACTATCAGCACCAGGATGAACACGGCAAAAGGTAAAAGGCTTTCAAAAAACCGTGTGCCTGAAAACCAACTCGCCGAATACCCGAGCATGACCATGATGATTGCAACCGAGGCGGTGACCAGGCAGAAGATCTCAAACACCACCAACGGCAACTGCCTCTTTCTGACTGCCAATTTTTGTAATAACGATTTTTTTACGGGCTCCTTTTGGGCTTTCCGCGGTTTTCTCTTGTTGGCTTGTGATCTATCGGCAGAACGGACTGATCGTTTGACCTCTGTCGATCTTTGTTCACTTTTTTGGGTCATTCAGTAGTTTTTCTCTATGTTTTTCTGTGATTTTTCACAATCTCGATATCTCGAGAACCGAAGAACTCCTTGTTGCCTATCAGTTCGGGTTTTCATAGAAAATATAAGAGGTGGAGTAGTCACTGAATTCAAAATAGACCTTCTTTTCATCCTGATCAACGATACCGTTAAGATTTGCATCGAGGTAGCCATACCCGTATCGGTAGGGACGTTCTTTACTCCCATCGGTTGCCGTGGCAGTTGAAAGCTTATCTATTTTCATAAACCGTTTGACCAGCTTATCCCCGGCATATATCTCGAGTACACCATTGGTTCCTGTCCAATTCTGCACGGCGCGGCCGATCTTATTCTGTGTTTCCTTTGTACAACCTGCAACTGCAAGACAAATTATAACAACTGCAGCCCATTTCTTCATACCATCTTCCTTTTATCGAATTCACTAAGACGAGTTTTTATCCCATGGTGGAGTCTGATTATTTTAATCGGTTTTGCAAAGCCGCAAAAGCCTTTTAACCCAAAAACCTGCCAGGAGCAATCGTCTTTATACTAACATGATTTTCAATAAATTGCGAAACCGGTTCATTCAATCGGATACCCTATTTTTTCTAGTGAAAACATTATAACAAACTTTTATTATTACTCTTTTGTTACTGCAAATTTGATTGGTGCTTTTAGAAAACAATAGCAAGGCCTGCGAGATTCTCATTGACAATAACAGGCTCTTGTAGTACTGGTTTCGTCAACTGTTAGTAGCACCTTAATTCTCACTATCAAAAAATAATTTTCCATAACAACACACATACATTCATAATGGTAGGCAGTAGTCAACGAACAGAGAGTATCCAGAAATTTATTTTAGATAACGTTTCTTTTCATCCTGCGGACATCGTAAAGGTTGTTGCCCAAAAATTTGCCATTTCCAGACAGGCAGCCGCTCGGCATTTAAAAAAGCTCACTAACCTGGGGCACATTGAAATCGAAGGCAATACCTCAGGCCGAATTTACCGTCTGAGCAAAGGTCGCATCACTGAATATACGTATGCTTTGAAAAATAAGCCAAGGGTGGAGAGTGTTTGGAACAAAGACGTCCTTCCACTGTTACAATCTTCTCCTGATAATGTTCTGGGACTCTGGAAATTTTGTTTTACCGAAATCTTTGTAAATAGAATGGCTCACTCGAAAGGCAACACGCTCAAGGTGAAAATAATCCAAAAAAAGTCGCAATCGACTATTGACATTGCAGACGACGGAATCGGAATATTTCATAGTATCAAGCAGAGGCTTAAACTGAGCAACGATAAAGATGCAGCTGTGGAGCTGGCGAACAGAACAATGCCGATCACCCCCAAAGGGAACGCGGACATGAACATCTTATTGTCCGCACAAATGACCGATTCCTTCTCCATTCATTCGAGACGAATTGTTCTCTCCCACCAAGCTGATCTCGATTGGGACTGGACACTCGACAGATCAGACGAAGAAATTTCAGGCACGCTTATCTGCATGATTATTAGAAATGATACTACCAGGACTATGGAACAGGTGATAAGCAGATACAACATCCATGAACAGGAAACGTCTCCCAAGACCTGTGTCCCCATCAAGTTTATGGATTACAGCGTTGATGCGTTGTTCTCCCGATCCATTGCTCGCAGAGTTCTTAGCGGAGTGGACAAGTTCAAAATAGCTGTATTGGATTTTTTCGGCGTCAAAGAAATCGGACCTGCCTTCGCCGACCAGATATTCAGAGTCTTCTCATCTAAACATCCGAATATCCAACTGCGTTACATTAATGCCAACAAGCAGGTTGAAGCGATTATTCAGGAGGCTAAAAAGTATTCTTCCCGAACCGTTTGACAACAAAAAAATCTTTCAACACTGCCAGGAGTCGAAGATGGAAATTGAACAAACTCGAATCCTAAAAGAGGTCCCATCACTTCCAGATGTAACCTCCCGGTATCTCTTTTATCTTCACGGTCTGATCGTGGAAGAGGCAGGGATTCGTCCCAAAAGTGAGGACCACGGCTATTACGAATACGAACTCATCCTGTCTCAACTGGCTTGGGAAGGGTTCACCGTCATCAGCGAGGTCAGAGACCGAGGAACCAAGGTGAAACCATATGCCTCAAAGATTGCCGGTCAGATCAGGTTGCTTCTGGAAGGCAATGTTCCACCGAAAAATATTACAGTGGTCGGAGCATCCAAGGGTGGCATTATCTGCGCCTATGTTTCCGCTATACTCAAGGAGTCGGGAATAAACTATATTTTCTTGGCAGGATTGTTCGAAAGATGTCTTCAGGATGAAGAGCTCGTTCTCTTCGGAGATATTCTATCCATTCATGATCGATCGGATAAGCTGCCGATCACACCGGAGAAATATTTCCAGCGTTCGCAAGGGATGGGAAGATCTAAGGCCCTGATTTTAAATCTTGATGTCGGTCATGGTTTGATTTACAAACCGTACCAGGAGTGGATTGAGCCTCTTGTCGATTGGGTCAAGTAGAAAGTATCACAATGATCAACGCCTAATATTCAAGGCTCCCATCTTCCTTTTCTTCCACTCCGATTACAATGATACCGGCCGCATCGGCTTCCTTTACGACCTTCTCACGATCGAAAAGTAGAGACTGTCCCGCCTCAACGGCAAGCACCGCTGCGTGTACCCTTTTCAGCTTTTCAATTGTCGTAAATCCCGTAGCCGGCAGATCAAAACGAAAATCCTGCCCGGGTTTTCTCACTTTGACCACCACGGCTTTTTCTTTGACCAACTCTCCACCTCGAAGAATCGTTGCATCCGTCCCTTCCATTGCCTCGACAGCGGCAATACAAAGATTTCGCACGACAATGCATTGACCGATATCCATTCGGCCTATAGCCCTGGCGTTCATCCAGCCGAAGGCTATGTCCTCCCGTTGTTTTTTGTCCGGCTTTTTCCGTGTCAGAACACCTTTAGGGAAGAGAAGATGCTGTAAATACAGGGTGGATTCAAGAACTTTTATACCTTCGGCCTCAAGAGCCGCGGCAACGGCACGCAGTATGGCATCATCTTGCTTGGCACTGATCGTATTCCACAACGATAGACCTTTCAAATCCGGCAGGACATCCCGAAATATCCTGGTCTTAGAAATAGAACCAAGAAAAACAATTTCTCCTGTTGCCTGCTCCTTAAAAAACCTTATAATTTTACCAAGTTGACCAAGCTTGATCCAGCACACGGCATCAGCCGCCTCGGCTACGAACGGGGATGTCTCATTTTTATGTGCAACGACAACAACCTTTCTTCCGGCTTTTTTGGCTGTCTCAATAAAGAGAAGCGGGAATTGACCTGCCCCTGCAATAATACCGATATTCCGGTGATCTATATCCATCGATCACCCAATGATTTTTTGTTCATTCCAACTCTTTTCTAACCGAAAGAAGCCATCAACTCGGCCTCGGCGACTAATTTTCCATCAACATTTGCTGCTCCCTTCATCACCAGAATACCGCGTTTATGTTTTATTACCTCCATGTTGAAGACAATCTGATCTCCAGGAATAACCGGTTTACGAAACCTGGCCTTATCGATTCCTGCAAAATATAAGAGTTTGTTGCCGATATTCTCAGGAAGAGAATAATACGCCATAATCCCACCAGTCTGTGCCATCCCTTCCAGGATCAGAACTCCCGGCATCACAGGCTTCTCAGGGAAATGCCCCTGAAAAAAGGGCTCGTTTATAGTCACATTTTTAATCCCCGTCACACTTTTTTCCGGGACCAAGGATAGTATTCTATCCACCATTACAAAAGGATATCGATGGGGCAATAATCGTAGAATTTCTAAGATATCTATATTGTCCGGGATAATAACCTTGGTCATTTTCTCCTCTCCTTATTCAAATGCCTTTCTGTGTCAGCTCCCTAAAGAATATACCTGCCGACGGTTCGTCGTTGGAACTTGTAAATTTATCGTGTTGTTCCTGATGTATTTCAGGTGTCTTATGATGTCAATTTATTTTTCATTTTCGTTTTTCAAACTATCAACATCCTTCTTCAACTGATTGACATCCTTTGCTATTTCCGGAAGCCGTGCATAGACGGCAACCGATTTCGCCCATTGTCTGACAGGTATTGCCGGAACGCCACCGACGATTGAACCTTTCCCCAGATTTTGATGCACACCGCTGCCGGCCGCCACCATCACTCCATCATCTAAATGCACATGTCCTTTTACCCCGACTTTACCACCAAGTACCACATTTCGTCCAAGGGTCGTAGAACCGGCCAAACCTACCTGGGCCACTAGAAGCGAGTTCTCTCCGATAATAACATTATGGCCAAGCTGCACAAGGTTGTCGATTTTGGTTCCCGATTTTATCCAGGTCACACCATAGGTGGCTCGATCTACACAAGTATTTGCGCCTATTTCCACATCGTCATCTATTCGGACAATTCCGACCTGGGGTCTTTTGACATGACAACCTTTTTCATCTACGGCATAGCCATATCCTTCACTACCAATTACGGCACCGGGATGAATGATCACCCGACGACCTATGCAACACTCTTTTTCGATCGTTACATTGGCCTTTACAACAGTATCGTCGCCTATCTCCACATCATCACCGATAACGGTGCCTGATCCTATGCTAACCCGCAGCCCCAGTTTTACACGATCGCCGATCACCACAAGAGGCGCAATACTCACCTGGTCGGGAATAGCACACTCTGATCCGATACAGGCCGATGCATGAATTCCTTTCGGTTCAAACGGTTCTTCCAAAAGATAGTTGTGAATCCTAGCCGATGCAAGATAGGGGTCTTTTACGCGAATCAAAGCCGTATGGGCCGTCTTGACCTCCATCGGCACCAATACTGCGGAAGCCTTGGTGGCAGCGAGAGTTTCGAGCCTGTTTGCCTTGACAAGAAAGGTTATTTCTCCCGGGCCAGCAGTCTCTATCGAGGCCAATCCATGGATCTGGATATCGTCGTCACCGACAATTTCTCCTTGTACCAGCTGGGCTAAAAACTGGAGACTCACCTTTTTTTTCATCATCACATACCTCAAAATGATACTCTAAGCTTACGAGAAAATAAATAAAATCTGATAACAACAGTACCGAACCACCATTGTCAATAGAGAAGGTACTTCTCCCTTCTTCGGGCAAATGATGCCAATTCCTCTGCCCATTCCTGTTCGATTTCAAGGATATCCATCTGCCCTTCAACCTGTCTTCGGATTTTGGCCGAACCGAGGATGAGATCCAGAGGTAATCGTTCATATTCATATTCATACGGTGGATCTTTATAGTGAAACACACCAGAATAAAGATGCAGATTTGCTTGCAACAGGGCAAGACTCGTCCTGTATGGAAGAAATGTTTTCGGATCGGTTACGTGGACCTGAACCCCCTTACATGACCGGCCCGCCCATTTTCCGGAGGTCGGCTCAAAGACCAACGGTCTTAAAAAACATCCGGGTAAAGGTATGGCCGACAAAAAATCTAAAATCGGTTCATGCTCCCAAAAAGGCGCTCCCACAAGTTCGAACGGCAACGTCGTTCCCCGCCCCTCCGAAACATTCGTGCCCTCCCATATTACCTGCCCCGGATACACAATTGCCGTTTCAGGGGTGGGCATATTCGGAGAAGGGAAGACCCAAGGCAGGCCCGTTTCTCGAAACAGCATCGATCTTTTCCAGCCCCGCATGGGAATAACCTCAAGGTCGGCATCGATATGGAACTCCTGGTTGATATAGAGGGCCAACTCGCCGAAGGTCAATCCATGACGCATGGGGAGCGGGTAGAGTCCGACAAATGATGCGCAGTCTGTATCAAGAACATTGCCTTCAATCTTCTCGCCGCCCAGTGGATTGGGCCGATCCAATACAACGACTTTTTTCCCCCATTGGGCGGCTGCCTCCAGACAATAGGCCATGGTGTAGAGGAAGGTATATACCCGTGTTCCCACATCAACGAGATCAATGAGCAAGACATCGAATAGATCAAACATAGCTTTTGACGGGCGTCTGCTCTCACCATAAAGGCTAAAAAGAGGAAGTCCCGTGCAAGGATCGACTCCATGGTCGGATTCAACCATATTATCCTGTTTTTCGGAAAAAAACCCATGCTGCGGAGAAAATAGGCAGGTCAGTCCTTTTCCCAACTTCTTCTGAATTGTCTCTTTGCCGTGCCTTAGACTGCCGTCGGTTGACGCCTGATTCGACAACAGACCTACACGATTTCCGAGAATGGATGCAGGAATTTCTTTTAGTAAGCAGGCCAGTCCGGTTTGTATCATTGTTTGTTCTCTCATGACAACCCCCAAAATGGGGAAAAGTACCTTGAGATAGATCTCTTGCAACAAAACAGAAAGCGAATCTGCAGGGTACTAAAATCTATATCTCCGGCACCTTAATCCACATGTGACGTAAAGCCAAGAAACAAACCTCAAATGCCCCAACATTCTTAGTTGATAGGAAAAACATGGTAATTCAAGAAAAGGCGATACCTTGATCCGCCGACATGTAAACTCTGATGAGAATCGATAATGAGAATGTCCTATGCCTTGCCTGGACGCAAGGCGTTCTCGCCCCCGATTTCCAAAATGACTTCAATCATATCGTCGTCTCCACCACCAGGAATGCGATGAAAGCCGTATTTCTGCCCAAAACGTATCATTTTCTGATTTTCCCTGAGTATTTCCATCAAGAGCGTCTTGACCCCGATCTCTTTAGCCGTCGTTATACAATATTCCATCAATACGCTGCCAATTCCCCTGCTTTGCCATTCATCAGCAACAACAAAGGACAACTCTGCCTTTTCCAAATCGGCAAAACGGTTTAATCGAACATCTCCGATTATGACATTCTCCTTCACTCTTGCAAAGGCAAGAAAGGCGATATCCCTGTCATAATCTACCTGACAGAAGCGAGCCAGTGACTCATGGGGCATATTTATTCGATGCTGACCGAACCGGAAGTACACGGAATCATCAGAAAGAGAAGAAAAGAAGGTATTGAGTGCAGGTTCATCTTCTCCCCGAACGGGTCGAATTTGAATAAGTGTTCCGTCTTTCAAAGTCATTATTCGTTCATAGCGAAACGGATAGGGGGAAATGGAGAGATGCAGCGGACAGAGGTCCCCCTTCACCCATTTATATTTTTTGGGTAAGCGGCTATCAAGCCGGATATCTGCATCGAGGATGATAAGCCCTTCATTCTCAGTCAGTAAAATAGGATTAAGATCAATCTCGCCTATTTGCGGCAGATCGATGATCAGTTGTGAAAATCGAACAAGTACTTCCTCAAGTTGGCGTAAAGCGTTTTGATATGAAGGTATTGTTTGAAAGTACTGATATATTTTTGTCTCTTCCATCATCCGTCTGGCAAGCGTCTGGTTCAAAGGAGGAAGTCCTATCGTGTAATCCTTTTCCGCTCTGAGGTACTCCCCGCCAAGTCCGAATAGTATTATCGTTCCGAAATTCCGACTCTTCTTGGCGCCAATGGCGAGCTGATAACCCACTGTAAAAACCATGGGTTGAACAAGTACCCGCCCCTCTTCATCCTCAAATCCGACAAGCTGACGCTCCAAGGCGTCGAAAGCATGAAGTACTGCATCTTCATTATGGAGGTTAACTAAAACGCCTCCTTTCTGAAATGTGTTCCTGACGTTAACAGAGTCGATCTTCATGACTACGGGATAGCCGATGCGTTGCGCAGCCTGCAACGCATCCTGAGTGGAAGATACCCTGATTGTTTCAAGTACCGGAATTCCGTACTTACCCAAAATCGCGTTGGCCTCGTCGGCATGAAGCATATACCTGTTGTGTTCCATGCAGTCTCTGATGATCCTCTCAGAGCTTTCCAGATCAGGAGAGAAATTTTTGACAATAACCTCAGGCGTCTCCTGAAGAAGTCTCAGATTATAATCATACCTGTACATGTACATAAAACTCTTAACGGCCTGCTCAGGTGTATAATATGTTGGTATTCCTTTATTATTTAAATATTCAATCGCAGCGGTCGCTGTCTCCTCGCCGCACCAGCTGACAAAAATCGGGGTCTGGGTATTGTCCTTGACCGCCGTTATGATCGATTCTGCCACCATCCTCATATCAACACCGGGAAAAGGAATACAGATGACCAAAAGTCCGTCGACGTTTTTGTCCTTTAAACATGTTTCAACCACGGCCTTATATTCAGGCGACCGGGCGTCGGTATGCAAGTGAAGGGGATTTTGAAAATCATGTGTGGTTGAAAGGCTCGAACTGATTATTTCCAGGGTCTCTCTACTCAGTTCAGCCAACGATCCCCCCATCCTTTGCAAAATATCAACAGCCATGGCAGACGGAGCGGTTGAGTTGGAAACCACCAGAAGCCTTTTCCCTTTCGGTCTATTTTGTTTCGCTATTGTTTCAACCATATAGAGAAGATCAACCATATTGTTGACCTTAAGGCTTCCGGCCCTTTTAAAAACAGCATCATAAACCAAATCTTCAGCTGCAAGATATCCGGAATGGGTCAATGAGAACAGGGGGTGCAGATCCGACTTGTTGGGCCGAACAACGACGATAGGCTTGGTCTTGGCATAGCTCCTGATGGCGGTTACGAACCGTCTCCCATTATTAATACTTTCCAGGTGGAGAAAAATGGCCCGCGTTCTGTAATCCGAACCAAGATAATCGATAAGATCTGAGATATTGATATCGAGTTTGTATCCCAGAGAGATGAAATAGCTGAAACCTACATTTTTTCGGATAGCATGTTGAAGAAAAGCTGTGGGAAAGATTCCGCTTTGGGAGATGAAGGCAATATTTCCCTTTTTAGGCATTTCCGGATACAGACTGGCATTGAGTTTCTTGGACGGTCTCACAAACCCCATTGAATTCGGACCAAGAACCCTGCATCCATGAACAGAAGGCATCTTATTTATATATTTTTCAATTAAATGAGCATCCTTCATACGATTCTGATCCGGGGCCAGTACAACAATACTTTTGACGCCCTTTTTCCCGCATTCACTCAAAACGTTTAGGAGATTTTCCGAAGTACCGGCCACCATGGCCAAATCGATGGGATGGGGAATATCTCCTATGGATGGATAGGCTTCGACCCCCTGCACCCCCCGGAGGATGGGATTTACTGGATGAACTATCCCGTTGAAACCATTGTTGATGAGATTCTTAAAGATGTGATATCCCACCATCTGATTGTCATCTGTTGCTCCAATGACCGCTATGCGCTGGGGATTGAAAAGAACATCAAGATTCTTGATCGACATGGCAACTTTCCGTTTGAAAAGGACGTTGAGTATGGCCAATCATAATAAGGAGATATTCTTATGTTACCATTTCAAAGACAAAAACCAACTCTTTTCCTTTCCATTTTGTAAAGAAACAAAATTTATGTATAATTTAAGTGATATTAAGTTAAAACGTACCCAATCGGCAAAGCGGTACAAGGAGATGCGATAATGTCCTCCCCCCCCGACGACTTGAGCAATCCGCATAAAGACAGCCCTGCCCTTCCCGCAAAAGATCTTTTCCTTGCTATAGAAGCTGCCATTGACCAGGGAGATATAGCTACGGCTGAATTGCTTCGAGAAAAACTACTGACAGATAACCCGATGGCTTTAACCGAGATCATCCGAGCTGCGGAACTCATCGAAAAGGCAAAGACGGAAGGCATCAATAAAGATCATCTGGCAATCTGGGAAAATCTTTACGAATCCTTGAGCACTGAAGAAAAAATTTGTCTGTATTACAGCTTGAAAAAAATCGTTATACCACCTGGGAAAATTATTCTGGCACAAGGGGCACTAAACACCAGACTCTTTTTAATCGAGAAGGGGCTGGTAACAATTTATAGCAGCAAGAATAACAAAAGAACAGTTATTGCCCAACTGGGAAAAGGCGACATTCTGGGGGAATATACTTTCACCACCATCTCCCTCTGCTCTGCTACAGCCGTGAGTCATTCGGAAGTCCACTTGCGCTATCTGGACAGTGCTGCGGCGGATGATTGGGATAACAAGCAGCCGGGGCTCTACGACAAACTCACGGATTTCTGTATCAGGTCCGGAAGAGTCGATGAAATCATCAATCGAAAAAACCTGGAGAAAAGAACCAATACCCGATACCCCATCGAGGGCCGGGTTAAGGCCACATTACTGACCAAGGAAGGCCAACGGACCGAAAACTCATTTATGGGAACGCTCTCGGACCTATCGGTTGCGGGAACCTGCTTTCTGATCAGATGTTCAAAAAAATCGACAGCCCGTGCGCTTCTCGCCCGCCAGTTATTATTGTCTTTTTCTTTTGAAAAAAGTGATAAAAAAACATCACTTTCAACTGTAGGAAAAGTTATTGCGGTCTCTTTTCATCTCTACAATGATTACAGCATTCACATCCATTTCAACAAAAACCTCGATGAGGGAATCATCCAGCAACTGACTCTGAAAGGTCTCTGAAACAAGATTACTCAACAGTCACACTTTTGGCCAGATTCCTCGGTTGATCGACGTCGCAACCACGCCTTGTTGCTATCTCATAGGCCAACAATTGGGCCGGGATGGTATAGAGAATCGGATTCATGTCTTCGGATACCGCCGGGAGATAAAGAATGTCACTCGTTATGCCGGAAAGATGCGTGTCTCCCTGGGTGCCTATCAGGATCAGCCGGCCCTGCCTGGCCTTGATCTCTTCCACGTTGGACATGACCTTTTGATAAACGGAATCCTGCGGTATCAAAGCGAGGATCGGCATATCCTTGTCAATCAGTGCGATGGGGCCGTGTTTGAGTTCTCCTGCGGCATAGCCCTCTGCATGGATATAGGAGATCTCTTTTAATTTCAAAGCGCCTTCCAAGGCAATGGGATAATTCAATCCTCGTCCGATAAAGAGAAAATCACGACAATCATAAAAGTCTTCGATCAAGGTCTGAATCCGGCTTTCCACCTCGGGCAAAATCTCCTTTACCACGCCGGCAATACCTATCAATGCCTGCCCCAGCTCTTTGCTTTTTTCATTTGAGATGCTCTTTTTTTGTTGGCTGAGGTAAAGCGTAAACAGAAAAAGCGCCGCCAGTTGAGAGATAAAGGCTTTGGTTGAGGCCACACCGATCTCCGGTCCGGCATGGGTATACACGGTTCCGTGTGCTTCACGCGTCATGGTGGAGCCGACAACATTGCAGATGGTGACGACCTTGGAACCGAGTTTCTTGGCAAGGCGAATACCGGCCAGGGTATCGGCGGTCTCGCCCGATTGGGAAATCGATATTGTCAGAACCCGCTCGTTGATCAATAGATTGCGATATCTAAATTCGGAGGCGATGTCCACTTCCACTGGAATACCGGCGTATTTTTCTATCCAGTATTTTGCCACCAGGGCAGCATGCCAAGAGGTGCCACAGGCCACGAGAAAAATTCGATCAATATTTTCAATATCCTCGGCAGTTATGCCTATTTCCGGGAGATCCACAACTCCGGACTCGGGATTGATCCTGCCGCTGATGGTATTGGTAATGGCTTGAGGCTGCTCATAGATTTCCTTGAGCATAAAATGCTTGTAACCAGCCTTTTCAGCCATGGCGGCATTCCAGTCAATGGTTGTGACCTCCTTTTTCACCTTCTCGCCTGTATCAAGTGAGGAGACGACGCATCCGGAGGCCGTTAAAACAGCAAGCTCCCGGTCCTCCAGGAAAATCACATTCTTAGTAAAAGGAAGCAATGCCGGGATGTCGGAGGCAAGAAAGGAGCCTTGTCCACCCTCGTCAACTCCGAGCACCAGAGGACTCTGATTGCGGGCGGCAACCAGCGTATCGGGCATACCGGTCCAAAGAACACCAATGGCATAGGAGCCTTCGACCATATCCAAAGACTTCTTAAGCGCGGCCACCAGATCTCCATCAAGATTCTCCTCAATGAGATGCGCCAGGACCTCGGTGTCGGTCTCGGAGGCAAAATGATGCCCTTTCGCCTTGAGCTCCCGGCGGAGCGAGCCATAATTCTCAATGATCCCATTATGGACAACCACAAGATCACCGGAACAATCGCTGTGCGGGTGGGCGTTTTCGGTGGTTGGAGCACCGTGGGTTGCCCAGCGGGTATGGCCCAGACCGATATTTGATGGAGCGACAATGGCCTCATCGATTATCGCCTCAAGATTCGAGAGTTTTCCCTGGCAACGATATTTTATCAGTTTTCCATCCTGCAGATATACGACTCCGGCCGAATCATATCCTCTATATTCAAGACGTCTGAGACCTTCCAAAATAACAGGGACTACACGCCGGGGACCGGCATAACCGACTATACCACACATAATCCTCTCCTTCCTTCGGCTTGTTCGGAAGTTTTCCGCCTCAGCCTTCGACTAAAGTAGATAGTAATCGTTCGCGTTTTAAGAATAAACCAGCATGGATAGACCAGACTGCCCAACCGTTATACCCCTTTGGGGTATTTATGTCCTTTGTGGTGTTTATGCCCCTTGGGGTACAACGACCCCCGAAAGCTTTGCAATCCCTTTTGGGAGGGTGTTGCTTTACGGGGAAGCTTTCATAGTATAATAATTTTCAATTTCTCAAAAACAACCTTCTCTGAATACAAAAAGTCCGTCTATTTCAATATTTTAAAATAGCACAGTTTTTTTGGATTTTGCGAGTTTTTTCTTTTCACCCGGGCAAAAAGAATGTACCATTTAGCCAGCGTTGCTGGGCTCGGACAGGCCGATCTTTTAAGCCGCTCGAGGGTGCTTGTGCCCCCTAGGGGGTGTAAAGAACTCTGAAAGATTCTCATTCAACACTGGCGGCGTCGCTGACCCTCCGGAGAGCTTTCATATAAACCTACAGGCTCGGCTTAACTTAGCGGCCTGAAAATCAAATTTTCATACAACAAACAGAGAGGAAGATGAACGATCGACAACGACTCAAGGAAATACTCCTGACAAAATCATATCGGAAAGGTACTTTTACGCTCACATCGGGGAAGACCTCCGATTTCTATATCGATGGAAAGCAAACTACTCTTTCAGCCGAGGGCTCGTACCTCTGCGGAAAGCTTTTGTTGAAATTGATCAAAGAAGAGAAACAGTCCATAGAAGCCGTAGGAGGCATGACCTTGGGGGCCGATCCTCTGGTTACGGCTGTTTCGTTGGTCAGTTTTCTGGAGAATCAGGCGATTCCGGCATTTATCGTGAGAAAGGAAGCAAAAGGTCATGGAACAGGTAATTATATAGAGGGTCTTCAAAACATGCCCAAAGGCTGCCGGGTGGCCTTGGTTGAGGATGTGGTAACAACAGGAGGAACCCTTTTGAAGGTAATCGAACGGGTTGAAGCCCAAGGTTTTACAGTAGGACTTGTGGCTACCGTGGTCGAACGCCAGGAAGGCGGGGTTCAAGCCCTGGCGGAAAAAGGCTATACACTCAAATCCATATTTACCAGAGAGGAACTTTTAAGCTGATGGCAATGAAGTGTAAAAAATGTTCCGGCAAACTCGAGGTCCTGCGCCAGTGTCGGCGCATTCGTATGCGCTGCATGGAGTGTAAACAGGAATATCAGATTCATGAAATTGCCGGTGATCTTGATTCTGAAACTGAGAAATTGCTTGAGAAATACACTGTTATTATCTACGATTAAAATTGAAAAGGGCAGCTGTTGTTTGGTTTTATCCAAGAGACGATCCAAAAAAACAAAAGGCTCTCAGGGACGAAATAGAAATTTGTTTCACCTTTCTTTCTTGAAATTTTCCTGGATATTTACAATGTCAACAGTAAAGCAATCTGTGATAGTTTAAGAGGAATAAGGATTTCATCGCATCATAGTAATCTCAATCGATCTACCAAACGATAGTTAATGAACGTGCAGAAATCTTTTGTCAATTCGGATGGAATTGCCGTTATTAAGTGCAAAGTATGTAGCAAGATCAAGCAGCTGCAGGCAGAGCCCTTCCGAGGAAAACAACATGTCCTGAAGGTTCGATGCAGTTGTGGACATGCATGGAGTCTTCTTTTAGATTTTCGCCGCCATTACCGCAAAGAAACAGAACTTGACGGGACCTATGCCCTCGAACCGCCGGCAAACGGCGGTGGTCGTCTCACGGTTATGAACATATCGAGAAGTGGTGTGGGGTTTACTGTAACCGGAATTCATGCAATTAAAATCGGGCAAAAGGCTCGTCTCCAATTTGCCTTAGACGACAAAAAGAAGACGCCCATCGATAAACGAGTAACAGTGCGAGTAGTACAGGGAAATTACATCGGCTGTGAATTCGTCGAAGACCGAGCCTTTGAAAAGGATCTTGGCTTCTATCTTCAACCCTGAAGTTCTATCTGCCGAGAGTCTTGCCGATCAACTCCTGGGCCTGTTCAAGAAAGGGGATCAGGGTCTCGCGTCTTAAAGCGCTGACCACAACACCATCATTGCTTACTTCCCTGAGAAGGGGTTCCGGATCTTCCACTTTATCGATTTTGTTAAAGATCTTCAGACAGGGAATGTCCTTGAGCCGGAGTTCTACAAACAGCCTTTCGACCACAGTCATATGGTCTCTGAAGCATGGATTGGAAATGTCGATCACATGAATCAGCAAGTCAGCCTCGCCAAGTTCTTCAAGAGTGGATTTGAAGGCCTGAAGGAGTTCGTCGGGCAGATTCCGGATAAAACCAACCGTATCGGTAACAATAACTTCGATGTCTTCCGGGAATCGGAGTCTGCGACTAGTGGGATCAAGGGTTGCAAATAATTTGTCCTCCGCCAGAATATTGCTGTCCGTTAGAGCATTTAATAGTGTGGATTTACCGGCGTTTGTATACCCTACCAGAGATAATACGGGAAGAGCCTTTTTCCTGCGTTTTGTTCTGCGCCTGAATCTTTCTCGGGCCACGCTCTCCAACTCTTTGGTAAGCCTTGCCAATCGGTCATTTATCCTTCGTCTGTCTATTTCCAGTTTGGTTTCACCCGGCCCCCTGGCTCCGATCCCGCCCGTCAGGCGGGATAAAGCGTCATCTCGACTGGAAAGACGCGGCAGCATATATTTGAGCTGGGCCATCTCCACCTGCAATTTCCCCTCTCTGCTCATGGCCCGGTGGGCAAAGATATCGAGTATCAGCTGGGTTCTGTCGATAACACGTAACTCGGTAAAATCCGTGATTGATCGCACCTGGGAAGGATTAAGTTCCTGATTGAAGATTAAAAGATTCGCATCAAGCTGAAGTGTCCTGATCATGATCTCCGCAAGCTTCCCTTTTCCCAGGATAAAACGTGGATTGATCTTTTTACTTCGTTGCAATATTGTATCAAGTACTTGAATCTGATCAGAATCTGCCAGATCGACAAGCTCCTGCAATGATTCTTCGGCCCGTGCTTTCGGCTCCGTGCTGACACTTATCAGGATGGCCCTGTCCCCCTTCGAATAGACATCCTTATCCGCCCCTTTTCGGGAAAATTCAGCCTCAAGTTCGGTAATCAAGGAAGCAAATGACTCTTTTTGATTGGCAGGGTGGACAGGACTCAGGAGTGTCCAGTTCTTCCCTTCGATGGTATTCGGTAAAAGATGAGAGGAGAAGAGCAGACCAGGCAAACCCTCGTCCGTCACTTGAAGAACCGAGAGCATGTCTAGCCGGAGGAAGAGAAGATCCATCAGGTCCTCATCACTGATTTCCTCCCCTGCCAGATGGGTGTGGACCAGTCGCAGGCCTCGTAATCTTCCCCCTGTTGATCGTATAAGAGACAAAGGCGGGATCATAATTCCGCTGAAAGTGCCGACGATTACCGTCTCGATTTTACCCGATCGATGGATAAGCAGTCCTATCTGCCTGTTCAATTCATAGGATATCTGGCAGAGACTTCTCGCCAGATCAGATCCTAGAATCACATCCTTGGTGACTCGTTTTGATGCCAGCCTCTCCAGGATCTTCAGATGGTTTTTTTTTAAGCCCTGAATGTTACCCGTTACACCGCCGATGGTCGTCCCTCCTCAGCAAGAGGCAAAAAACATTCACCCCTTCAGTCATTCGGTCTTTGCCTGTTACTCACGATAATTTTGCGCAGTCGGAAAACGTCTTCCATATCCGAAGGCCTTGCTCGTAACCTTAAGCCCCATGGGTGCCTGTTTTCTCTTATACTCGTTGACACGAACGCGGCGAAGGATATCTCGAACAATTTTTTCTTCAAACCCTTGGGCAACAATCGCTTTACACCCATAGCCCTTTTCCAGATGCAGCTCCAAAATTTGATCAAGTGTGTCATAAGGGGGCAGATCATCTTGATCGCACTGGTCGGGTTTGAGTTCGGCTGTGGGTGGTTTGGTGATGGAGTTTTGCGGAATGATCTCTTTTTCCCGGTTGATATATCGGGCAAGTTCATACACAAGCTGTTTTGGTACATCCGATATAACTGCCAGACCGCCGCTCATATCGCCATAAAGGGTGCAATATCCGACAGCCATTTCACTTTTGTTCCCCGTTGTCAACAACAATCGTCCCAATTTGTTTGACAGGGCCATCAATAGATTTCCCCGAATCCTGGCCTGGATGTTCTGCTCCGTCAAATCTTCTTTCATCCCGGCGAATATCGCTGAAAGACTCTTTTGATACGTGGCGAACAAATCACTAATGGGAAGAACTTCAAAACGGAACCCGAGATTTTCAGCCAAGGCATGGGCGTCCGCCAAAGATCCATCCGAGCTGTAGGGGGACGGCAATGCCACACCCATGACATTTTCAGCACCCAGCGCCTCAACGGCCAGAGCCCCGGTCAGCGCTGAATCGATCCCACCGGAAAGACCGAGAACAACCTGGTGAAAACCACATTTACCCACATAGTCTTTTACCCCCATTACCAGTCCGTCATGGATGGCTGCGACTTCATCCTCCTGCACCGGGCAATGAATTTCGCCTTGCCATGTCTTTGTATCTATAACGATAAAATCCTCTTTAAAGCCGGCCCCTTTTCCCACAACCCGACCGTCTTGATCGACCACCGTACTCCGTCCGTCAAAGAGCAGAGAATCCTGTCCTCCCACTTGGTTGACATAGAAAAAAGGAACATGAAAGCGGGAAGTTATGGAGTCGAATATTATATTCCGGGTCGTCTCTTTTCCCCTTTGAAAAGGAGAAGCGGATACATTTACCAGGATATCGATCTTGGTCTTTAACTTCTCGGCGGTGGTAAAAAGGTCCTGTACCGGATCCACGGCATATGCACCAATTTGGTCATGCCAGATATCTTCGCATACCGTAAGCCCGAAGGTCATATCGTCCAGGGTATAGAGGCCCGATCGGGATCCGGGTTCAAAATACCGCGTCTCGTCAAAGACATCATAGGATGGAAGAAGTTGTTTGGCGGCCCTGAAGATGATTTTGCCGTCTCTTGCCACAACAACGGCATTATATAATGGTTTGCCCTGATTCCCGTGTCTTCTTTCGATACAACCGAACATCACGTCTATCTTCGGCAACACTTCAAGGAGTTTTGCAACGGCGTTCTCGTGGTCATCCAAAAAAGATGGCCGTTCCAAAAGATCTTGGGGAGGATAGCCGGTAACGGCCATCTCGGGAAAAATTGCCAGGCGACACCCTTGCCTGGCCGCATCATGCGCCCTGGCTGCGATAGTATTGCAGTTTGCCGTAAAATCACCAATAACCGGATTAGTCTGAACCACCCCGATTTTCACTTCAGTTCACCTTTTCTCAATGGATTAGTCGTTTCGCAAAACCTGTAAATACTTACTAAAAGAGCATACCACTTCTTTGTCCTGGAGACATCAATCGTTTTTTCTTCATCTGTCGCTTCCCTTTTTCTGATATTTCCATACCGCCCGGTTGTGTTCGGCAAGCGTCTTGGAAAACTTATGTGTCCCATCATTTTTCGACACAAAATAAAGATAGGGTTCTTTGGCGGGATGAAGGACCGCCTCCAAGGATCCCTTACCGGGATTGCAGATCGGTCCCGGCGGCAGGCCAGGGATCATATACGTATTGTAAGGCGTATATCGTTCCAGATCATCCTTGGTAAGGCTCCCGGAAAAATTCTTTATCCCATAGATGACGGTGGGATCGGACTGCAAACGCATTCCCAGCTGTAGACGGTTTAAGAAAACTGCTGCAATCATGGGTCGTTCCCCTGGATCGGCCGTCTCTTTTTCCACTATCGAGGCCAGGATAACAGTCTGTCGCTGGCTGAGTGCCCCCGTCCCCTCCTTGGTAAGTCTTTTCCAGACCTTCTGAAAACGTCGAACCATCGTCCTGATGATATTTTTTCCATTACTGGACATCCTTGTAAGATAATACGTGTCCGGGAAGAGATACCCTTCAAGATCGGTGACACCATCCAGGCCAAGAGACGAAATAAAATGGGTATCATGGATCAAATGAAGAAACGTATCATGATCGCACCAGTTTCCTTGGGAAAATATATCGGCAATTTCGTCGGCACGAAGCCCTTCCGGAATAGTCACCGGATGTTCAACCGGGAGTGCTGTGGAAAGTTGGCGCATCAAATCGACGGGCTTCTTCCCGAAAGCAAGCCGGAATTCTCCTGCCTGAAATTTTTTCGACAATCCGGTTATTTTTGCCAGAATCAAGAATCTGATATCGGCATGGATAAGGCCGGCTGAGGCAAGGATGTGTCCGATCTGGGATGCTGAACTCCGACGCGGAATTGTGACAATTACGGACTCAGAGGAAGCAACGGGGCCTTTGGTTTCAGCATAACTGAGGAGCCAACCGGCAAAGGCAACTGCCGCCAAGAAGAACAAAAGGGCTACTCTACCAGCGGCCCCCCTGGAAAATGGAATTCGCATTGCAGATTAGCCGGGATTTCTCGTCAGTTCAGCAGCGTCAAATTCGAAGTTTTTGGCAATGAACGGGAATAAGATCTGGTCCTTGCCAAAAAACTAAGTAAGCTGACGCTGTCTTGACTGACCGTTGGTGGGCACTGTGTAAATTTGACAACGCACTTGTTTAGTTGAAATGTCATGTTCTTCCTGGAGTGTAGACAAATTGACACAGTGTTGATGAGAAATCCGTATGAGGTAGGCTTTTAAAAACCGAAATACCGGGGCGGAACCGGCGGCCATTTATTCCCCTTGAACGGGTAAACGACACATCAAAACCTATCATCCGGGCATACAGGGTCAACCCTTTTGCAAGACGTTCATTTTAACGCCATGTTATCCTTTTCTGGAAGCTTTTGCTGCCTTCTTTTCAGGTTTTCCAAAGGCGATCCCAACGACCTCATCCATGTCCTTTACTGGAAAAAATTGCATCTTTTTCCGCACATCGGCCGGGATCTCCACGATATCCTTCTTGTTTTGATCCGGGATAATGACTTTGTTTATACCGGCCCGAAGCGCCGCCAGAGCCTTTTCCTTCAGACCTCCGATGGGCAGTACCCGTCCCCTCAGGGTCACCTCTCCGGTCATCGCCAGCCCTTTGATCAATTTCTTTTTTATAATGGCGGAATAAAGAGCGGTTGCCATGGTGATCCCGGCTGAGGGGCCATCTTTTGGTATGGCTCCAGCCGGCACATGGATATGGATATCGATCTTATCAAAGTAATCTTCCTCCACCCCCATCTCTTGCGACCGGCTCCGGCAATAGGTCAACGCAGCCTGAGCCGATTCCTTCATCACATCACCCAACTGTCCGGTCAGAGTCAGTTTCCCTTTCCCCGGCATCAGGTTCACCTCGATATGCAGTATTTCACCACCTACTTCGGTCCAGGCAAGTCCGGTAACCAGGCCCGGCTGTTCCAGAGTTTCGATCTCGGAGTCCGGGATGGATTTCGGCGGGCCAAGATATTTATCGAGGTTCTGAATGGAGATGCCATAAGGGCCCTTGCCGCCTTCGGCAAGCTTACGGGCAACTTTTCTGCAGACCTTTCCGATCTCGCGTTCAAGATTTCTGAGACCGGCCTCATGGGTATAATGGGTAATGATATGGGTAAGTGTCTCATCTTCCAACTTGATTTTGCTGGCTCCAACCCCGTTTTCCTTCAGCTGGCGGGGAAGAAGATACCTCCTTGCTATAACGAGCTTTTCCTCTAATGTATAGCCGGCAAGTCTGATCACTTCCATCCTGTCCAGAAGCGGACTGGGAATGGTATCGCTCATATTTGCCGTTGTGATGAACATGACCTTTGACAAATCGAACGGCAGGTTTAAATAATGATCTGAGAATTCAAAATTCTGTTCGGGATCCAATACCTCCAAAAGGGCTGAAGAAGGATCACCCCGATAATCGGAACCGATCTTATCAACTTCGTCCATCATAAATATCGGGTTGTTGGATTTAACGGTCTTCAATCCCTGAATAATTCTCCCCGGCATTGCTCCAATATACGTACGCCGATGTCCGCGGATCTCGGCTTCGTCACGCATGCCACCCAAGGATATCCGGTGAAACTTCCGTCCCATGGCTCGGGCAATGGACTGTCCCAGCGACGTTTTTCCCACTCCCGGAGGACCAACAAAACAGAGGATGGGGCCTTTGGTGGACTGGTTCAATTTCCGTACCGCCAAATATTCCAATATTCTTTCTTTAACCCTTTCCAATCCGAAGTGATCTTCGTCCAGGACCTGTTTCGCAGCCAATAGGTCAAGGCGGTCACGGGTCCCTTTCTCCCATGGAACATCGAGAATCCAGTCGATATAGGTTCTGATGATTGTAGCCTCAGAGGAGTCGGGGTGCATCATCTCCATCCTGCTGAGCTGTTTTTGCGCCTCCTTCCGTACGGATTTCGGCATCTTCTTTTTCTTCAGCTTTCTCTCCAGCTCTTCAATCTCCTGGACGCGATCATCAGTATCACCGAGTTCCTTCTGCAGGGCATGCAACTGCTCCCTGAGATAATACTCCCGTTGAGACTTACTCATCTCCTCCTTGGCATCGTTCTGGATCTTGGCCTGAACTGTGGAAACTTCGAGTTCTTTGGCCAATAGCTCGCTAACAAGCCTTAACCGATTGACAGGATTTGTCTCTTCGAGTATCGACTGGGACTCCGCTATCTTCAATCGCAGATTGGATCCGACCAGATCGGCAAGACGACCGGGATCCTCGATATTGTTGATTATCATCATCAGATCGGCAGACAGAATCCCCCGCAGCGACATGATCTTTTCGGTCTGCTCCCGTACTGCCCGCATCAGGGCCTCGACTTCCACGGTTACCGGACCCGCATCTTCCTCTTCTATGACTTCGATGGAGACCTGGAATGATGGTTCTTTACGGATAAATTCCTTGATGGAAGCCTTGGACATCGCCTGGACCAGAACCTTCAAACGGCCATCGGGCAACTTCAAGGTACGCATGACCATGCAAACCATACCGATCCGATAAAGATCGTCAGCTTCGGGATTATCCTTGGTCGCATCCTTCTGGGTAACCAGCATAAGAAGCTTATTTGCCCCAAGAGCCTCATTAACCGCTTCGACGGAATTCGGCCGGCCAACGAAAAGGGGGATTATCATATAGTTGAAAATCACCACATCGCGGACTGCCATCATAGGCAAAACTTCGGGGATCTCCATATCTTCATTACCGGAAAAATCATCCATACCGATACTTAATGAATCGCTGTATTCCACTCAGACCTCCTGACATAGATGATGATTTGACGCAACAGTCATATATCACGCCACATCATACACTTGGGAGGGGCATTTTTCTTGCTTCAATATCCTTACCCCTGCGCCTATATTGTACACGAATTCTTTTATTTAGCAAAAAGTTGGAAAAAACTAAACACTGACTTATATGAAGTCAAGTCGGCAAGCGCAAGCTAATTTTCCAACTTTTCATTTTTTCTTGAACTCTTCCCTTTTTTCCACCATACTATCGGAAGTTATAGAAAACAGGATTTTTTTTTACACATCTAACGGAGAGAGCCCATGTTGACGGCCGGATCTTTTTTCACCTTATCCAATTTCGAGCATCCAGATTTGTTCCCCTTAGAAGACTATGCCTGGACCCCCCTGAACCTCTTAAAAGAGTACATGGATTCGTATTCATACCCAGTTTTTTATTCAGACTTGTTGTGCGAGGGAATCCCTGCTGCAAAAACCGTTATCCTCCACCAGAATAAGCTCATAAAATCCAGTAACATCGAAATATTCTACGGCGATACGACCAAGGGCAAACTTACTGTCCTGGAAAACGGCGAACAACTCGTCGGTGCAACAGTAATCATGGCAGGGGCAGTTCTGTTGGGCAGTCGGATCAAACTCGGACAAGGGGTTTTGATCGAAAGCGGTGCAATGATTAAATCGCCGGCAATCATCGGCGACTGCTCGGAAGTACGCCAGGGTGCCTATCTGCGAGGTTACTGTTTGAGTGGCAAAGGGTGCGTTCTCGGTCATACTACCGAAGTTAAACATTCCATCCTTCTTGACAATGCCAAGGCAGGACATTTTGCCTATCTGGGCGACTCCATCCTGGGTGGAAACACCAATCTCGGAGCAGGAACAAAATTTGCCAACCTGAGATTTCTGGGCGGAAACATCTATATCAAAACCAAAGATGGCCTCATCGATACCGGAAGACGAAAATTCGGCACCATCTTGGCGGACGATTCCCAAACTGGATGCAATTCTGTCACCAATCCCGGCACCTTGATAGGCAAAGAGTCCTTCTTGATGCCAAACACAACTGCCCGCGCCGGCTATCATCCTCCCCGATCCGTTATACGCTAACCTGGATTTCTCATGAACACTATGTCAATTTGTTACCCTTTGAATGAAAGACGTATCGAAGTTGGATGAGCCTATTTCCTTTTGGCAATCTCTTGCTGCCAGAAGGTGGGGCCGGTTTTATGAATGGCCTCACCGCGACTGTCAACGGCCACGGTAACCGGCATATCCTCTACTTCGAATTCATAGATGGCTTCCATTCCCAGATCGGCAAAGGCTACTGTCCTGGATTTTTTTATGGCCTTGGAGACCAGGTACGCAGCACCACCTACAGCCATCAGATAGACAGCACCATTTTTCTTGATTGAGGCAATTGTGGCGTCACCGCGTTCCGATTTACCAATCATGCCCATGAGTCCTGCTTTTTCCAGCATCATATCCGTGAACTTATCCATCCTGGTCGAAGTGGTAGGTCCGGCAGGACCGACCACCTCGTCGCCCACCGGATCCACCGGACCGACATAATAGATAAATCGTCCATTGAAATCGACGCCTTCGGGCAACGGTTCGCCTTTGTCATACAGATTCTGGATACGCCTGTGAGCAGCGTCCCGTCCGGTAAGTATCTTGCCGTTTAAAAGGAGGGTCTGTCCGGTTTTCCATTCGGCAATATCTTTTTTTGTCAGTGATTCAATAGAGACCCGTTTAACATCATCTCCCGCTTCGAGCGTAACTTCCGGCCATTCTTCTATTTTAGGAGGAGTGAGAACGGCAGGACCTGTTCCATCCAATTTAAAATGAATATGGCGGGTGGCGGCGCAATTGGGAATCATCGCCACCGGGAGCGAAGCGGCATGGGTGGGATAGTCGCGGATTCTGACGTCAAGCACTGTTGTGAGCCCTCCCAGTCCCTGAGCTCCAATTCCAAGGCTGTTGACTGCCTCGTAGGTTTCGATACGCAACTCCTCGATCCTGGAGGACGGCCCCCTTTGAAGAAGTTCAGGCATATCAACAGGCTCCATCAAGGATTCTTTGGCCATGAGCATGGCCTTGTCGATGGTACCGCCAATACCGATGCCGAGGATGCCTGGAGGGCACCAACCGGCACCCATGACGGGGACAGTACGTTTTACCCAATCGACGACGGAGTCGCTGGGATTGAGCATAACGGATTTGCTTTTGTTTTCCGATCCACCGCCTTTGGCTGCAATAAAGACCTCGATTCCATCGCCCGGGACAAGATCGATGTAAACCACCGCCGGAGTATTGTCCTTGGTGTTCTTTCTCTCTCCTGCAGGAGGCCCGACCAATGATTTACGCAGCGGATTTCTTTGATCCAGGTAGGCACGTCGAACTCCCTCGTTGACCATTTCCTGCACAGTGAGGTCAGTATCGAGTTGGCATTGCATGCCGACCTTGACAAAACAAGTGACAATACCGGTATCCTGGCAGATGGGACGGTGTCCGATGGCGGACATCCTCGAGTTGATGAGAATCTGACCAATGGCGTCTTTTGCCGCCTTATTCTCTTCACGAAGATACGCGGCATGCATTGCTTTGACGAAATCCACAGGATGATAATAAGAGATAAACTGCAGACTGTCGGCAATAGATTCGATGAAATCGTCTTTTGTAATAGTGCTCATGATATATCCTCGGTTAATGTTGTTCTGGCAACCGACATGGCCGAACTCTATGCATTTCGGTCTTTCTCAAACGACAAAAAGATCCGTTGCCGATTTCATCGGCCGATCTTTTATGAAGCGGTTACGAAAAGGCGTCGGTATGGATCTTGGCTTTCTGTAACTTTGTTATCACACTCTTAGTTCTGTAAAACTTGAAGAACTAAGATAAACTAGAATAAAATATTTTGAAAGCAGTAACAAATGTAAAATTCATTTTCGGCCTTTCTTTCCAGCAAAATTTGCGGTTACGAGTAGCCGGCAGAGAGAGAAACCCGGGTTAATCCGGATTTCTCATCAGTTCAGGCGGTACCAAGGGCATTTCTTTCAGGGCACCTTTGGTGAACACTGTGCAAATTTGGTAATAAACGGATTTTCTCAAAATATACTGCACTTTTTAAGTTGTCTCCAAGTTGACACAGCGATCATGAGAAGTTCGGGCTAGAACCGGGGAGGCGGGTTTGGATCCTTTCAGCTTAGCTATAGCCCCTTTTCTCTTCTCCCGAGACTCTCTGGGGAAAAAGAAAATCATCTCGAACAACCTGCTTTGCGCCTCAGCATCCCGTTTTCTTCGGCAAACTCCAATGATGGCGATGCAGTCAGATAGACAAGATTTCCGGGATTTGCCCTCTTAATTAATTCCTTTTTTTCATCATGCAGGGACTCAACAGTCACGGGCACTACATCGATACCGGCAGCCATGTATTCAATCTTCTCTCCCGGCTCAAGAACGTTTCGGACCTCCACCAACGGGCGCCTACCCGCCTTGCGGATGACAGCCACCGGTTCCACCGGCTGAACGGCTCGCGAGGTATGATAAAGCATCTCCTGGCTGCCGGGTCTTTTGACTATGAAATTCTCGGTGGTCCCCCGGGTACCGGTTTTGACGATCTCTTCCATGAAAATTTCCGGCATCTCGATCCGCTCCGGACTCTTCCAGACAGACCAAGGCAACCGGCGCAGATAGTCAAGGGCTGCGCGATAGATGCGAACCACCCCGCCAACGTAAAAGATGGATTTCATCCTGCCTTCTATCTTTAACGAATTCACACCAGCAGCAACAAGCTCCGGCAGACGGTTCAGCAGGCAAAGGTCTTTGGAATTGAAGATATAGGTCCCCCGGCCGTCCTCTTCCACCGGGAAATACTCACCTGGTCGTTTCTCTTCGATCAATGCATAGCTGTACCGGCAGGGATGAGCGCAATTTCCCCTATTGGCGTCCCGCTCAGTCATATAGTTGGACAACATGCAGCGCCCGGAATAGGAAATGCAAAGTGCACCGTGCACAAAGACCTCCAGTTCACAGCCGACCTTCTGCCGTATCTGTCGTATTTCGGCAAGAGACAACTCTCGGGCCAGGTTCAATCTTTTCACTCCCTGCTGTATCCAAAAAGCTGCAGCATCGTAATTGGTGACATTTGCCTGGGTGGACAGATGAATCGGGACCTCCGTTAATATCGATTTGGCCTTTGTCAGAATCCCCGGATCGGAAATGATTATACCGTCAACGTCCAATTCCTTTACGATTGCAAGATGGGATTCGATCCCGTCCATATCCTGGTTATGGGCCAGAATATTGACGGTCACATAGACTTTCACGCCATGGGCATGGGCATATTTCACCGCCTTGAGCATGCCATCGGCGTTAAAATTTCCGGCTTTTGCCCGTAGACTGAAATCTTTTCCTCCCAGATAAACGGCATCGGCACCGTAGTGAACGGCAGTCACCAGTTTTTCAAAATTACCGGCCGGGGCAAGGAGTTCCGGGATAACGGGAGAATACTCGATGTCACTTTCTTTTTCATTCATGGTCGGTTATTGTAAGACATTGGTCGACAATTTTCCACGAGAAGAATTTCTGTAGAAGAATTCTTCCATTAACGATTTTTGCAAGGCGGGTGGTGGAAAGGAAACGGGTAGGCATTGCAATGAGTGGTGGCGTTGACTCCACTGCATGCGCACTTATGCTAACAAATAGATATAATATTGAAGGCTTTTTTATGCATCTGGCGCAACCGGACTTCTCTGTTCAAAAACAAAGGGTTCAGGAGATTGCCTCCCGTCTCGGCATCAAGCTGCATGTAATTGATCTGAGACGTCAATTTGAAGAAAAAGTACTTACCTATTTTTCCAGAAGTTATTTTGACGGACTAACTCCTAATCCCTGCATGATCTGCAACAGAGAGATTAAATTCGGGCTGCTTCTGGAAAAAATGCTGAGCTTAGGAATGGATGCTATCGCCACCGGTCACTATGCTCGTATCATGGGAAAAGATGGCAGCCTGCACCTGATGAAAGGAAGAGATCCCAACAAGGATCAATCCTATTTTCTGGCTCACCTCACCCGGGAACAGCTGTCCAGGGTCTTCTTTCCCCTTGGAGATATGACGAAGGAAGAAACATATGTCTTGGCCGAACAGAACGGATTTATGGATTTCAGAGGGCGTGAAAGTCAAGATGTCTGTTTTCTCGGGAAAGATGATCTGGGTGACTTTCTTCAAGAACGTTTTCCAAATGCATGCCGCCCGGGACCGATTAGAACAAACAACGGACAGACGTTAGGGTCACACAAAGGGCTCTTCCGCTATACAGTGGGCCAGAGAAGAGGCCTGGGCCTTCCTCATACGTCACCCTGGTATGTCTTAGCACTTGAGGTTGAGACAAATACGATTGTCGTAGGCAAAGAAGAAGACCTTTATAAAGATAGCATAGTACTCACCAAGATGAATTGGCCAAGCGGCAGCGCACCCCCGGATGGAAAGGGATTTCAGGTGAAGATCAGGTACACTCACAGGGGAGCCGAGGCACATATCAACCAACTTGACAAGGGAAAATACCGAATCACATTTAAGGAAAAACAGAGGGCCGTAACACCTGGCCAATTTGCCGTAATCTTTCGGAACAGCGAGGTTATCGGCTCCGGAGTAATCCTAAAAGAATAACGATAAAGCCTTTTGCAAAAGGAGGATTCTCGAAGTCTATGCTTACCGGTTCAAAATCAAGGCATGCGAAAAATTTTACCGCAGGTATATATGTGATATCGGAGTCAGAGTTTATGCCCGGAGGGTGCTTACCTCCGAGGATAAAATTTTGAGCAGAACGTGGAGTTTGGGCCGGTAAGCGAGCAAGCGAGACTCCGAGAAGAACTTTTTGCAAGCGGCTCGATAGAAATCAAACAAAACAGAAACTAAGAAAAAACACCTCAGGGAACCTGGTACTATAGCCTTTGCATGAAAAAGATCGCCATCACTACACTGGGCTGCAAAATCAACCAATACGAGTCAGCCTCATTCCAAAGTAATTTTGAAGAGATGGGATGCCATGTCGTGCCGTTTGGCGAAACAGCCGATGTGGTTGTGATCAATACCTGCACAGTGACAGGAAAGGCAGGTGCTCAATCACGGCAGCTTATTCGCAAAGCGATTCGTACGAATCCCCGTGCCAAGATAGTTGTAACAGGCTGTCACGCCCAAATGGCTGCGCAAGAACTTGCGGAAATGAAAGAGCTCCAGAATACGCCATTGTGCATCGTCGGCAACGGCAATAAACATATTTTAGTAACAGCTGCACTGCAAGAAGAGGATTGCGATCTCTCCATGCTGGTGGGAAAAATCACCAATAGGGTGATCATCAACGACCTTCCGGTGAGACGGTTCAATGATCGCACCCGGGCCTTTCTCCGGGTCCAGGATGGTTGCAACAGTTATTGCACCTATTGCATTGTCCCTTATACCCGAGGTCCCAGCCGCAGCCTACCCGCAGACCAAGTGATACGCCAGGCGGGCATTTTCGCAGCAGAAGGCCACAAGGAGATTGTTGTCACCGGTATCCACGTTGGATTATATGGAAAAGATTTAAATGAAGGGAAGGATATCACCTTCCTGCTTGAAGATCTTTGCCGCGAAATTCCCGATGTCCGGTTTCGCTTAAGCTCCATTGAACCGCAGGAAATCAGTACCCGTCTGTTGGCCTTGATGAGCAAGAGGGAAAATCTCATGCCACATTTGCATATTCCCCTGCAAAGTGGTGATGATGATATCCTCGAACGGATGAACCGGCGCTATACAACCAAAGAGTTTGCCGAAACAATTGATCTCGTGGGGCAATATCTTCCTGATGCCGCCATAGGTATAGACGTACTGGTTGGTTTTCCGGGAGAGACCGAAGCACATTTTTCCCAAACGGCCAAATTCCTGGAAAAAATTGATTGCACCTATTTGCATGTCTTCCCCTATTCCAAACGCCCCGGCACTCTTGCTTCGACCTTTGAGAAACAGGTCCTGCGATCGGTAAAAGAGGAACGTGTTGCCTGCCTGCGCACTCTTGGTCAACAAAAGAAGAAAGACTTTTACTCAAGATTTATAGGAGATATGAGACCTGTCCTGGTTGAGGGTAAAAGAGATGAGAAAGGTTTATTAAAGGGTTTTACTGATAATTATATCCCCGTGTCCTTTTCAGGAGAAGACCTCCTGATGAATTCTGTTGTCCTTGTTGAACTTGAGAAAAACAACGGGACAAATGTTTCGGGTAAATGTATACAAGGAACACATGAAGGGTGAAATTATAGCCATAGGCAACGAATTGACCTCTGGCAGAATTGCAAACACCACCAGCGGATTTGCGGCGCGCCAGCTTTTTGAAGCAGGGTATGAGATACACGCCATGCATACAATCGGCGATTCACCTTCTCTCATCGGCGAGGCTTTAAAACGGGCAATCGAAAACGTTGACTTTGTCATCGTCACCGGTGGTCTCGGGGCAACAGACGATGATCTCACCAACGAAGCTGTCTCCGTCGCCTTGAACAGGCCGACAATGCCGAATCTGGAAATACTGTCCCAGATCCGTGCCCATTTGGATGAGATTTCCGGTTGTACCGTCAGTTCTCTTGAGAAATTGGCTTGGCTTCCAGTTGGTGCCGAGGCCTTGAATCCAAAAGGCAAAATGGCCGGTTATCAACTTATCCACGACCACAAACCGATCTTCTTCCTTCCGGGAATTCCCAGTCAGATGGAGCAGTTGCTCATCGACCATGTTCTCCCCAGACTGGCTACCTGGTATCCGGAATCACGCCTGGCCACCTGCCGGCGGCTTTTCAAAATCTTCGAGATGTCGGAAATGGAAGTCAATTGCCGTATTATCGCCTTGAATCTGGCCGAAAATGTAGCCATTGGTTACTATCCTGTCTTTCCTGAAGTCCATCTGAGTCTCATCGTCAGGGATGTAGACAGCCAAAATTGCGAACCGCTTTTTCATGATACCTGTTCGGAGATCGATAGGCTTCTGGGAGAGGCGGTTTATGGACATGATCAGGAAAATATGGAAAAGGTGGTAGGAGCACTTTTACTAAAAATCCATATGACGGTTGCCATGGCAGAATCGTGCACCGGCGGACTTATCGCCCACAAGATCACAACTATTCCAGGGAGTTCCGCCTATTTCCTGGGCGGGGTGACGGCCTATTCCAACAGCATGAAAATAAACTCTTTGCATGTGGATAAAGCCTTAATCGATGCGCACGGCGCCGTCAGTCGGGAAGTGGCCGAAGCGATGGCCGAAGGGATCTGTCTGCAGACCGGGGCCGATATCGGTCTTTCGGTTACAGGTATTGCCGGACCGGAAGGAGGGACGCCGGAAAAACCTGTGGGTACTGTCTTTTTTGGCTTCATAACCCCGGAGAATCGTCAGGTATTGCACTTTAAATTTTCCGGAAACCGTGATCAGATCCAAGAGATCACCGCCTATACCGGGTTAAACCTCATACGAAAATATCTTTTGCAAAAAACAGGTAGATAATTCCAAAAGCATTCTCAGGAGAAAAAAATGGCAACAACCGATTCTCATAAGGACAAAACCAGCAGCGTCGACAATGCGATCAACCAGATTCATCGCCAGTTCGGTAAAGGCTCCATCATGCGTCTCGGCTCAAAGGTCGTCGAACGCGTGCCGGCGATCTCAACGGGAGTCCTGAGTCTCGACATCGCCCTTGGTGTGGGTGGTTTTCCAACAGGCAGAGTGACGGAAATATTTGGGCCGGAATCATCGGGAAAGACAACGCTTGCCCTGCATGTCATTGCCGAAGCCCAGAAAAAAGGCGGCACGGCCGCCTTCATAGATGCCGAGCATGCCCTTGATACCAGTTACGCTGGACGACTTGGTGTCGATATCGACAATCTCCTGATTTCACAGCCGGATTACGGAGAGCAGGCCTTGGAAATCGCCGAGATCCTGATCCGCTCCGGGGGGGTCGAGGTGATTGTCATCGATTCGGTGGCGGCTCTGGTTCCACGGGCAGAGATCGATGGAAATGTCGGAGATGCCCATGTCGGTCTCCAGGCAAGGCTTATGTCTCAGGCCATGAGAAAATTCACAGGTGTCATCAACCGCAGCAACACCGTCCTGATCTTCATCAACCAGATCCGTATGAAAATCGGGGTGATGTTCGGTAATCCGGAGACAACCACCGGCGGCAATGCCTTGAAATTCTATTCTTCCCTGCGTCTTGACATCAGAAAGATCAGTCAGATCAAAGACGGCCAGGAAGCCATCGGGAATCGGACCAAAGTAAAGGTTGTAAAAAACAAGGTCGCCCCGCCTTTTAAGTCTTCGGAATTCGACATTATCTATGGTGAAGGAATATCCAAGGTCGGTGATCTCCTGGATCTGGCAGTGGATAATAATATCGTCGATAAAAGCGGCGCCTGGTACTCCTACAATGATGAACGAATAGGCCAGGGAAGGGAAAACGCCAAGAGATTTCTTACAGACCATCCCGAGATGTGTGTAGATATCGACACAAAACTCCGTATGGGATTCGGCCTTGCGGTAGCCGGCAACAAATCTGAGGTACCTGCTGCCGCAGCGGAGTAGAGAACTCAATCAAGCATCCCTCAATAGTAAGAATGGGTAAAAAAGCAACCACATACGATGTTATTATAGTGGGCGGTGGACCGGCCGGCCTGTTTGCCGCCTACTATCTGGGAGAGAACTCCGGCTTAAGGGTATTGCTCATTGACAAAGGGAAACCTTCCTTAAAACGTCTTTGTCCCATGGGCGAAAAAGGTTGCAAACATTGCAATCCCTGCAATATTCTCTGCGGGATCGGCGGGGCCGGTCTTTTTTCCGACGGAAAACTTAACTTTATCCATAAGTTAGGCAAAACGGACCTCACCCAGTTCATGTCCGCCTCGGAGGCAAAACTCCTTATCGATGAGACCGAGGCAATCTTCAACCACTTCGGCATGGATGGTCCTGTCTATCCAACCGATATGGACAAGGCAAAAGCAATTCGCAGGTTGGCGAGAAAAAACGGCATTGAACTTCTGATCATCAAGCAGAAACATCTCGGCAGCGAAAACCTCCCGTCTCATATCGCCGAAATGGAAGATTACATCAAAAAAAAGGGTGTCTCTTTCCATGCCGGTGAAGAAGTCACCCAAATCGTTGTTCATAATGGAAGAGCAACCGGAATTATAACCGATAAAGGATCATACTCGGCCAAAAATATTATTGTTGCTCCAGGCCGGGTGGGAGCCGAATGGGTCAGCGGCATAGCGAGACAGCATGGGATCAGGCTCTCTCAGCGCGGCATCGAGGTCGGTGTCAGAGTTGAAGTCCATAACGAAATCATGCAGGATCTCTGCTCTGTGATCTATGATCCGACCTTTTTTATCAGAACGAACAAGTACGACGATCAAACACGCACTTTCTGTACCAATCCCGGCGGGTTCGTGGCCCTGGAAAATTATCAGAATTTTGTCTGTGTCAATGGTCATGCCTACATGCATAAAAAGTCGGAAAATACGAACTTCGCTTTTCTTTCCAAAGTCGTATTGACGGATCCGGTGGAAGACAACAGAGCCTACGGGGAGTCTATAGGAAAATTGGCTTCCCTGATTGGCGGAGGCAAGCCGATCCTCCAACGCTACGGTGACCTGAAACGGGGACGCCGGTCCACCTGGAACAGGATCAGAAACAGTTTTATCGAACCCACCTTTCTAAACGTTACCTGCGGTGACATCGCCATGGCCCTGCCTGAGAGGATTCTGACCAATCTCTTGGACGGCCTTGAACAACTTAATCATATCATTCCCGGTGTGGCCAACGATGAAACCTTGCTCTACGCTCCGGAAATTAAGTTTTTTGCCACCCAGATCGAAACCGATACGAAACTCGAGACCGCCGTCAAAGGGTTGTTTATGGCAGGAGACGGCCCGGGCCTTGCCGGCAATATCGTTGCTGCAACCGCCACCGCCCTGCTTCCGGCAAAAGAGATCATCGCCCGTAATGGGTAAGTCGTCAGTTCCTTGTCTTTTTTTATCCCTATTCCATACAAAGGAGGAAACAATGCAAAAATGGGAATGTCCTTGTGGTTATGTTTATGATCCCCGGATCGGAGATCCGGACAATGAGGTTCCCCCAGGGACAGCCTGGGAGGATGTTCCCGAAGGATGGATCTGTCCCCTCTGTGGTGCGGAAAAAGAGACGTTTAGCAAATATAATTGATCTTCTCAGGATACATAACGGTCCGCAAGCCCCATTTAATCTATTGAAATAAAAAATCAAAACGGACCATTCCCGTCCGAAGATTGCAGCAACCACCTGAGGGAGAGTTGTGTTCTTACCTCTATCTCAAAGAAAAAAGACAATCCCCAAGGGGCCTCCTCCCATGGGGATTGTCGTGTAACACCTCCACTCCCTCTCTTCTGACTCACGCAGCAGCAGGCGGCACAAAAACACGCTTCGACATCTCAAGGTCCAAGGTAAAAAGGCCAGCAGAGTCGTTGCCGACCAAACGCAATTTGTCATGGACCGCACCGAAACTTGCCTCTTCTTCAACCTGTTCGGCAACGTACCATTGGAGAAATTGATTGGCAGCGTGATCGTGCTCATCAATGGCACAGTTTACCAGGTCATTGATCATGCCCGTAACTTTTTGTTCATGTTTTACGGCACCTTCTATTACTGCCAGGGGTGACTCCCAACGCGATTCCGGTTTTGCCACTGCCTCAAGGGCTACCTCTTCCTTACGCTGATGAATATAGTCAAATATTTTAATTGCATGGAACATCTCTTCCTGAACCTGGACCCGCATCCAACTTGCAAAACCAGTCAACCCCTGAGATTCGAACCAGGCGCACATCGCCAGATAAAGATACGATGCGTAAAGTTCCGCATTTATTTGATTGTTCAACGCTTTTTTCATCTTTTTTGTCATCATCTCAGCTCTCCTTAACACTTATCCTTTTATTTAATCCAGCACCATTTCTCCATGTATAGAAATTTTCTCATATTGATTTATTGGTAACCACTGTAGTGGAAATAGTTGAGGTAAAAAACAACGCAAACAAAACACATATCTTCACCGATTTCAGTATATCCGGGATATGTGGTACCTCCTGAGAATAAACACGACCCTGTAAAAATGCCCTTGAAGTTCGAAAACATATATTTGAACAGAGATAAATTCTTAGTGCCGAGTTTTTTTAAATGTCATCACTTTTTCTTTTTTGCTTTTTTGCTGCTTTTTACTGATGCATCAGGGCAACTCTTACATCGCGTCCCCTTTTTTTCAAATTTTTCACAACATTTCTTTTTTGTTTTTACCTTGTCAGCCATTTTTCCACTCGAAACTCAATTAATTACGTTCTGATATATCCCTAAAAGAGCATGTGTAATGGCATCAATTGCCATCAAGGAGAAAAACTTTTTTCAGCTCAAGTACAATCTCTCACTGATAAAAAGTACCATGATAAAAAAGAGGTAGCCGTTCAACTGGATAAATAAATAATAATAACTATTCTTATCCTGGCAATACAGCTGAATTAAGAAGAGTAAAAAAAGAAGCGGGCCACTGATCCAGATCGCTATTTTGAAACCGACGGTAAACCCTGCAATAATTTGAGTAAAAAGAATAAGGACACCTATGAAGGCGGCAATCCCAATCAGAAACAGACGCTTCAATGTCGCTTCAGGTACTTTTTTGACCAGACTTGGCATATCGTTTGTTAAATAGTCGCAACGGTAGCGCAATAGGATGAGCAAAGAATGCGGCAACTGCCAGAAAATGAAAAGAATCCCTAAAAGTACAGCCGATATTGCTAGCGGATCTCCACCTGCCGCCGTCCAGCCGATGTAAGGAGGCAAAGCCCCGCTGACCGCACCGGGGATTATTGCAGCCACCGTTTTTGTCTTTAAATTTGTATAGACAAGATTATACAGGATAACGGCCGCCAAGCCGAGAAACACCGTTAATTTGAGATGAGAGGCCTGGAATAAGATCAAGAGTCCGGACAGGATCAAAAACACGGCAAGAACCAGGGCCGGGCCGATACCAATAAGACCTTTTGGCAGGGGTCGATCTTTAGTTCGGACCATCGAAGCATCTAGGCAGATTTCCTGCAGACTGTTCATGGCGGCACCACCGCAGGCAAGACATAACATGCCCAGGCTTATCAACAAAATACTTGCGCCGCTAGTTAACCCGGCCAAGACCGATCCAAATAAAGCAGAAAAAGCCACCAACAGGCATACCGGCATTTTGACGAGTCGAAACCACAACAGCATCCGGTCAATATTAAAAAAACGTATAATGCGCACAAAGATATTCTTATTATTATTTTGAATACTTACCAGTCATCAAATTCACATTGAGTCTTACGCGGAATCTATGTTTAAAGATGAAGCTATCAAAATCAGGCCCATAGGCAAGTAAGACGGTAGTCATCCCGTTGGGATCGATATTTTTTCCATTTGCACCGGGAGGAGCTAATGGAATCGTAAATTCCATGGTCGTGACGCCCCCCTTTTCCATACCTCTTATCAGTTTCACACCACTCTTCTCCCCCAGATTTTCGATAGGTTCATGGTGGGTATAAGCATCTCCGAATTGATTGGAGATGACAGGCTTACCATCTACGACATACCCAAGAACAAATCTCGCGCCTTTCATTTGCATAGTTGGGTTAAATCCTACGCCAACCCATCCTTTTGTCTGAGCCGCCAATTTAATATCAAGATTTTTGCCATCGACATTCCAGGAAAACAATATCTCTTGAATCTTTATTTCATGCTCATAGGTTGCCGCATATACAGTGGAAAATAGCATCAGCAACATGGATAAGACAACCGACGGACCTATCCATAAAATTCTTCCGTTCATCTCTTCCTCCTTTTTGTTTGAACAGTACGTTATGTCGGCAGGAGACTCACATTTGACGTAAGACAAGCCAGAGTTGGATGTAGTGGGCCAGGATCATTTAAGGGACAAAATCTCCTTGACAAGATCTGGTTGCGGCAATAATAATCAATACCATATCTTGCAATTCTTGGTAGTATCCAAAAAAAGAAATAGCTCCTGTAACCATAGCCATAGACCATCGAGCCGGTAATCTTTTTGTATCAGTGAAAGATCAAGCTGTCCAGATATTTTATGCTCGAAGGTTGCAATTCGGAAATTCATACTCTATCATGAATGAATCTCGTATCTGTGATCCAGATGAACAAGCCTGATAAATAATGAACGACCTTTAGGGTTGAGTTTGACGTTTCCACGACCTACTGCCGGAAATTTTCAACGCGATCAACTATGTCAAAATGAACTGAACCGTATCATAAATCATCACAATTTTTTAGTTAGTTTCCATCCTGAAACGAGGGATTTTCTTCTAAATCTAGACGCGCGAAGAATTTTACCGCAGGCATATAATTGATATCGGAGTCTCCGCTTACCTCCGAGGATAAAATTTTGAGCGCAACGACGAGTTAGGTGAAAAGCGTCGTTTTCGGATGGAAACGAGTTATATAACAACCCCGCAAAACGGCCTCCAGAAGGTATATTCTTGCCGGGAAGCCGCCTGTGGAATTACCTGGTGTAGCCAACAAAACTAACTAAGGAGGGAATATTATGGCTGAAAGACTTCAAGTCTACAAATGCGATGTCTGCGGAAATATTATCGAAGTCTTAAACGGTGCTGCCGGCCCGCTGAGCTGCTGTGGACAGGATATGGTTTTACTGAAGGAAAATACTACCGATGCCGCTGTTGAAAAACATGTTCCTGTCGTCACAAAATCCGGGGACGGATGGATGGTTACCGTGGGGTCAATCGAACATCCCATGATCGACACCCATTATATTCAGTGGATAGAACTTATCGCTGATGATAAAACGCATATTGCCTTTCTCAAGCCGGGAGACAAACCGAAGGCATTCTTTCCGGTGTCCGCAGAGAAGGTCGTTGCACGGGAATACTGTAATCTGCATGGCCTCTGGAAAGCGTAAATAGATATTCCGGTTCTCCTTCGCTTGCAGACGGTGTAAGAAGGAGAACCGGATCACCGCCATCACCTTTATCTTTTCTCTATTTTTTCATCACTTTTCACTTCCAGTACTGTGATTTTTTCCTCCATCTACTATACTTAGCTGAATACTATACATAGCCACGTAAGTGTGAGACGCTCATTAGGCAAGGAGTCAAGCGAAGAGCCCACGCAGCGTAAGGATAGTACGTGAGTAGGCACTACGGCGAGCGACGCTGCATGAGCGAGCACTTCTGACGCTGTGTATAATCAGCAAAGGGAAGGAAAATACTATGACATCAACCGAAGCCCCATCGCTCGCTTCAACGTTATCCTTTCATTCGGTTTGGATACCCCATGCGGTTATTCTTTTTCTAACTTGCACTATAACACTTTTCTTCCTTACCGATTTCGCCAAGGGCCAGGACAAGGGGGTGGCTCCTGAGGCCAATAATCCTGCTCTGCTTGATTCGACACAACAAAAAGCATCAAAAATCGTTCTCAATGCTGCAACATGGCTGGATGACTTCTTTAATGATGCCAGAGCGACAAGCGAGTCAAATAAAACATATTTGAGAGTAAAGTTGAGTCTGGGTTACAGCAAGAACGATTCGTTTGAGATAAAACCGGACATAAGCGGCAGAATAGATCTTCCCCATCTCAGCAAAAAACTTAACCTGGTAATTTCCGCCTCTAACGATAAAGATTTTGCCACCGAGCAAAATCCCCTTACAGCCTCCCCCAGCCATGAGGGCCAAACAAACCGTGAAATAACCACCGCCCTGCAATATTTCTTTAAGGAAGGAGAAAGAAACAACATATCCACATTGGTGGGAGCGTCTTTTCATTATGTATACGGAGAATTCCGGTATCGCCACCTCGATAAGATGGGTTCCTGGCAAGGTCGTTTTATCAATCGGGTACGTTATCTTTCAGATGATGGTTTGGAAGATATCATCTCCTACGACTTTGATCATGACTTTTCAAACCGTTGGCTTTTCAGAACCACGCTCAAAGCTGATTGGTACCAGAGAAGAAATGGCCTTCCGCACTCTTTAGATTTCGGACTTTATCAAATAATCAGTCAGAAAAAGGCCATACTCTATGAAATGGATAATTATTTTACAACCCAAGATTCTTATAGGATGACCGACCTGCAATTTCGTCTGCGATATCGCCAGCAATTTCTCCGCAGTTGGCTCGTATTGGAAATTTCCCCCCAGATAACGTTCCCGGAAGAGCATGATCGGAAGGCGAATCCAGGCATGATAGTCAAACTTGAGGCAGACATCGGAAATCTTGACGGTAGAAATGCATCTTCAGAAGTTTGGTCTTTTTAGAGCCTTCTTGGATTCTTTACGAGTTAAAGTGGAAAGGGGGAAGGACTTACCGTCTAAAAAACGACCTGAGCCCTCCTGTTTTTGCTTTTTTTAACTGGGGAAGAATAATATCACAACTCAATTTGACCATTGCAACAGAGACCGTCCTCCCCATACTGATCATGAGATAACCGCTTTCAGTCCGACGCAGATAGCATCGGCCGTTCTCGTAGACGAGATCCATTTCCCGAAAATCACCAAGGGAATCAATTATAACCTTCCAGCTGGATTGGCTGCGTTGAGGGCTAAATTTCCCACCGTCAAGGGACTCGAAGAGGATCTTTCCGTTTTCAGAAAGAAGAACAACTCCATGAACGTCATCCATTTCGAGAATATCATGGAAAAGATCTTTCATAACCAATAATTACCTAACTCTCCGTAATGGTTTACCGACACAAACAGGAGCCTGTGTTGATCTTCAACCAACCGACCGGAAAATAATAATATCATAAATGCGTAGTTAAGATATTCACTATTTTATCCTGCGGGCATTTCGGACGGACTTTAATGACGATCGCCGGTTCTCCAGGAATATAAATTTCGTCGGCTGACAGACCTCGATCAACGTATCCCATTTTAAAGCGACCGAAATTAAACATATCTCCCAACTTAGAAATGGATTCAAGGATCGGGTCTGCGTGACTATCATGATATATATCCTGCAAACCGCATTTATCCCCAATTTGAGTTAAAAGTAAATTGCGAACCTCGTCAATTATAAGTTTTTCATCCTGTTCTGAGTCAGCTGCCTCTGTAGGTTCCTGTGCAGAGGGAACGACCTCGGCGGGATCAGGTCGGGAGGCAACGACCTCGGGAGGTAGTTCCAAATCTTCAAGAGAATCGTTCTCTTCATCCAGCGGCATATCATCAATAGGTTCAGAAACATCTTCTATTGGTTCATTTTCAAAAATAAAGGACTGTTCGTCGAGTTCATCTTCATCTATAGTCCCGGACATCTGCTCATCTTTCATTCCGACAGCCTTCATGATGATGGGTTGAAGACTGCTGTTGATTGCATTGACTGTCACCGGACATTCATTCCGGATAAAGAGGGTCACGTCCTCCCACGTGAATATGATATAGGCTGCTTTAATACCCTTTACCTGCTCAACACGGGCATCAAAAAGTTTTCCATTATTGAAAAAGAGGACTCCGCCTTTATCAGAGGTCCTGTTTATAATTCGAATTGTACAGGTTCGAGATTCCATCTCCATGAGCTGCAAAAACACAACGGGCGAGACATTATGGAGGGTACCTCCTTCAGCCTCCTTGCGTAGAGTAGCCAAGATGACTTTTGCCAGGTCATCAACTTGAAAGGGCTTACTGATATAAGCGACAACCTCTTTTTCTTTGGCAAGATTATGCATCTCCTCTGTACGATAACCGGAGATGATTACTACCGGTATATCAGGATATTTATCGGAAATATGGTTTAAAAGGCTGACTCCGTCCATCCTCGGCATTTTTAAATCCAGGACAACCATTGAAACCGTATTTTCTTTGAGCTTGCGGACCGCATCAAACCCATCTTCCGCAAGTATCATGGAAAAGGTATCATTGTATTTTGCCAGCCTTTTTTTAAGGGCCAACAACATTATCTGATCGTCGTCGACAAAGAGGACTTTTCTAATCATCTATTTCCCCAATCCAACAATACATCAGGATCCTTTTTTGCAAGTCCTGTTCCTAAAGGAAAATGCCCTGTAAAAATTAAGATGACCACCCACGTTATCTCTTCTTCCGCCTGAGTCTCTCAATAGAGAGCCGTATGCTGTCCTGCATACGAGTAATGGCATCAGCCAAATCTCCGATTTCATCCTGTGATGATTTCTGAATCTCAACAGAGAGCTCCCCGACACTGATTCGGTTGGCGGCATCCGTTAACTTGCGGATTGGTGTTACGATAGCCCGGCTGGCAAAATAGGCAATAATTAAAATTGCAATAACAGTTCCGGCAAAGAGCAAGAAGGCCGTTGTCTGTGCCTTTTTCAAGGCGGCAAAAGCCTCGTATCTATCCTGTTGGACGGCAAGCGTCCAACCGAGATCCGTCCTTTTGGCAAATCCGATGGAAGCCTTTCCGTCAAGCCCTTTGAATTCGATCATTTTGTTAATACCTTTTTTGGCGGCCAACACCAATGGATGATTACTTAAATCTTTCTGTTCCTGGACGAATTTTTCGTTATGATGAGCTACGACCTTGCCGTTCTGATCGACAATGAAAACATATCCGGTTTGTCCCTGTTGCCAATTGCCGACGATTCTGGTAATTGCATCGAGGGTCATGGCCGAAGCCATTATGCCGACAAGTTTGCCGTCTTTTTTTATGGGAACTGCCAGGACCAATGCCGGTTTATGTGATGTCTTTCCAATCAGGTTTTGCCATGCCAGACTTTTCCCGTCTTTAACATCAAGATAATACTGCCTTCCCGAGTAGTCCTTGAGTTCTTCGTTATCACTTCTGGCTACATTCATTCCATTGGTATCAAGGGTAAACACCAGATACATCCATGGATACTGTTTGTGGACATCCTGCAATACAATCTCTTGTTCCGCCCTGTTCATTGATTGAATTTGCGGCAACTCCGCGATGGTATTCAATACCCGCACATTTTTATCCACCCATTCATTTACTTCGTCGGTCAAAATTCCGGTGACCTGGAGGCCGAAGTTGCTGGTTTCCTGCCTAATTCGTTCATTGGTCTGGTTGAAGGTAACGGCAAAGTAGGCGATTCCGGGCAAAAGACTGACCAAGAGCATCAACATAATCACCTTAGCGGTCAATCCCAAGCCCGATCTTTTCTGGTCAAAGACTACTTTCTCTTCTGTTTTTGCGGCATTCGGATCATAGAGTGATTGTGCAGTCTCATTCTCGGAAGTCTCAAAGGTATGGTCCGAAGGTTCGGTAACAGTTGTATAATCATCAGCCGCCGGTTTATGGACGATAATAACATTACCACATCCTTTGCACGTCAATCGTGCCTGGTCACCTGTTATTTTTTCAGGATCGACCTTATATTTCAGACTACACTTATCACAATTGACTATCATAGATACACTCCTTATCAGTAATTTGTACTACTGAATCGCTCGTCTTCACATTCTCCTGGGCTGAACGTCCTTTTCGCCAACGAGTCATCTATCACACAAGACCGACTTTATTTCAGGCAACTTGTAATCTCAGTACCCTTTTTCCTTAATTTTTCTAAGCATTGCCTGCTTAAAATCTATCCGTTTGTCCTCCCGCTGAATTTCCTGAGACAAATAATTAACAAGTTCAGCAATTCGTAGTGAAGGAAAATTATTTCGAGTAAAACCTAGCTCCTCTAATCCATCTTCAACGATTATCTCTCCCAACGGTCCAATGGCAACCGACATTTTTGCTACCAGAAACTCCATAAATTCTTGATCGGCTAGGCTGACTGCCCTTTCGATACTCTCAACCAGATTAAGTTTATTAAGTTTTGTTATCACCTGACGGATATCAGCCAGGTTAATCCCCACTTTTTGCGCCACCTGCTCAATGGTCATTTTTCCATCAAGGGCCATTAAAACACTCAACATCTGCCCGTCGAGGGATAACTGTCCGAGTTCACCACGAATAACAGGTTTAAAAATCATCGATGCTATGCCGCCGGATGATAAATCCATTCCTTATCTCCTGTTGCAAATATGAAATATGACAAACTCGTAAAAAGCAAACAAGAACTTAGGGTAAAAAGATACTACAACTCATCTTAACACTGAACCGTTGGCAGGTGGACTTTTTTCAAAAGAAATAAATTTCGAAATCGACTCTGTTCCAAACGCCCGATCTCCACTTTTATCTGATAGAGAAATAATCTGATACTGCACAAAGACATTTTGGTCAACGGAAAAACCTGGAAACTCTAATCAGCTATTGGGGCGAGCTGCCTCAAGCACCAAACCCGGCCAAAAGACCCTTCATGAATCCATTTTAAGCAACAGCAGTGGGCTTTGACTCGACTTTCCTAAGAACATTGCTGTTACAATCTACAGAATATATTAATATTGCAATGAATATTCCCCAAAATACCTTCTTTTCTATTGCTGTAATGTCTCTTCAAACCAAGCTATTGGAAGAAAATCGCCGCAACATTTTTAAAACCCGGTTTCCTGTCTTCCGGTTAATCGGTCGCTCTGCGTAGAGAATCAGGTTTCGATCCTTTTTCATTTTTCATAACAAAAACTTAACCAAAACTCAAGCAGCAATTCAAAACCATACTCCTTTTCAAAGATCTTGATATCAAAGCAATAATTCTTTATAGAATCGAAGGGTAAAGACCCGGCTTTCCAACCTGCAGTTGCTCCTTTTCCAAAGCGTAAAACTTAAAATCAACAAATTTACAAAGTTATTTTCTTGTGTTATCAACATTCTACAAATTCCCCAATCTATTTGCAAGACACAAGCGATAATTTTTAATAACAATTCGATATTTTAAGCTTTTCGTGTAGCTGCCTTGCCTCGGACACAGAGGTTCTCAGGTTAAGGTTGACTGTTGATCAAATAACCGGTATGTTTTTGAAAATTTTCAAATAAGAATTATTGGCGGTGTCTTGAAAAGATTTTGTCCCTGCAAGTTAAAAGCGTAAATCGTTATTTATGATTTTGCCCTGCAGGGTTCATGAGGCCTTGCGCAACCAACTAACACCCCACAAGGGGGTATAAGCCCAGCGGAAAAGAGCTGGATAAATACCTTCACGAAATTCATTCTCAAAAACAAGAAATGAATTTCTAAGGTGAGCCTTTTGCAAAAGGAGGATTTTCGTTCAAAATCAAGGCATGCGAAAAATTCTACCGCAGGCATATAATTGATATTTAGAGGATAGAATTCTGAGCATAACGCGGAGTTTGGGCCGGTAAGTGAGCTGGCGAGACTCTGAGAAGATCTTTTTGCAAGTGGCTCAAGGTACTAACATTTACATCCAATGTCTGAAACCTATGAACATCGATATCGATGTCTTTCTTAAAACTGTCGCCGAAGAAGTTGAAAACAAAAAGGTCCCGATAGTCGACCTGATCGCCGTTCAAACTCGGGATCCTTTTAAAGTTCTGGTTGCTACAATCCTGTCGGCCAGGACAAAGGACGATATCACTGCCGCTGCTTCCGCCAGGCTCTTCTCCTCAGCCCCGGACCTGCAGTCACTGGCAAGTCTCTCTGAAAAGCAAATCGCAAAACTTATCTATCCTGTAGGATTTTATAAAAATAAAGCGGCATACCTGACCCGTCTCCCGGAAGCATTGAAACAGTTCGACGACAAAGTCCCCGATACTGTGGAACAATTACTCACGCTTCCCGGTGTCGGACGCAAGACGGCAAATCTGGTAGTTACCATAGCTTTCGGTAAACCTGCCATATGTGTCGACACCCATGTTCATAGAATCATGAATATCTGGGAATACGTGACGACCAAGACTCCTCTGGAAACGGAGATGGCGCTCAGGAAAAAACTTCCGGCCAAGCATTGGCTCACCGTCAACTCCCTGCTTGTCGCCTTCGGCCAGTCCGTCTGCCGGCCGGTCAGCCCCCATTGCGACGTCTGTCCTCTGGATACGAGCTGCCCGAAAAGAGATGTCATTCCCCGGCGCGCACCTACCCCAACCCCTGTCAAGGATAATGGTATCAAACGATTCATCTCCTGGAATGTTAACGGGATTAGGGCCGTTGAAAAAAAAGGGTTTATCGACATCTTATTGAAATTCGATGCCGACATCATAGCTGTCCAGGAAACTAAGGCTCAACAAGATCAAATTTCTACTGCCTTAAAAACTGTACCTGGTTACTCGTCTTACTGGCACAGTGCGATAAGAAAAGGGTATTCAGGGGTTGGAATCTATTCCAGGCTGCAGCCGAAACGCGTTCTTGAAGGAATAGGCGAGCAGGAATTCGATTGTGAAGGCCGAGTATTAACTTTGGAATTTTCGAATTTCTTTTTTATCTGTTCCTATTTTCCCAACAGCGCCGATGGATTGAAACGGCTGGATTTCAAACTCCGGTTCAACGAAAAATTCCTGGCCTTTGCCAAGAACTTGGCACAACAAAAGGCTGTGGTGATCTGTGGAGATTACAACGTCGCCCACAAAGAGATTGACCTGAAAAACCCACAAAAGAATACAATGAATGCCGGGTTTACTCCGGAAGAACGAGCCTGGATGGACACATTCCTTCAGGCCGGTTTTGTTGATACTTTCAGGATGTTCAATCGGGATCCGGGCCACTACACATGGTGGAGCTACCGTTTTAACGCCCGGTCCAAGGACATCGGTTGGCGGATTGATTATTTTTGTGTGGACAAGGCCCATGAACAGCAAGTGCACCAGGCAATGATTCTTAAAGACATCATGGGCTCGGATCATTGTCCTGTGGAACTTCATTTTAAGATCTAATCATCTCTCACATTTCAGGAGCATAATGGAAACCTACTACAACCCATCTGATCTGGCAAAATTCGGCGACATCGGTCAAGAGGCGCCGGAAATGGCAAAAAAATTCTTTGATTATTATGCCTCGGTCTTTGCCGAAGGAGAGCTGACTGAACGGGAAAAAGCCTTGATAGCTCTGGCGGTTGCCCATACCGTACAGTGCCCGTACTGTATAGACGCTTATACCTCCGCTTGTCTGGAGAAGGGGTCGAATAAAGCCGAGATGACTGAAGCGATCCACGTTGCCTGTGCCATCCGCGGCGGGGCATCGCTGGTTCATGGAGTGCAGATGATCAATAACTGCCAAAAGGTCTCCATGTAGGTCCTTAACACCCTGCATACCCTTAAAAGGCCTAGAGTGAAAACATTTGAAGCAACGCTCAAAGAGCGCAACCTTCATCTGCAAAGAGAAAAGACTAGCACCTTGCAGGTCAATGTCGGAAGGCTGTGCAATCTCGCATGCAGGCACTGTCATGTGGATGCTGGACCGAAACGTACTGAAATCATGGACAAACAAACCATGGTTGATGTGATCGATTTCGCCAAGAGAATACGGTTCGAAACCGTCGACATAACAGGCGGTGCACCGGAACTGGTCCCGAATCTCGACTACCTTCTGACAAACATTCGCCCTCTGGTCGATAAACTTATCCTGCGAACAAACCTGGTCCTTCTCCTCCATAGACGATATTCGGCACTTCTCGATTTGTGCAAAGAATTCAAAGTGGTCTTTACGGCATCTTTCCCTTCCACCAACGCCAATCAGGCTGATTCACAAAGAGGCAAGGGGGTCTGGCGAGACAGTATCGAGATGTTGAAACGTCTTAACGCCGCTGGGTACGGATTGCCGGGAACCGGCCTTGAATTGAATCTGGTAGTGAATCCAACCGGTGCCTTCATGCCGGTTGACCAATGCCTGGCTGAAAAAAAATTCCGAAAGGATTTGGCAAGGCGTTGGGACATCCGATTCACCAACCTTTTCACCTTCGCCAATATTCCACTCGGCAGATTCCGATCCTGGCTGGAAGACTCAGGCAATCTCATGCAGTATATGGAAAGGCTCTACTCGGGGTTTAACCCTGAAACCATAGACGGACTGATGTGCAGATCCCTGATCAGTATCTCCTGGGACGGCTATCTCTACGATTGTGATTTCAACCAGGCGGCAGACCTCCCTTATACCGGCAAGAAAATCCATATAACAACAGCCACAAAACTTCCCGATGGAGTCTCTGTTCAGGTCCGGGATCACTGCTATGCCTGTACTGCCGGTGCAGGATTCACCTGAGGCGGGGCCATCAACTCCTAGGTTGGGAAATCAACATGCAAGAAGCCACAATAGAGCATAAAATCATTTCTTTGATCGACCCCTTACTCCCGGTCTTTTCCTCCAACGTCTGGGTAAAAGGCGTACTGACCATCATCATCACTTTTATCATAGCCTCATTTCTCACCTGGTTGCTTTTTAAGATTCTCATACGAGTAACAAAAGCAACGAAATACGAATTCGACGATCAGATCGTTACGCTCCTTCGTACTCCCGTTTATTATACCCTTCTCGCGGCAGGTATTTCTGCAGGGCTTAATATTATGCCCCTCTCCCATGACCTTTCCCTTTTTTCCGCGCGATGTATTCGATCCATAGGGGTTATCATCTGGGTGACTTTTTTTATCCGGCTGGCAACACTCGTGCTCAAACGCCTGGCCGGACTCGCCAACACCTATACGTTTGTCCAAAACCGTACCCTGACGCTCTTTGACAATATCGCCAAGGTCTTTATCTTCGGCTGCGGCATCTATGCGATCTTCGTCATCTGGAAAATAGACATGACAGCCTGGCTCGCATCGGCAGGAATTGCCGGTATCGCTGTGGGGTTTGCGGCAAAGGACACCCTCTCCAATCTCTTTTCCGGTGTCTTTATTCTGGCGGATACGCCGTATAAAGTAGGGGATTATGTCGTTCTCGATCGCGGCGAACGTGGCAAGGTGACCCATATCGGCCTGCGCAGCACCCGTATTCTTACACGAGACGATGTAGAGATTACCATCCCCAATTCCATCATAGGCAATACTACCATTATCAACCAGTCCGGAGGGCCGTCAAAGAAACTGCGGATACGGTTAAAGGTGGGAGTCGCTTACGGCTCTGATATCGATCTTGTTCGCCAAATCCTGCATACCATAGCAAATGAAGACCCCCATGTCTGCAGGATACCCGAACCAAGGGTGCGATTCAGACTTTTCGGTGCTTCAAGCCTGGATTTTGAATTACTCTGCTGGATCGATGATCCGGAACTGCGCGGTAGGGCCATGGACAGCCTCAACGATGCTATTTATAAGAAATTTGCCGAAAACAATATTGAGATCCCTTACGCTAAACAAGATCTTTATATCAAAGGTCTCCCGGAACAACTCGATATTTTAGGGAGGAAGAAAGAAAAATAATTACCGTGCAGCATAGACATCAAGCCGTATACGCTGTTTGAAAAACGGACGTTGTTCATCCTGGCGATGACTAACAAAAAGTATTGTCGAGAGTCTCTGTTCGGCAATTTTTCCCAAAAGATCAAGCAAGGCCTGCCGATGGATATCGTCAAGTCCCTGGGTCGGCTCATCAAGGATAAGAAGTTTAGGCCCTTTTACAAGTGCCCGGGCAATGAGCACCAGCCGCTGCTGGGCATACGGCAGCTTTCTAAATGAGATATCGGCCTTGTCCCGAAGGCCAATCCAGTCGAGCCATTGCAGACCGAGCCTGATCTCCGATTCATGCACCTTCTTATACAGACCTATTGAATCGAAAAGTCCCGAAAGGACCACATGAAGGACACTGCCGGGAACACGGTAATCCCGATGAAGCGACGGTGAGATCATTCCCATATGTCGTTTGATATCCCATATGGACTCCCCTGTGCCGCGCCTCCTGCCGAAGATTCGAAGATTATTACTGTAACACTTGTGATTGTCACCGGTTATGATATCCAATAGCGTTGATTTTCCACAACCGTTGGGGCCGGTGACCAAGGTGTGGTCTCCGGTGTTGATAAGAAGATCAAGACCTGCGAAAAGCTTTTTGTCGCCATATCCGGCAAAGCCATCCTGTAAAAAGACAAGCTCTGTGCCTTGGTCATCGTGTTTTGCCGCCTGCCGGCAATAAATTTTTTCAATCTCCCCACACCCACCTCTTTTTTCTTTCAGCTCAGCAAGCAGGGGAATCACATCTTCCCTTAAGCCTGCCGATACAAGATGTCCCGAACGAATTATACCCAGGTGGCTGCACCACGTCGGAATGTCGGCCAAGGAATTCACGGTAATAATCAGATCGATTCTCCTATCGGGCAAACTGCCGAGGGCTTGATCCAGCTCAAGACAACTTCGTTCGTCCAGTCCGTCATAGGGATTCTGGATCATCAGACCAGCCGCCCCACTCGTCAACGCCTGCAGGAGAATAAGCTTCCGGCACTGACCGGAACTCAACTGCCTGAAGCCTACATCCAGGCAGGTATGCATTCCAAAGGCTTTAAGAAGGGAAAGATGTGCCGCATGATCGGGGATAAACTCACGGACCAGGGTCCCTGGATCAAGCCGGTCGAGATAATCGGTATCGTCGCTTCGCAACTCATCCTCAAAGATCTCCTGCTGGACCTGAAAGGATAAGATACCAAGGTTTTTGGGAAGCTCAAGGACATCGGCAGACAACTCCTTACCTTTTCCTGATAAAATCTCGATCAGATCGTCGATTCCAGACTTGTTCTCTCCATAAAGACACCAGGATTCCCCGGATTGGGTGATGAATTCGTCAATCTGCAAATTTGCAACATGAAGATTTTTGATATGCATAACTCTTTCAATATATCCTTGGAAAATAAAGAAGCGTATAAGCGTTATAAATTTGCATCGGCCGCAATTCCGGCAAGAGAGCGGAAGTCGTAACTGCTGGGATTCTGGAAAATGCGCAGATTGAATTCGGGAACGGCAGCCAATAGGTGATCAAATATATCTGCTTGGATTGCCTCATAATTGGCCCATGCCTGATCCTTGGAAAAGACATAAATCTCAATAGGAAGACCGCGATCGGTCGGTGCCAATTGCCGAACGAGAAATGTCATTTCCTGGCTGATTTTGGTATTGTTTTTCAGGAAGGCTGTAATGTAAGCGCGGAAGATTCCCACATTGGTTTGATTGCGCCCGTTGACGGCGAGATTTTTATCATAATTATGCTGGTTGTTATAGTCTTTAATCTCCCTTTGCCTGGCGGCTACATACTCTTTAATCAGATCAATTCGGGAATATCTTTCCAGCATCTTCTCGTCACAAAACCGGATAGAATGGATATCGATGGCCAAGGAACGCTTTATCCGTCTTCCACCGGACTCCGACATCCCCCGCCAATTCTTAAATGAGTTGGCCACCAGGGCGTAGGTAGGAATGGTAGTGATGGTCTTATCCCAATTTTGTACTCTGATCGTGTGTATCGACATATCGACCACATCACCGTCGGCACCGTATTGCGGCATCTCGATCCAATCACCTACGCGCACCATGTCCGTGGAATTCAGCTGAATTGAAGCGACAAAGCCGAGAATGGAATCCTTGAATACCAGCATGGTCACGGCAGTTAAACCACCCAGGACGGAGAGGATCCCCCACGGTGATTTTCCGGTACATATCGAGATGATAAAAATTGCACCCAGTATATACGTTATAATCTTGCCGGCATCGGTATATCCACGCAGGGCATTCCCCCTCCCTTTTTTTAAAATTTTATAAATATCATTTATCGAGGTTAAAAGCGCCGTTATGCAGATGACCGCCACAATGACAAAACAGGATGTTACAAGGCGTTTGGCAAGAATTGATAAAGGGGTTCCCGGTTGGAAAAGGGTATCGACGGCCAATGAGAAAATGGCTACCGGTACAAACCAGCTGATCTTGTTGAGTAACCGATTATTGGCAAAGGGGTCGTCCCACTTATGGTTATTGGTTTGAATCCAACCGGTGATATAGGCAAACAGCGTTCTCCGAATAAGAAAGGTCACAACGAAAGCGATAACCAAAACAAAACAAGAGATAAGGATGAAAGAGAGGATCTCTACAGCTGCCTGAGAGAGATGAAATGCGGCGAGCTGGGCTTTCAACCAGTTATCTTGCATGAATTTCTCCTTTTTATTTAATCTTTTTTTGCCAAATCGACATGTATAGAGAAAATAAAAGAAAAGAAGAGCCTGGTCAAGTTGCTGTTGCTATCCTGTAACATTCAGACGCCTCGGACTCCGCAAGTTTGACCACCTCGGAATCAAGTCGCCCGCTCTTGCACCCTGCTCGCAGGAAATCAATAATAACGTCAAGAGAATCCTATGCGGTAAAGCTCGGTGGCATCCTGTTTCGAAAGCCCCATGGTTTCCGCGCAGACAAGGTCCATATAGGCAACCCTTTTGCTATGCTGTATCTCATCCACCCCCACGAGGTCGACCGTATCCGAGAGCGCGCGGATCAACTGTTCAAGATCAATTTTCACGTTATTCAATAATTTGTTTTTATGCGATAGGCAAAAGATATGTTTTCCCTCTTTTACCCTTTTTATGGAGAGATTTAAAGAAATGGTTTGACGTGGCCAACGACGGCAAAAAGACCTGCCCGACTTATACGTGGGAACTGCGATGCACTGTGAACCTTTTTTTGATATCGAGGTGTCAAATGCAACATTAAGAGGCTATTTCAACCTGTTAACGGTACCTAAGGACTCGATCCACCTGCTGATGTTTTCATAGCTTTGGGCTCCGACCAATGTATATCCATCCATGACAAAGGTAGGGACAGCCGTAATACCTTGAGACCTCGCATCGTCCCAGTCTTTGTCGACTTTTGGACTATAGGTACGCCGAGACAGTACCTCGTGCGCTTCATCTCGTGGAAGCCCCGCCTCGTCCACCAAGTCATAGAGCACATGATGTTCTGCCAGGTTTAACCCTTGAGCGAAATAGGCGTAGAACGCCGCTTTGTGGAACACCTCACCTTTTTCCTTGTCCTCCGCCCACAATCCGAGTTCCTGAGCCAGTCTGCTGTTATATGTTTTGCTCCTGGCGGCAAAAGGAAGCCCAAGTTCTTCGGCAGTCCGGCGCAAGTGTTCAAGCATTGCAGCAAACTTTGCCGGGCTTGCCCTGAAGAGATCCTCCAGAGATCTTCCTTCCTTCGGTGTTTCGGGATGAAGAGGAAAACACCGCAAATTGACGGTTACCTCATATTCTTTCTGCAATCTTTCAATACGCCCGGTAATGAAATAGCACCAGGGTCAGATATAGTCTGAAAAGACTTCCAGTATCTTATTTTCGGACATCGTTTTTTCCCGTGGTTAGTGGAATTTTCATGTTTCCCGATAGAGGAAAAGGGCGTGTTGTAACCCGGATTTCTCATCAGTTCAAGCGGCGTCAGGTTTGAAGCTATTAGCAATGAACATGAGAAATTCTGGCTACTCACGCCTGCCGGCTATGGAAAAACCATAAGGACTCTTGCGGCAAGATCAATAGGGCAAACAAGCACCAGAAAAGAAGACTTGATTGGGCACTAAATCATTGCCCGATTACACCCCCATGGCTTTAAGCAAATAAAGGATGATACTATAGGTTGCAACCGACAGAAGAGTCGAAAGCATAATGATGGACCCTGACAATTCGGCATCACCTTGCATCTGCTGCGCCATGATATAGGCGGCGGTCGCGGTGGGCGTTCCGGCGAACAGGACACCGATGGCCAGGTCTTGCCCCTGAACACCGAGCAGAACCAGAATCGATGCAGCCATAAACGGCAGCATCAGCAGTTTGAAGGCCGTAGCCAAAACGGTTATTTTAAGATCTCCCCGCAATCTACCGAAGGAAAAGGAAACGCCGATGGACAAAAGGGCAAGAGGGAGGGCCATTCCGGTTACGATACGAAGGGCGGAATCAATGACCCCGGGCATTGGAAGATGAAAGAAGCTCCAGGCAATACCGGCAAAGGAGGCGATAATCAACGGGTTGCCGCAGATCTGTTTGAGCAAAAAAAACACCCCCACCTTCTTCCCATTGTTGCGATGGGGGATAATGAGGGCAAGAACCGAGAAGAAATTCATTGTCGGCACCAGAAATCCGAGGAGGATTCCGGCACTGGCCATTCCTTTTTCACCGTAGGCGTTATAGACTATGGCCAGTCCAATATAAGCCAGGTTCCCCCTGAAAGACGCCTGGGAAAAGGTGCCGCGAACCGACGGGGGGTAGGAGCGCAATACTCCATAACAATAAGAAAGGACAAAGGCTGCAGTAATGCCGATCAGAAGCCCTGCTACCAGGGCTCCGTTGAAGCTGGCGGAAAAATCCGCAGTCGAGATCTTGTAAAAAAGAAGCAGAGGTAAGGCAAGATAATAGACCAGCCGGTTTAATTGAAAGAGAAAATCGGCGTTCACCAAAGGGGTCAGCTTTAAGGCGGAACCGATACCGATGACCAGAAAGACCGGCAGAACAATGAGCAGGATATCTGAGAGGAGTTTCACGGATGGCTGTCTTTATATGATGCTGTCATATAATCGATCAGCTTCCGATGTCCTGCCGGAAAACCGTAATCGGAAAGCTCACTGGGACTGACCCAGCGAAAGTCCTGGGCGGCATGCAGCACAGGTTCGGTGCCGTCTTCGGTCAAGGAGCAGGAAAACCCATGCAATGTTACTTTATATCGCATGTAATGGTGGATAACCGTTGTAATTTCGGCGGCCACTTCAACCTGAAAGCCGGTCTCCTCCCTGAATTCTCGGACAACCGCTTCCTCGGGGGTCTCATCTGCCTCAAGACGTCCGCCGGGAAATTCCCATAGACTCCCCCAGACATCATCTGCTAAACGTTGCTGGATAAATATCTTTCCTCCCCGGCTAAGGACTCCGGTCGCCATCTCTATGGGGATTATTTTTCCTGCCGGACGTACCACCGGTCGTTCATGGACATGACCGGTCTTAAGGGCAGTACAACAAGCGGCCACCGGACATGTATTGCAAAGCGGATTCTTCGGAATACACACAAGTCCGCCCAGATCCATAAGCGCCTGATTGAAAAGCCGGGCTTTGCCTTTGGGCAGCACTGTTGCAGCCAGTTTTTGAATCTTCTTTTTTGTCCGAAGATCCTTTAGGGGCTCACCAATATCAAAAAGCCTGGCAATGACCCGTTCCACATTGGCATCGACCACGGCGACATCCTGATTATAGGCAATACTGGTAATTGCAGCAGCCGTATAAGGTCCGATCCCTGGCAAGGTCAGCAATGTCTCCAGCCTCTTAGGTACCTTTGCCTGGTAACTGGCGACAATTACTTGTGCCGCCCTTAATAGATTCCTGGCTCTGGCGTAATAACCAAGTCCTTCCCAGTACTTCAAGACCTCCTGTTCATCGGCTGCGGCCAGGCAGGAAATATCCGGGAACCGTTTTATCCAACGGCGAAAATACACGACACCACGTTCCATCTGTGTCTGCTGAAGCATTATTTCCGAGATCCAGACGTGATACGGGTTATAGTCTTTTCTCCAGGGTAAATCCCTGGCCGAGTGTTGAAACCAATCAAGCAACGCGTTTTGCAGTGATAAAACCATCGAATCCATTCTTATTTCGTCCTTTTTCACCATGCTCATTTTCCAAATTGATCCAAAATGACAATCGAATCCGGGCAATACTCTATACAACTGCAACAATATCTGCTATAAATCAACGATCATGCAATCATAATAGTCAGCAACAGAATAATCTCAACCCCAACCGACATAGTTTATTATGACAGAAAAAATCCAAATGATTACTCCTGTGGTCGAACTCGATGGAGATGAAATGACCCGGGTTCTCTGGCCGCTGGTAAAAGAAAAACTCATCCTCCCCTTTGTCAACCTGAAGACCGAATACTACGATCTAAGTCTCAAAGAGCGCGATGCAACAGATGACCAGGTTACCTTTGATGCGGCTGAAGCCATCAAAAAATACGGGGTTGGTGTCAAGAATGCCACCATTACTCCGAATGCCGAACGTGTTAAAGAATATGGTCTTAAAAAACAATGGCGCTCTCCCAACGGCACCATTCGCGCCGCCCTGGACGGCACCGTTTTTCGCAGACCAATCATGGTCAAAAACATCAAACCTGCCGTACGAACGTGGGAAGAGCCCATTGTGGTCGGACGTCACGCCTATGGAGATGTATACAGAAATGCTGAAATTTTCAGCGAAAACGGTGGCAGACTTGAAATTGTCGCAACCGATAAAAATGGCAATGAGTTGCGCGAAACCATCGTCGAACTTGACGAACCAGCGATTCTGCAAGGTGTATATAACACTGTTTCTTCGATAGAAAATTTTGCCAGAGCCTGTTTTGAATACGCCCTGGATTTGAATCTCGACTGCTGGTTCGCCACCAAAGATACGATTTCCAAAATTTATGATCAACGCTTCAAAAACATCTTTGAAGAGGTATTTGCCAGAGAATATAAGGCGAAATTCGCCGATGCAGGGATCGAGTATTTCTATACGCTTATCGACGATATCGTTGCCAGGATGATGAAGACCAAAGGCGGTATGCTCTGGGCCTGCAAGAATTACGATGGTGATGTGATGAGTGATATGGTGGCCTCTGCTTTCGGCTCATTGGCCATGATGACATCGGTGCTCGTCTCTCCACACGGCTATTTCAAATACGAGGCAGCCCACGGAACCGTCCAGCGTCATTACTATAAATATCTGAAAGGCGAGAAGACCTCAACCAATTCGGTTGCCATTATCTATGCCTGGACCGGAGCCCTTCGCAAAAGAGGTGAGATGGATGAAATTCCTGAACTTGTCTCTTTCTCCAACACCCTGGAAAATGTCATTATCGAATGTATCGAAGAAGGATATATGACAGGTGATTTAGCCCTTATCTGCGCCCCGCCGGCAGTCAGAGTGTTGGATTCCATAGAGTTTCTCGACGAAATAGCGCTCAGGCTTACCAAGAAACTTCATAAACAGTAACCGATTTTTCTCCTTCCCGGCGCCTTTTATAGTCTGTGCACAAAGATGCAGGGCGCCGGGAACCATCGCTTAACGCCCTGTCTGCACAAGAGTAACTTCCCCCTTCTCTTTTTTTACACCCCCCTTCATGCCGGATTGTTTTCAACAACAACACACGGTTAACATATGGCTTTTACGTTAAATAATATGACCCTGCCTGAGGATGCATCTATTCAAATGATTCTCTGGATCTCTCACAGATTAACCCGGATTTCTCATCAGCCCACGCAGCGTCAGGTTCGAGGTTTTTGGCAATGGACTATAATAAACTATGTTCATTACCAAAACACGGAAGAAGATGGCGCTGCCTGGGCTGACCTTTGGTGAACACTGTGGAAATTTGATAACGTTCCTGTTTCTGTAA
>JBJKRL010000040.1:0-79450 GCA_046704745.1 Desulfocapsaceae bacterium | reverse complement strand
GCTGGGGGCCGTCCTAGCCCGGATTTCTCATGAACACTGTGTCAATTTGTCTCCACGGCAGGAAGAGCAAGACATTTTACAGAAACAGGAACATTATCAAATTTCCACAGTGTTCACCAAAGGTCAGCCCAGGCAGCGCCATCTTCTTCAGTGTTTTGGCAATGAACATAGTTTATTATAGTCCATTACCAAAAACTTCGAACCTGACGCTGCGTGGGCTGACGAGAAATCCGGGCTAGCTCAAATATTTCCTGATGTTTCTGAGTAGCTATTCTGGGAAAGTGTTGTCGCGGTAGGATGGAAGTACCTTTACCTTGTGGAAGGAGGTTTTTAATATTGAATTGCGCATTTTGATGTAAAAAATGAAAAAATGGAATAGAAATACAGGTCGATAAGAGGAATTTTCTCCTGGCAAACGAAGGTATCCACAGCTCTCTCCTAACCTTGTGTGCCAGCATGAAAATATCCAAGCGACCGTTAACTGTGGAGTGCATTACCATCCTTGCAGGGTTGTAGTAATAGATGGCAACGCGGTGGAGTGTGTTTTCATGGTCGAGGCAGAGGAATACATCCATTCTTGGGTTGTTTGGCCCGATCAAGATGAAGGGAAAAGCGAGAATTTAATTCATGAGGTTGTCCGAAGCGAAGAAAGTCCATATCGCTTGTTTGTATTATATGCCCAACGTCTTTATGAGGCAGGCGAGTCTGTTATGGGTTATGTCTTGTTTGAAATTTTATACGAAGACGGATCGAACAGTTACCAGGTATCAGGCAATGCAGTTGATTTTGTAAGTTTGCCACCCGGTAAGATGATAGACGATATTAAAAAATTAAATCCGCATAAAGGCAGAGATGCAGGGCACCAACTCCGGCCTCCGGTATACTCGTGGTGCAACACCCATAAATCAAGCCTGGTTCCTTCTCGTTCCTCTTAGTCTCGTTAGATTGTCAGTGTTAATCTTCTCTCTGAGATTGCAAGATAGTGGCGTGGTATCTTTCTTGTTGTTTAACTTTCTCTCTTTCTGTAAGATATTACTAGATAATAGATTTGCAGATCAGTAAAATCAACTGGTTAGGTGGCTTCCCCCATTATCTTCTTTTGAAATAGGAAAAGGAACTGGAATGTACTTACCCCGGCATTTTGAAGAGACACGAGTCGAAGAACTTCATCGCATCATTTGTGAGTATCCTCTTGGGGTCTTCGTGGTCAACGGACCAAATGGGCTTGAGGCGAATCATCTGCCCTTTGAGCTAAACCCGAATTCCCGTTCGCAGGGGCAGCTGCTTGCGCACGTAGCTCGCGCTAATCCGATTTGGAAAGAGGTTCAAGATGGAGATGATGCGCTCGTAATCTTTCGTGCTGCAAATGCCTATATCTCTCCTAACTGGTATCCGAGCAAGCACGAATTCCACCGGCAAGTGCCGACGTGGAACTACCAGGCTGTACATGTTCACGGGAAGGTCAAGATCCGCGATGATGAGAAGTTCGTACGCGGTGTTGTCGCTCGACTGACGCAAGTGAATGAGGCTCGCACTGGATCAGACAGACCCTGGAAGATGACCGACTCTTCGAAGGAATATATTGATCAGATGCTGACGGCCATCGTTGGCATAGAGATTGAGATTACTAAGATGATCGGCAAATGGAAGCTCAGCCAAAACAAGGAAGAGCGAGATCGCATCAACGCGGCTGAAGAACTACGTAAGCGGGGTGATGAGGTGACTTCTGACGCAATGCTGAATACTGTGGGAGGCAAGAGCTAGTGCCGCCCGACACCGCATTGATAATTGATTCCTACTTTTGCGATAAACATAAAACTGCATATGCTTCAGCTTGCCAAATTTCATTTTTCTGCCATGGGATCATTCTGCGCTTTGCATTTATATGCCGCCGGTTACACCACCGCCGAAATGATGGCCCAATCAGCCATGGCTGAAATAACTCGAATTCAGAGGCAGTATTTCAACCATTGCTATGTTGCTTGGTCCAACTGGAAAGCAATGGTTGAAAGAATTACGAGTTCAGTATGTATGCCTGGATGAAGGAGGAAAACTGGAGGGTACAGAGCCTTTCCTTTTCATGGAATCCGATTAAAAACAAGGGTATCGCCGACGCCCAAGTGGGACTGGAAATCTATCTGTTTGCCTGATCCGTGGTTTTGTCCATGATCGTCACTGAGATGATCGAGTGCATTGCCAACCAACTGCCCGGTTAACCACATTGAACTTGATTGCCGTTTGCCGATTGCCGATTAAAGTGCATGGGGGAAGCCAGCCTGAATTTTTCATGAGAGTCAGGCTGGCTTTTTGTTCTCAAGCCGCTAATTTCTGGGGCGATAGAGCCGGAGTGAGGCCATGCAGAAGCATGATCCGGATCATTTTTTCCTTGTCTGGAGGCCCGCCCGAGGCCGCATTGATGACCTCGGCGGATTCGCGGAAATATTGCGGACCGATGGCGGCTGGCGTAATTATGCAGAGTACTTTCACGTCCTGCTCTCCGTTGTTATCAAACCGGTGGACAGCGCCGCGAGGAATGCAGAGAGTCTGCCCAGGCCGTACGTCGATCTGTTTTCCGTCGACCGTCCAGGTCAGCACGCCGTCGATACCGTAAATAGTTTCTTCGTAATGATCGTGGCTGTGGGCGGGAGCAGCCAGACGTTTTGAGGCCGGAACAAAGAGTTCGAATATCGCGGCGGTGCCGCTTGAGTTTTGGCCTGTGATCAGGAAACGCACAACGAGCGGCCCCAGGCGGATGGCTTCGTCTGCAGGATTGATGCTTGGTTCGATGATATTTTTAGTCATTGTTGTTCTCCTCAGTAGTAAATTAAATTTACTGTGGTATAATGTAAGTGCGGCTTACTAAGGATGTCAAGGTGTCACAAAAAAATGCTAACTCAATCTATTAAAACGAAAGACATGCTTATAGGGGCATTGTTGCGTGTTCCGGCACAGGCCATCCACCGTCGTCTGATTGGCGATCTCAACGCAGCCGGGTTTCACGAATTGCGTGTACCGCACATGGCAGTGCTTCAGTTTCCGGGTCCGGATGGGGTCCGCCCGAGTGTGCTGGCTGAGCGGGCCGGCATCAGCAAACAGGCCATGAATCAGCTGCTTCGGAGCCTTGAAGGATACGGATATATTGTTCGGTCGGATGATCCTAACGGGGGCCGTGCAAGAATTATACGCTTTACCAGACGCGGCCACGCCGCATACGCAAAAATCCATGACGTACTCCGGGACATTGAGTGCGAATGGAACGCCGAGCTTGGTACTGAGCGTTTTGCCGAGCTCAAGGAGCTCCTTTTTCGTGTCTGGGAGAGCCCCCTGGTTCGTTAGGTGGTGGTGGGGACGGATGCCTTAATTCTCAGGCCTTGAGTGCTGGCCTGATGGTCATGAAAAATTTAGCGGAACAGCGATTTTATCACGTAAATTATATAAATGCGGAAAGAGGGACATCCTTGTCTTTTTAACTTCCCGATATGTATTATAAATTAAAACCAATATTACTTGATCTGTGTAAAGAGGATGTGTTTTGCAAGAACTGAAAAAGCCATTTAACCGAATTTACATTATACCTCACTCCGCTTGAAACTGTTCTCCCAAGAATGACATTCGCTTTGTCCAAATAATTATTTCATTTGCAATGGAAATTGACCTTATGTTGAAATAAAAGCATAATATAATTCGAAACGCATTGCCTCATTAACGTTCAGAAATATGTCCGGGAGCCTGAAAAGCGATCGGGCGACACCCAGCAGGATGAAAGCATGGAATACCTTTCAGCACGACAGAATAAAATTCTGACCCTGGCCCGGGAACGCGGACGCGTCGACGTCGAAGTATTGTCCCAATCGTTCGAGGTCTCCTCTCAAACAATCCGCAAAGATCTCAAGGAACTTTGCGAGAAGCAGTTGCTGCAGCGCATTCACGGTGGGGCGATCGTCGGCTCCGGCATCGAAAATGTCAGCTACGAAGCGCGCAGGCTTCTAGCGCCTGAAGCAAAACGTGCTATCGGCTTGCGGGCTGCCCAGCTGATACCTGATAATAGCTCCATGCTCATCAATATCGGCACCACAACCGAACAGGTGGCCCATGCCCTTAAGAATCACCGTGGCCTGATGGTGATCACCAACAACGTTAATGCTGTACGCATTATGAAAAATTTTCTCGGCATCGAACTGATCATCGCCGGCGGCCTGGTCCGTCTCTCTGATGGTGGTATTGTCGGGGTGGCCGCCGTCGACTTCATTAATCAGTTCAAGGTGGATTACGCGGTGATCGGCGTTTCTGCCATCGACGAGGACGGTTCGCTCCTCGATTACGATTTTCGGGAAGTACGGGTCGCCCAGGCAATCATCGCCAATGCCCGGCACGTAATCCTGGTGACTGATGTGATGAAGCTCGAACGCAATGCCCCGATACGCATCGGCCATGTTTCCCAGATCGATACCATAGTCACCGACGGCGAGCTGCCCCAGAAGCTGCAGCAAACCTGCCACGATCATGGCGTTGAGCTCATCATTGCCAAGCCTGCAAAATAAAAAAGCCGGGGCTCTCTTTTGCGAAATGATGTCCAATTATAACATTTTTTAACTTGAGCCATATTTACAGTAAGTTAAATGATATAATATTTTTATTCCCCATTAGGGGATTTCACTTGTTGAGATATTGTATTTCGATTAAACATATATTATCATAAAAAGTGAAACTTGTTTTTCGAAAATAAAAAAGTCGCATTGCTCCAAATTCCCGATTCCCGAGAGTCAGTCACTTCCAGTAAGGAGGCGCAACTATGGAGGCTCCAAGTTTCGACATAGCCATTATCGGCGGCGGCGTAAATGGCTGTGGCATTGCCCGTGATGCCGCCGGTCGTGGCCTCTCGGTGTTTCTCTGCGAACAGAACGACCTGGCCAACGGAACCTCATCGGCTTCCACCAAACTCATCCATGGCGGCCTTCGCTACCTTGAATATTATCAGTTTCGTCTGGTTCGGGAGGCCCTGACCGAACGGGAGGTGCTGCTGCGGGCCGCCCCGCACATCATTCGGCCACTGCGTTTTATCCTGCCTCACCACCGAGGCCTGCGGCCCGCCTGGCTGATCCGGCTGGGGTTGTTCCTCTACGACCATCTTGGAGGCCGGCTGCTGCTGCCCGGCACCAGCTCTGTCGACCTTACAAATGACGTGACCGGGGCCATCTTAAAAGGCGACTATCGCCGGGGTTTTGAATATTCCGATTGCCAGGTAATGGATAGCCGCCTGGTGATCCTGAACGCCATGGACGCCGCTGCCAGGGGCGCTGAAATCCATACCCGCACCGCCTGCCTTTCCGCCAGGCGAAAGGGAAGGCTGTGGGAGCTTACCCTGGCCGACAGCACCACCGGCCAGAGGTACACAGTACTGGCCGGGGCGCTGGTCAATGCCAGTGGCCCCTGGCTCGACCGCACCCTGGCCCATATCGATCACCACGAAGGCCGGGAACATGTGCGGATGGTCAAGGGCAGTCACCTCATCGTCAACAAACTCTACGACCATCCCAAGGCCTACATCTTCCAGAACCCGGACGGCCGGATCATCTTCGCCATTCCCTGGGAGGATGATTTCACCCTGATCGGCACTACCGACGTGGACTTCCACGGCGATCCCGGCGAGGTGGCGATCAGCAAGGACGAAACCGAGTATCTCTGCCGGGCCGTCGACGACTATTTCACCACTCCGATTACGCCAGCCGATGTGGTCGACAGCTTCTCAGGGGTGCGACCACTGTTTGACGATGGAAAGAGTCGCGCCCAGTCGGCAACCCGGGACTATGTCATGCGGCTTGAGGGCGACGGCGAATCCGCACCGTTGCTCTGTCTCTATGGAGGCAAAATCACCACCTACCGCAAGCTCGCAGAATCGGTGCTGGAAAAACTGGCGCCCTTTCTGCCGCCGATGACTCAGCCCTGGACAGCCGAGGCTCCACTACCCGGAGGGGATTTTAATCCGGAAGCGGTTGATTCGGAGATCGAACGCCTGCGCACGTCCTGCCCGCTGCTGACCGATCGCCACGCCAGAAGACTGATCAGAACCTACGGCACCAGGGCCTTTGCCATGACCCACAGCCTCGCCGAACCAGGCGATCTGGGTACTCACTTCGGCAGTGACCTCTACGGGTTTGAGGTGGATTACCTGATAGCCAACGAATGGGCCCGAACCGCCGAGGATGTCCTGCGGCGCCGGACCCATGTGGGACTCGTGCTCGGGCCGGAGAAGGCCGAGCTGCTGCAGTCCTGGATAGAAGAACGGACCCGGTAACCACCTCTTTGTTGCACAATTTTTCTTTGCAAGAGTTGTTTTTGCCTGGAACTCTTTGTACTTTATACTAAAACCATCCATCATAGCCAGGATTCACCAAGGAGAACAGACATGACCGCACATATACTCGCAATCGACCAGGGCACCACATCCAGCCGCGCGATCGTGTTCAGCCGCGATTTCGAGATCGAAGGGGTCGCCCAGCAAGAATTCCGGCAGTACTTCCCGCAGTCGGGTTGGGTGGAACACGATCCTGAGGAGATCTGGGAGTCGACGCTGACCACCTGCCGGCAGGCCCTGGATGCGGCCGGGCTCTCTGCAGAACAAATCGCAGCCATCGGCATTACCAACCAACGGGAAACCACCATTATTTGGGACCGTCAGACAGGCAAACCCATCCATAAAGCGATCGTCTGGCAGGACCGGCGCGCCGCCGCCACCTGCGCACGACTTGCCGAGGCTGGCCACAACTCGATGATCACCGCCAAGACCGGTCTGTTGCTCGACGCCTATTTCTCCGCCACCAAGACCTGCTGGCTGCTTGACAACGTCGAAGGTGCCCGGGAGGCAGCGGAGGCCGGCCGTCTGGCCTTTGGCACTATCGACACTTTTCTTCTCTGGCGGCTTACCGGCGGGCGCGTGCATACCACCGACGCCACCAACGCCTGCCGGACCATGCTCTACAACATTCACGAGAATTGCTGGGACAAGGATATCCTCGAGCTGCTCGATATCCCCGCCTCACTCCTCCCCAATGTCCTCGATTCCTCGACCGATTTCGGCACAACCGAACCGGAGTTGTTCGGCGCCCCGATTCCGGTGCGCGGTATTGCCGGCGATCAGCAGGCAGCCCTGGTTGGGCAGGCCTGTTTTGCTCCCGGCATGATCAAATCCACCTATGGTACCGGCTGTTTTATCGTTCTCAATACCGGCAGTGAGCCAGTGGTTTCGAAAAACCGTTTGCTCACCACCATCGGCTACCGTCTGGAAGGCAAAAACACCTATGCCCTGGAAGGGTCCATCTTTGTGGCCGGCGCTGCCGTCCAATGGATGCGAGACGCCATGGGGCTGATTGAGGCAGCCAGTGAGACCGGCAAGTTGGCCCGGCAGGCGGATATCAACCAGGATGTCTATCTGGTACCTGCCTTCACTGGTCTGGGTGCACCCCACTGGGACCCTGATGCTCGGGGGGCAATCTTCGGCATCACCCGAGCCACCGGCCCAGCCGAGTTGTCCCGTGCGGCCCTGGAATCGGTCTGCTACCAGACCCGCGATCTCCTGGAAGCCATGCGCGGAGATTGGGAATGTATGGGGGATACCATCCTGCGGGTCGACGGAGGCATGGTTGCCTCTAACTGGACCATGCAGTTTCTTGCCGATATCTTAAATGCTCAGGTCGACCGTCCGGCCATTTTGGAGACCACCGCCGTCGGTGCCGCTTACCTGGCAGGTTTGCAGGCCGGGGTCTTTTGCCCGCCTGAAGAGTTTGCCGGTTCCTGGCGTTTGGACCGCCGTTTCACTCCTTCACTTGACGAAGAGCTCCGCAAGCATAAGTATCAAGGCTGGCAGGAAGCTGTTAAACGCACCCTCAGCCGCTGATCTGATTTCCTGCCTCCGTCCCATCCGGGGACAGGAAATCTCAATCCGTGGACAGCGGGCGAGGTGCCGCCTGCACCTTCTGCAGTTTTGATTTTTCGTAACCGTTTACCGGGCAGTCCCAAAGTATTCTAAACCAATGCAAGGAACATATTTACCTTCTCGTTCTTTTTGGCTGTATGTAATATAACATATTAAAATTAAACAATATATTATATTGTGTGTCATATCGTACAAATCTGCCATTGTCTATCACGCCGACTCACCTCCGATTTAAAAAAGAAAGTAAAATTTCATTTTACCGTTTTATGCTTTCGAATGAATGCTTATTTAATTTCACTTGAGTATATTCGAAAAAAGGTTTAAATGCATAGAGGCGAGAAGATGAAATTGAGTCATTGATCCATCCGCCTTGCATCGGCCGTGATCGAACGCCTGAATTCAGCAACCGCAAAAATAATGCGGAAGTCTGGCGTCTAAAACCGGCAGGACCGTAGAAGGAATCCGACCATGACGACTTCTCCTAAAAGAGTCGCATCCCCACACAAGAACATCCCGACGCTCACCACCGAGGTTCTGATCATCGGCGGTGGGGTCACCGGTTGCGGCATAATGCGGGACCTCTCGCTCAGAGGCATCCATAGCCGGCTAATTGACAAGCAGGATCTCTGCGCCGGAGCTTCCGGGGGCAACCACGGCCTGCTCCACTCCGGAGCCCGCTACGTACTAAGCGATCCGCAGTCGGCCATGGAATGCAGAATTGAAGGAGCAGTCCTCAAGCGCATCGCCCAACAATGCATAGAAGAAACAGGAGGGATGTTTGTCGCCGTTCCGGGCGACGACGAAGAATTCATCGACCATTTTCCTGGGCTTTGCACCGCTGCAGGCATTGAATGCCAACCCCTTGCACCAAGAGATGCCCGAGAAATCGAACCCCACCTGACTAAAGAAGTCTGCGCCGCCTACCTGGTACCGGACGCCACTGTCGATCCTTTCCACCTGGCCTTGGAACATGTCAACCATGCAGGTGAACTCAACCGCTCAATCTACCACCCCCATACCGGTGTGGTCGCATTTGAGATTGCAGGTCACAACATCCAGGCGGCAATTTGCCGTGACTTTCGTACCGGAGAGGAACTGCGGATAGCCGCAAATCAATATGTCAATGCCTGCGGAGCATGGGCTATGGACATCGCCCGGCTGGCGGGCTGCAAGGACGTCAACTTGCTATACTCCAAAGGCACGCTGCTGGTCAGCTACGATCGACTGACCAGCCTCGTGATCAACCGTCTGCGTCCACCTGCCGACGGCGATATTCTGGTTCCCGGCGGCACTGTTTCCGTACTCGGAACCACATCGATACGTATTGATTCCCTGGATGACGTGCATCCCACTGCCGACGAGGTGAATACCAATATCGAGCAGGGACGAGCCATGCTTCCTTCCCTGGCCACCGTACGCTACATCCGGGCCTTCTCCCGGGTCAGACCGCTGGTGCAAAGTGCAGAAGCGGCAAATGACCGCAGTGTTGCCCGCAGCTACTCCCTGATTACCCATGAGAAGAGTTCCCTTGCCAATTTCTGTACCATTGCTGGCGGCAAGCTCACCACCTTTCGGCTGATGGCCGAGAAAACAGCAGATCTGGTTGCCGCTCGCCTCGGCAACTCCGCCCCCTGCCGTACTGCCGAGGAACCACTGCCTGCCGGCGGTGCATGCCGATGGACGGAACCCGGCGCTGCCCCGAAATACTGGCTGCAGGCAGGGAACAAGGACGATATGATCCTCTGCGAGTGCGAGTTGGTACCGGAGTCGGCCATTGACCAAATCGTTACATGCGCTCCAGGGGCCGAACAGGACATGACCATGGAGGCCATTGCTCTGCGCTCCCGGGTCGGCAAAGGACCGTGTCAGGGATCGTTTTGCGGTATCCGTATCGCTTCATTTCTCTATGAGCATGGTTACTACCGGGATCGCACAGGCCTTGCACATATGCGCAACTTCTTCCGGGAACGGTTCAAAGGATTGCGCAGCATCATCTGGGGCCGTCAGATGGCCCAGATTGAACTGGCGGAGGCCCTGCACTGCGGTCTGCTGGGCCTTGACCTCATCGACTGCCCCGAGACGGAAGGCCACCATCCATCTGAAAAAGGAGAAGAAAATGGCTGAAAAAGTGCGCCATTTTACCGTCGGTCTGGCTATCATCGGCACGGGCCTTGCGGGTTGCGCCGCCTCTGTTTTCGCCTTAAACCAGGGTATTGCCACCGTCCAGACCGGCGATACCGGGGCACTCGCCTACACAACCGGCTACCTCGATCTACTGGGTTGCAACCTGGATACCTCTTCTTCCATGCTTTCCAATCCCTGGACTGGCATTGAAAAGTTGCGGGCCGCCGGCTCCAGGCATCCACTTGCCCGCGTTTCCGAGACCGACATCAGGCTGGCGTTAACTGAATTTGTCGGTTTTCTTGCCGAGGGAGGCATCTCCTACACCGCTCCGGGAAACGAAAACCTCCGGGCCCTTACCCCGGCCGGTACCACCAAGCCCACCTTCTGCATTCCGGTCACCATGCAAGCCGGGGCCGAAGCCCTGGCCAGGAAAGCTCCGTGTCTTATCGTAGATTTTAAGGGATTGCGCGGTTTCAGCGCCCGGCAGGTAGAGGCCAACCTTAAGGATTACTGGCCGGGATTGCGAACCGAGCGGTTGATCTTCCCCGGAATGGAACATGGCGAAATCTATCCCGAGGTTATGGCCCGGTCGCTTGAGTCAGCCGCAATTCGGGAACAGCTTGCCACCATGCTCACAGAAAAAAGCCGGAATGATGAAGCCATTGGCATGCCTGCAATCATGGGCATGCACCGGCCCGATTCGGTGATGGAGGACCTCACCCGCCTGATCGGCCGGCCGGTGTTCGAGATACCTACCATGCCGCCTTCGATTCCTGGCATCCGTCTGCGTGAGATGTTTGAGGAGTTGCTGCCGCAAAAGGGTCTGACCCTGATACCGCAACAGAAAATAAGTAATGTAGATCTGGCCAAAGACGAGATCAATCTGCGGCTCGCCGATACTTACGGCCCTGTAGTTATCCATGCGCAGGCTGCGATCCTGGCCACCGGACGTTTTTTAAGCGGCGGCCTCGAGGCCCGGAGGAACAGCATTATCGAGCCTCTCCTCGATCTTTTTATCAGCCAACCAGAATCTCGGGAAGAGTGGTATCGGCTCGATTACTTAGATAAACTAGGACATGAGGTGCACAAGAGTGGCGTCGAGGTGGACGACGACTTCCGGCCGCTGGACGCTTCGGGAAAAGTGGTTGACCCCAGGCTCTTTGCAGCCGGAGTAATTCTGGCCCACCAGGATTGGATCCGCGGCCGCTGCGGAGCCGGAGTAGCAATTGCCAGCGCCTATAAGGCGGTGCAGGGGGTGGCTCAGGCGCTTGCAGCATCTAACCTTAATTTCTCATGAACATTTTGTTGAACAACAGGTACGAATGATTTTTTTGAATGAGTCCAGCCTGACATTCATGAAAGAGTTAGAAGAAAAATGATTTGTCCATTTAGCCCCTTGCTTGGCCCCTCATAAATACTATAACCTCAATTGGTGAGAAGATCGTGCTAAAAGCCGCCGATATTGGTCACATTGATTGTCAGAACACTGGGTTTCATGCTGCCCGACCAACCGGCATAACGAGCATCCTGACCGGCAAAAATGTTTTCGCTTGAGAAAAAGTGAAACGAATGATACAAGTTTCTTAAACTCTTTAATCCTTGTTTTTGTCGTGATTTTCCTTAAGATTAACATAACGTGGCAACATTACTATTAATAAATTTTTGATTATATGCAAAATTTATTAATACCTTTCTTAAAGGTAATTTCGTTGTCTCTTAAAGATCAATCCACTGAATTGCCGAGATGCCCATGAATCCTAGAAAGAATGCAAAAGCGGCACCGGTTCGCAATCGACATGAGAAAATCCGGAAAATGGTTCAGGCCCAGGGCTTTGTGACCATAGAAACTCTGGCTCAGACGTTTTCGGTGACCCCCCAGACCATCCGCCGGGATATCAACACGCTCAGCGAAAAAGGCCTCCTGTTCCGATACCACGGCGGTGCAGCCATGGTCTCTTCAACCGAAAATGTGGCCTATAATAAAAGGAAAGTACTCTGTTTCCGTGAAAAGCAGAAAATAGCCCAGCAACTCGCCCAAAATATTCCCGACAACACCTCTTTGTTTATCAATATCGGTACCACCACGGAGGCCGTTGCCCACGCTTTGTGCAACCACAAGCGCCTGCGGGTTATTACCAACAATCTCAACGTAGCCTCTATCATGAGCGCCAACGAAAATTTCGAAGTCATTGTGGCTGGAGGTCTGGTTCGTCATCGCGACCAAGGCATCACCGGCGATGCGACCATACATTTTATCAATCAATTCAAGGTGGATTACGGCATCATCGGGATCAGCGGCATCGACCTGGATGGCACCTTGCTGGACTTCGACTACCGTGAAGTTCGAGCCGCCCGTGCGATCATCGACAATTCGCGTAAGGTTTTTCTAGCAACCGATCATACTAAATTCGGACGCAACGCCATGGTCCGACTGGGCAATATTTCCGAAATCGATGCCCTGTTCACTGACCGTCGGCCGCCCGCCGGGCTTGCCGAAATCATCGCCGCCGCGGAAGTCGAACTGCATGTCGCGTGACGACGGATACACGTCGATATGCGCTACATCTTTTATAAATACACTGAATGGCGCCGCTGTTCCGCTCGATTCTTTTCATTTGCGAAAGCGTTATTGCATTATTTTCCTTGAAGACTAGTAAATTTTCACTTGCGAAAACAAATGTGTGATGTTAGCTTTTGGTTAAACGCTCCACTTCTTTTTCTCATTTTCATACCATATCGGCCGTTACGGATCGGAGTCTGACACGATGAGTTTGAAACTTCAGAATGTCACTAAGGTAGTTGGGAGAGAAACCCATCTGAGCAAAATCGACCTTTGCTTTGAAGATGAATCCCGCAATGTGCTGCTGGGCCGGACGCTTGCCGGCAAGACATCCCTGCTGCGGATCATGGCCGGGTTGGATCGGCCTACCAGTGGAAAAATTTTCATCAACGGAAAAGATATGACCGGTGTTTCTGTGAAAAAAAGAAGCATCTCCATGGTATATCAACAGTTCATCAATTACCCGTCCCTGAAAATCTATGACAACATTGCTTCGCCCCTTAAAATCAGCGGCATGCCGAAAAGGGAAATAGACCGGCGTGTACGTGAAGCTGCTGAAATGCTTCATCTGGACAATCTGCTGGACCGCATTCCTTCAGAATTATCCGGTGGGCAGCAACAACGAACCGCCATTGCCCGGGCCCTGGTTAAGGACGCCGAGCTCTTGCTGCTGGATGAACCCCTGGTCAATCTCGATTACAAATTGCGTGAAGAACTCCGCGTGGAGTTGAAGGAAATTTTTAAAAAACGTTCAGCCATTGTCGTGTATACCACCACGGAACCTTCAGAAGCCCTGTTGCTGGGTGGCAATATCGTGGTCCTCGACGAGGGCCGGGTCTTGCAGACCGGGGATACACCGGCGGTTTATCAGCGGCCGGAAACACTGAAAGTCGCCGAGGTTTTCAGCGACCCGCCCATCTACAATCTTCGCAGTGAGGTCGGCAACGGCCATGCCGTCATGGGTGACGGCATCAAGGTTCCCCTGACAGGACATCTGGCCGACCTGGCCCCCGGCGTTTATCGTTTTGCTTTCCGCTCAAACCATCTGGCGCTCGACAGTCAGAGCAGCAGTGACATCGCCATCAGCGGCGTGGTGGAACTGGCCGAGATCAACGGCTCGGAAACCTTCATCCACGCCCATCACGGGAAAAGCGCCTTTGTTGTTCAGCAGGAAGGGGTACATCCTTTTTCCGTCGGTAACAAGATCACCGTGTTCATCAACCCGAATTATCTTTTTGCATATGACAGTGAAGGTCGCCTGGTCGCCGCTCCTCCGGCCACAGGCCCTATTGTGCAACCCTAAATGGAACAACACCATGGCGCGCATTACATTCGATCACATCGCCCACTCCTATTACCCGAAGCCCAAAGGACCGCACGACTACGCACTTAAAGAGATCGACACCATCTGGGAAGACGGCGGCGCCTATGCGCTGCTTGGACCCTCGGGCTGCGGCAAGACCACCTTGCTCAACGTCATTTCCGGACTGCTTAAACCCAGCCGAGGCCGGGTTTTGTACGATGACAAGGACGTCACTGCCTTAACGCCGGAACAACGCAATATCGCCCAGGTGTTTCAGTTTCCTGTGCTCTACGATACCATGACCGTTTATGACAACCTGGCGTTTCCTTTGAGAAACCGAGGTGTGAACAAAGCGGACATCGACCGGCGCGTGCGGGAGGTCGCTGAAATTCTCGATCTCTCAGCAGACCTGAAACGAAGGGCCGCCAATTTCAGCGCCGATGCCAAGCAAAAAATATCCCTGGGGAGGGGGCTGGTGAGAAGCGATGTTGCCGCCGTGCTCTTCGATGAACCTCTGACGGTCATTGATCCCCATCTGAAATGGCACCTGCGGCGTAAGCTCAAGGAGATCCACGATCAGTTGAACCTGACCCTGATTTACGTCACCCACGATCAAGTGGAGGCCTTGACCTTCGCTGATAAAGTGATCGTTATGTTCGACGGGGAAATCGTCCAGATCGGCACTCCGGAGGAACTGGTGGAGAATCCCCAGCACAAATTCGTCGGCTATTTCATTGGCAGCCCCGGCATGAATTTTTTGCCCTGCACTATAGAGGGCCATCATGCCCGGGTCGAGGATGTGACCATAGCCCTTGCACCGGAAACCGCCGAACTGGGAGCCCGGACCAGCGGAGAGTTGGAGCTGGGCATCCGGCCCATGCACCTGAAAGTGCACGCAACGCCAGTGGATAACGGGGTGCTGGTTACCGTCAAAACCGTGGAAGACCAGGGCAGCTTCAAAATACTGACCGCAGCACTCAATGGTCATAGAGTGCAGGCCCGTCTGCGGGAAGAGCAACCGGTGCCGACTGATAAGGCCTGGGTGCAGTTTCCAATTGAGCGAACCAAACTTTTCGCCAACCAACGGCTCATCGCATAGGGGGAGGAAGGTATGGAAAAATGGTCGGACAACAAGGCCTGGTTTCTGGTGCTGCCGGTCATCTTGCTGGTTGCCTTTAACGCCGTCATTCCCCTGATGACTGTGGTCAATTACTCGGTTCAGGACATATTCGACCCCGCGCACCGAATATTCGTCGGGATGGAATGGTATCGCGAAATGCTGCACAACACGCGGCTGCACGATGCCCTGGTGCGCCAGTTTATTTTTTCCGGCCTGGTATTGCTCATCGAGCTGCCGCTGGGGGTGTTCGTCGCTCTGACCATGCCCAGGAAGGGCGGCTGGAAAACCTCGACGGCGCTGGTCCTCATCGCCCTGCCCCTGCTCATTCCCTGGAACGTAATTGGCACCATCTGGGTGATTTTCCTCCGCCCGGACATCGGTTTGCTGGGACGTTTCATCGACCATACGCTGGGCATTCATTTTGACTACCCGACCGTGCCTATAGAAGCCTGGATATCGGTGATGATGATGGAGGTCTGGCACTGGACGCCGTTGGTGGTGCTCCTGGCGTATGCAGGACTGCGCTCGATTCCGGACGCCTATTACCAGGCGGCCAGCATCGACGGGGCATCGCGCTGGGCCGTATTTTTTTACATCGAGCTGCCAAAGATGCGCGGTGTGCTGACCATCGCAATACTGCTCCGATTCATGTACAGCTTTTTGATCTACACTGAACCGTTCGTGCTGACCGGGGGAGGGCCCGGAGACTCGACGACATTTCTCTCCATCTACCTGGTCAAGATGGCTGTCGGCGAATTCGACGTCGGCCGGGCAGGCGCATTCTCGATAATCTATTTCCTGATCGTGCTGGCTTTCTGTTACGTCTTCTATCAGGTGCTGCTCAGGGCCGGAACGGGAGAAAAACAATGAAATTCAAAACGCATACCATCTTACTCATTGGTTATCTGTCCGTGCTGATGCTGCCGATTTATTGGATGCTCAATATGTCGCTGCGTTACAATCACGATATCATGTCCCGCATGGCGTATTATCCGGCGCATCCCACGTTCCACAATTACATGACAATTTTTACCGATCCGTCATGGTATATGGGATACGTTAACTCGTTCGCCTACGTCAGCCTCAACACGATCATCTGCCTAGCCGTAGCATTACCGGCCGCCTACGCCTTTTCACGTTACCATTTCCTCGGCGACAAGCACCTGTTTTTCTGGCTGCTGACCAACCTCATGGCCCCGGCGGCGGTATTTTTATTACCGTTTTTCCAGCTTTACTCGGCCCTGGGATTGCTCGATACCTACATCGCCGTGGCGTTGGCCCATACGCTTTTTAATGCCCCTCTTGCGGTGTGGATCCTGGAAGGCTTCATGTCCGGTATTCCGCGGGAGATCGATGAGACCGCCTTCATCGACGGGTACTCGCTGCCGCGTTTTTTTATTACCGTCTTTATTCCTTTGATCCGTTCAGGGGTCGGTGTGACGGCCTTTTTTTGTTTCATGTTTTCCTGGGTCGAATTGCTCTTCGCCCGCACCCTCACGGTGACCCAGGCCAAGCCGATTGCCGTGGTCATGACACGCACCGTCGGCGCCTCCGGGCTCGATTGGGGTCTGCTGGCCGCTGCCGGTATGCTGACGATCATCCCGGGAGGGCTGGTGATTTATTTTGTTCGCAACTACATCGCCAAGGGCTTTGCGCTCGGCCGTGTGTAATCTGAAAGGAGCAGGACATCATGGGTCTTAAATGGATGGTCTGGACCGTTCCGACGGCTATTTTCTTCAGCGTGATTGCGGTAATTCTGATCGCCATGACGATCTGGCAGAGTGTGGCGCCCAGCCCTGAACGGCGGGGATTTCTGCCGATCCCGACTACGCCCGGCGACCGCCTGTTCATTGGGCTTGTGGTGAGCGCCTTTATAAACCTGGCCTGGATCGGGCTCGCCACTGTCAGCCTATGGTTTGCCTTCGGGATTTCCCTGATCTGGATGGTGGTGGTGATGCGCTGGGGCTGAGTGCACAGACACCCCACAAGGGGGTATAAGGACCTTTAGAGAATCTGCTTACTTGCAAAGATAAGAAAGCAGATTGTCTAAAACACTAAAAATTATGTTGAAACGCGTCGTTCGGTGTATTGGCCTTCTCACCAATGCCGCGAGCCGGGTAGCCGGCGGGACCTAGAAGGCCGAATTAGGAGGGAGCGCTTATGAATGGTACAACAATGAAAGGTAGGTTGCGAAACGTCCTCTTGAGTTGCGCAGTCGCATCCTCGCTTGCGGTCTTGGCCGTCCCCACCATGTCTTCCGCCCAACTGCCGGCGGACCAGGTGGCGGCAGCCAAGAAATGGATCGACACGGAGTTCCAGCCTTCGGTATTGACCAAGGAGCAGCAGCTCAAGGAAATGGAGTGGTTCATCAAGGCGGCCGAGCCCTACAAAGGCATGACTATCAAGGTGGTTTCCGAAACCATCCCCACGCACGCCTATGAATCTAAAACCCTTACAAAGGCCTTCGAGGATATTACCGGCATCCATGTGGTTCATGACGTGATCCAGGAAGGCGACGTGGTCGAAAAGCTGCAAACGCAGGTTCAAACAGGAAAACCCATCTACGACGCCTTCATCAACGATGACGATTTCATCGGCTTCCACGCGCGTTATCCTTATACGCGCGATCTGACTGACTGGATGGCTGGTGAAGGCAAGGCGGTCACCGATCCGTATTTCGACCTCAATGACTTTCTGGGCCTGGAAGACGCAACCGGGCTCAAATCCCGCGGATTCAGTGGAAAGCTATGGCAGTTGCCCGATCAGTCCTTCATCAATGTCTACTGGTTCCGCAAAGATTGGTTCGACCGTCCCGACCTGAAGAAGAAATTCAAAGAAAAATACGGCTACGACCTGGGCGTACCTCTGAACTGGTCGGCCTATGAGGATATTGCCGCCTTCTTCAAGAATGATGTGAAGGAGATCGACGGCAAGGCGGTATTCGGCCACATGGACTATGGCAAAAAAGCCCCTGACCTGGGTTGGCGCTTTACCGATGACTGGCTGGGTATGGCCGGTGAAGGCGACGTCGGGGTTCCGAACGGCTACCCGGTTGACGAATGGGGAATCCGTATGGACGGCTGCCGTCCGGTGGGCGCAAGCGTAAGCCGCGGCGGCGCCGTGAACGGGTATGCCGCCCAGTATGCCCTGCGCAAGTACATGGAATGGCTACGCGAATATGCTCCGCCGGGAGCACTGGGGATGGACTTCTATCAGTCGCTGCCCAGCCTGGCTAGAGGCAACGTCGCCCAGCAGATTTTCTGGTATTCGGCCTTTGCCGCCAACATGCTCGAACCTCAGAGCAAAGGCAACAACACCGTGGATAAAAACGGCAAGCCGCTGTGGCGCATGGCCCCAACACCTCACGGACCGTATTGGAAACCGGGCATGAAAGCGGGCTACCGGGACGAAGGTTCCTGGACGCTGCTTAAGAACGTCCCGCTGAAGAACACCCAGGCCGCCTGGCTCTATGCCCAGTTTGTCACCAGCAAAACGGTGGACCTGAGAAAATCCCATGTTGGTTGGACGTTTATTCGTAAAAGCACGGTAATGGACAAGTCGTTCGACGATCCGGACGGCTCGAAGTATGGTGGCCTGATCCAGTTTTTCCGGGGCCCGGGCATCAAGTACTGGACCCCCACCGGCCTTAACGTTCCTGACTACGCCAAGCTGGCCCAGCTCTGGTGGCAGAATATCGGAGAAGCCGTCGCCGGCGAGGTGACCCCTGAGACAGCACTGAACAATCTGGCCAAGGCCCAGGACCGCATCATGGAACGCATCGGTCGTTCCGGACTGCAGGGCAAGTGCGGTCCGAAGCTCAACCCGGAGAAAGACCCGCAATACTGGTATAACCAACCGGGAGCACCCTGGCCGAAGCTGAAAAATGAAAAGCCGCAAGGCAAGACCATGCCATACGATCAGATCATGAAAGAGATGCTGGACGGAAAACTCCCGCTATAAGAACAATATCATTACCTTTAACGATGAACCCTTGGGGCGCTCAGGCGCCCCATTTCTTTGTCAGTGAACAGGGATATCTTTCGAAAATTAGATAATACCAACTCAATGGACTAATTTTTGGAACATATCCCAAAATCATCCCTGCATCTACCTGTAGTCTCCCTGTCACGTACCCGGCAAACCGGCGGTGATGACCTCATCTCGAAATGTACTCCACCTAAGAACTCAATTTTCCTTTTTTTGGGAGTCACAGCGCATAGTTGAGAGAAAGCCGACTTTTCTCATTAGGCAAACTCGGCTTTTTTAGACAGATCCATGGCCTTCATCCTCTGTTTTTCACATCAGGACAAAGGTAATCCATGATCGATATAAAAAATTAATTGATTACCACTAATGTTCAGGTACTGATCCAGGGAGAGAACTGTGCATCCATGGGGGCAACGCTTACTCCGTCCAGGCTGCAGGGACCCGAAAAACGAACAGTTCTACCCCTTCCTATTACGTTAGGCGGAATTTCAGTGGCAACCAGAAAAAATTATATGCCAAGGGAACAAACACTTAAGGGCGACAGCGTGGCATTAAATCTGTTCGTCTGACGCAAAAGAAGAGGTAAATCAGAAGCGGTTGGTAATTAACCCTTTTAGATCTCACATGTTATTGAATGAGAGAAGATGATTGAAAATGTCGATCTGTTAACAGGTTACTGTTTATGCTATAATTGTACATATGCACGAAGAAACTCCCTCGTTTCGGGATGGAAATGAGAACAATATCGGATGCAATAGGGAATGGATGTACTTTTTCAGCAGACTCCCATCGTACTGTAGTGGTGGCAACTTTATAGAAATCAAAGAGTAACTGAGAGGATAGTTTAAAAACAGCAAGTAACAAACAACATACGTGGGTGACTCTTATGCTCATCAAAGACAGTGAGATACTCCCCTTTGTTTTAGACAGTATCCCATTGGCCATAGTGACCATGGACTATGATTTCAAAATAACGTGGTTTAACAAACGAGCTGAGGAATTAACCGGATACCCTGCTGATGAAGCGATAGGGCAATTGTGCCATGATATATTGCATAGCAGCAGGTGTGACAATGACTGTCCACTAAAAACTGTCCTGAGCAACAAGGAGTCGACAGTGGGCCTTGAAGCAGAGATTGTTACCCGTTTTGCAGAACATATTCCAGTTCGAATCGGTGTTTCTACCATTGTCAACGATGGTAATGTCTTCATTGGGTATCTGGAAGCTATTGAGGATGTTTCCCGGCAAAACAGGATGGAGCGAGAAAAAAATAATTTTATCTCGATGATTGCCCATGACATGAAATCACCCTTGCTGGGTATCAGCGGGCTGATTAAGAGGCTTAAGGAAGACAAAGCATTTAAAACAAATGAAAAATTGCAAGAGTACCTCAGGGTTATAGGTGAAGCGGAGAAGCGTCTGGAATCAATGGTCAAAGAGTTTCTGGAATATTCCCGTTTGGAGAGCGGTCAAATTAAATTGGAGCTTGGTGAGACCGACGTCAAACGCGTTCTGCAACAGGCGGCTGAACTGAATCGCCTCAGGGCAGAGGAGCAACATATCGTTTTGACGTGTGACTGCCAATCACTGACTGCAATTGAAGCAGATGAAAACCGTCTGCATCGAGTCTTTACCAATCTCATCGATAACGCGATAAAATATTCGCCCAAACAGGGTAAAATCACGATCAGCGCCAAGGAAACGGATGATGCGATAGTTATTTTCTTTCAGGATCAGGGATGGGGCATCGATCCTGAAGCCATTCCATACATTTTTGACGCCTTCTACCGGGCAGAATCGAAAACGAAAACCAGTGGTCATGGTCTTGGACTGGCAGCATCCAATACCATTATTCGTCAGCATGGCGGCCGGATATCGGTGGAGAGTAAACCGGGACAAGGATCTGTATTCACAGTGCGGCTGCCTAAACTAATAAAACAATAAGTCGCCAGTAAGACTTCTGTGTTTCATCCGACGTAAGCGTACTTTTCTATACTCCGGGAGCTGGAGACCATCGATGAAGGGGGGGACGTTTTACATCGACTTGAAACGGTGCTGATATCTGCGGCTTACCGGCAGCTTGCCTGGACGGCCATGCAAAATCACCACATAGCCGCCGGTGAAGGTGGTGCTGATTTTTTCGATCTTGGCGGTGTTGACGATGGTGCTGCGATGGATCTGCCAGAACAGCTCCGGGTTGAGTTCCTCCGCCAATGCCTTGATGGTCTTGCGTATCAGGTGCTCACCGCTTGCCGTCAGCACCACGGTATATTTGTCTTGGGCCTGGAAACACCAGACTTCTTCCACGGGAATGAGTCGGATCTCGTCAAGTTCCATGACCTTGATCCATTTCAGGTAGGTGATGGCCGGCTGAACCAGCTGGTCGCGAAGACGTTCCAGCACGGCATGGATCGGTGCCGGGTCGGGGTCTCGCCGGATCAAGCGTTGCCTCAGACGCTCCACCGTTACGGCCAGCCGCTCTTGCTCGACTGGTTTGAGCAGATAGTCGACAGCCTCCCTCTCGAAGGCCTCCACGGCGAACTGATCGTAAGCGGTGATGAAGACAATGCAGCAGAGGCCCGCGGCCTCACTTGCCACCTCCATGCCGCTTTTCCCCGGCATCCTGATGTCCAAAAAGGCGATATCGGGACGCTCGGAGCGTATTCGCTCCAGGGCCTCCAGGCCGTTGCCGGCCTCGGCGCAGATCTGCAATCCGGGCCAGCACCGGGCCAGCAGTTTTTTCAGATGCTCCCGCAGTTGTCTTTCATCGTCGGCAATAAGGGCTCTAAATGGTGCTTGCATAGGGGACCTCGATGATGGCCTTGATTCCGGTGGGCCGGTTTTCGGTGAGCAGCAGGCGGGCCTGCCCGTCATAGAGGCTTTCCAGCCGATTTTTGATGTTGGTCAAACCCAGGCCATAGGACTGGTCGGCGGTAAGCCCTTTCCCGGTGTCGATGACACTAACCCGTACAATACCATCCTTTTCTTCGACCCGGACTTGAATGGAGCCTCCCTCTATGGTTTTGTCGAGACCGTGGATTAGGGCATTTTCCACCAAAGGCTGGATGAGCATGGGATAAAAGGGGATGGCCCGGAGCCGGTCTTCCATCTCGATTTGTACATGGAGCCGGTCGTCCATGCGGATCTGGAAGATATTGAGATAGGCAGTTACCAGATCGATTTCATTGCCGAGAGTGGTCAATGGCGAGCGGGTTTCAGCAAGAGTGGCGCGCAGATAGCGGGTCAGATCGGACAGCATCCGTTTCCCCTTTTCACCGTCGCTATCAAGAAGGCTGTGGATATTGGCCAGAGTGTTGAACAGGAAGTGAGGTTCGATCTGGGCCTGCAGCATCCTCAGCTGGGCCTGCACGGCCTGTTTTTCGCTGGTCAGACGCTGAATGCGTTCTTCCTGCAGTTCCTGGCGGGCTTCGGAGATCTGTTCACGGGAGTAGAAGTAAAAGGCGATGATTCCGCCAAACAGCAGGCTGAGAACGACCAGCCGGATGGTATACACCTTCTGGGCCGGAAATGTCGCCAGATCGATGCCGGTAACCCAGCCTCCGGCATACCCACCCGCCAGACCGCCGACCAGGATGGCGCCGGTGACAGCCGCCGCCCTCGACAGGGTGGATTGGGGCTGTAACAGCTTCAGGGTGAACTGGCTGAGGAGGCAGATGGACAGACCGATGCATTGGGAGATGATGAAATAGGACCAGAAGGATTCGTCCCGAAACAGGTAGGTCAAAAGGCCGGCGATCAGAGTATTGAAGACGACGGTCAGGGCGAGATTGCGCAGGCTGACATATGTATCGCGAAAAGAAGAGGTGTGGTTCATGGTTGTTTTTGCTGTCACCGTTTAATGAGGTAATTAAAAGTAATATACTACTCCCAGCATGGCCCGATAGTCAATAATACTGCCGAATTCACTCTTATGCGAGCCGTTGTCAACAGTCGTCACCGCAAAGAGCTGGGTATGGTTGCCGAGGTACCATTCACTTATGAAGCTGGCGCGGCTGCTGCCGTCATCGAGGTTTTTGGTAAAGCGCAGGGTAAGATCGAGCGCACCTGCGATTTCCGTCTGCATGTATTGCAGCATGAGGTAGTTCCGGCGCAAGAATCTTAGGCCGGGGTCGGCGCCTGAGCCCAGCTCACGGAAGGCGAGGGGCGCAAAGGCTCCGCTTGTCCGTATCGCCGCGGCGGCATTGTCCTGCAGGGAAAAGAATTGCCGGGCCTGGGAGTGGTCGTAGCCAGGCCCGTAATACAGGTATTCCAGGGTCAGCGTGGGTCCGTTTGCCAGGGAATAGGCACCGCCGGCAAGCAAAGAGCCGATCCAGTGGTTGCCTGACCCGTCTTCCTGCTCCAGGTGATAGCCCAGGGGACCGTCCGAGGTTTCGGGGTAGAGCCCCGGCGGGTTGCGCTGCACCGCCCCCTCACCGTAGACCAGCAGGGCGTCTGATACGGTACGGCCGAAGAATCCGCCTATCTGATCCAGGGCGTGGCCCCGCGAGGTGAGGATGAGGCTGCCGTAGCTTTCCGAGCCGGTATAATCTGCCTTTATGGCATAACCTCTCCTGAAATCGCCACCTGGAATCTCACCCCGGCCTTGTCCGGTATTGGCGATAAGGGAGACTGACCAGGTCGGATTCGGCACCCATACTGCTCGGATGAAGTCCATGGCGCCGACTTCGAGTTTGGAATTGCTCTTGCCGTTATCGACTAAAAAGGGGTTGGAAAGCGAGGCGAGGCTGGCCGGGCCCCACTGCAGGTTTTCACGGCCGCAGGAAAAATAGAGCGAATCAGTGGCCTGCAAGCGTGCCAGCAATTCCTGGATATACATGTGGTTGTGCCACTGCTGGTCTTTCTGGTTCATAGAGGTGATGGATTGCCTTTCTATTTCGGCGCGCGGCTTAAGCGAAAAGGTAAACCGGTCCGTGTCCAGGCGCAGGTCCGGCCGCAGATGCAGGGCGGTAGTCAGGTGGGAGATGGCCATAATGCGGTTATCCGGATTGCGCGTGGAGTCGGCCACCCCGGTATCGGTGACAAAGGCGAGTACCCGAAGATTCATCGAGCCGTTGCGTTCGACGCTGTCGGCCAGGGAGGCGAGGGGACCTTCGGCCCAGGACCGGGCAGCTCCGATCAGCAGCATCAAGAGGGCGATGGACAGCATCTTGGCGGCAGACATCGCTTATCGCAGCATCAGGTTGAGGTTGAAGGTGGCTGCGGGCAGCGGCCGCGGTTGGACATCGCTATAGACCATGGTGGTGACGTCGCCCTCTATCACCTTATCATGGATGGTCATTTGGGAAACGAAGGGCTGCGGCCCCGATGCGGTCCGGATAGTGTTGTCGTATCGGAAGGTGGCGGTCTTCATCAGCCTGCCGGTCACCGAGAAGAACTCGGCCTTCCATCCCAGTTGCCTCTTTTTGCCGATCCAATAGCGGATATGGCCGTAGGTGACTTTTTTGTCGTTGGCTTTGAGGTCGAATATGTAGCAAGGTCGGTCGTCAACAACTTCTTCGCCCAAAAGCTTTGCCTGGTAGTCGCCGGCATAGTTGGTGGAGGCGATATCGCCGTTGGCCGCTCCGCCCAGAAGTTTCTGGCGCGGTGAGATGGGCACCGGCTTGTGCAGGCCGGGTTTGACGAACCACATGGTGCGATCCAGCATGACGATCCGGTTGCCCCGGACCTTGGCCGGAGCAGTGAATTCGGCGACGGTATCCACGGCGCGGTTCTTGATGACCAGGCGGCGGTGCTGCGTTTCCCCCTCCTCGTGGGAGGTGATGTCGGCGGTCCAGACAATGCCATCGACATTGCCGCGTGCCCTGTCGGCCCGGGTGATGATCTGTTTTGCCGAGAGTGGCTCGCCTGCTGTCGCAGGGCGTGCTGCCCCGGCAACAAGCACCAGTGTAAGAGCAAGTAGTATGTATGTTTTCATAATGTTATCCTTTATGGTTTGTCGGCCTACACATGACCTAAGGCCTCAACCATACTCAGACGTGCTGCCCGGCGTGCCGGCCAGATGGCGGCCGCCATGGAAAGCAAGGTGAGAAAGAGGGCGAGGGTCAGCATGTGGCTTGGCAGCAGTTCGACCGTAAGCGGCACGGGCGTGGACACTCCCGGCGGGATGTAGGAGGGCGCAGCAATCCTGATCGCAGCCCAAACCACGCTGTTGAGGAAAACGCCGCCCAGGCAGCCAAGCAGTCCGAGTATGGCGCCTTCGATCGCGAACAGCAGGCAGACTCCGCGCCGCTTCAAGCCCAGCGCCCGCAATGTGCCGATCTCCCGGGTTCGCTCCATCACCGACATGCCCATGGTGTTGACTGTGCTCATCACCACGATGATGAATACGATGAGAAAGATGAACAGGAAGATCATGTCGAACATGTTCTTGACTTTCTGGTAAAATACCGACAGCTGCTCCCAACTGCGGATATCGCAGTGCAGTCCGGCGGCGGCAAGCTGCCCGGCGAGCAGGCGCCGGGTGGCGGCCGTGGTCCGCCAGTCGTCCAGCAGCACCACGATGCAGTCGGCACGGTCGGTGTCATAGAGCGATTGAGCATAACGATAGGGGAGCAGTATATATTTATCGTTGGTAGCGGCCGTGCCGGTATCGTAGGTGCCTTGCACCCGGATGTCCAGGGCATTCATCTGGCCGTCCAGGGTGGTGGCCATGATCACCCCGTCGCTTTTCGGGGACAGGTTCAACTGGCTGGCCAGGTCCTGGGCCAGCAGCACGCCGTAGGGAGTGTCGCTGCTGAGCTCCGCACCTTTGAGTCCGCGCCGGGCGTTCATGCCGCCGGTGATGGCGCGAAAATCAGTCGGCACCACGCCCTTGGCCAAAAAGATATGGGATGTGCGTCCGTTGGTGACCAGGCCGGCGACATGGAGTTGCGGGGTGGCCAGCCGCACGTGCGGGTCCGATTTGGCAATATTGATGATTTTTTCGATTTCAGAAGGGCTTAGCAGGTATTTTTTTGTGTCACGGCGGCCGTTTTCCAACCAGCCCTGCCGGTAGATGGTCAGGTGCCCCAGGCCCTCGCCGCGAATTGCCGACTGGCGCAGCCCGTCGTAGGTGGCCGCCGTATAGCCGCGAAAAAGTCCAACCGAGCAAAAGCCGATGGCGATGGCTATCAGGGTGGCGAGCGAGCGGCGCCGATTTTTAACCAGGTTGCGAAATCCGATTTTCAGCCACTGCATCATGCCACCTCCATATCCGGTTGAATACGTCCATCCCGCATGCGAATGCGTCGTTGCACCTGGGCCAGCAGACGCTGGTCGTGGGTGGAAAAGATGAAGGTCGTACCCTGTTCGTTATTAATTTTTTGCATCAGCGAGATTAGGTGCAGGGCGGTTTCCGAGTCGAGGTTGGCGGTCGGCTCGTCGGCGATCACCAGTGGCGGGTCGGCGATAAGGGCCCTGGCCACGGCCACCCGCTGCTGCTGGCCGCCAGACATCCGGTCAGGCCGTCTGTGTGCCTGGGCCGTAAGCCCCACTATTTCCAGGCAGCCCATGGCCCTGCTACGGGCTTCGGTTGTCGAGACACCGCCTATCTGCAGGGGAAGCATGACGTTTTCCAGTGCCGAGAGCACCGGTATAAGGTTGTAGTGCTGGAATACGAACCCGATGAAATGGTTGCGCAACTCCGAGGCCTGGTTATCGGTGCAGTCGCCAAGATTATACTCGTTCACTGTTACGGTCCCGGAGGTGGGGCGGTCGATGGCCCCGATGAGGTTTAAAAGCGTGGTCTTGCCTGAGCCTGAAGGCCCCCAGATCCCGACGAATTCTCCTTTATCCACCGTGAGGTCGATGAGATCCAGGGCGGAGACCATTGTTTCGCCCATTGCGTATATCTTGCTGATCTGTTGCATTGAGATTAGCATGTCATGCTCCTGTGATTTTTTATCTGCTGTGTTTTGATCCTTGTTGTATGGCAATAGACTAGAGCAGATAACAACCGTTGGCAAAGCAGATGCGACGGATAGCTGCGGGAGCCGATAAACGGAAAATATCGGGTGTGGACGGAGGCGGTAAGATGAAAGGATAGCTCGCGTTTTGACGGGCGGTGGGGGAATATGGGTTTTGGGAAAGAGATATTGTAAGCATCGGCAGAGATATCGAGGCCGCCTGGCTGAAATCATTGTTGCCGCAGAGGGAGGTTGCTGAAGACGGATTTTCATTTTTTCTGTACTTGTTTCGTCTGCTGTATGCCTATAGATTTAGGCCTGCATCAAATTTGGAGCTTTACGGATCGTATTAAAGAATATGAGAATTCGTCTTTGAAATTGGCGGGAGAAGCAGCTGAGTAGAAAAGTGTTGACAAGAATATATTTACATGTAATTTAGTATACAATATCCCTGGCAGCGTTCAATTGTTGCAGGTCCATGCTGAAACGACAGTAAAAGGAAATGAAATGGGAAAAATACTGGATAATTGGTTTATTCAAAATGCCTCCTTTCCTGCAGTTTCATTGTCTATATTGGTTATTTACTATCCACGATATCATCGTAAATGTTTTGTTCTTGATTTTTTGGGAGTTGCTTCCTAATTGCCGGACAGTGGTGGATTCTGACTCTCATTTTTGATATTCTCCATGAAAAATGGAACTCGATTTTAATGTCTGTTTGTGTACAGGTTTCAGAAGTGGACAGGGTACTGCAGCAGTCGGACGAGGTTGTATCGACTTCCCCCGGTTTCTTAGAGGTAACGGCTTAAACGTTGTGAATGCATAAATGGGTTTTCGATAAGTGCCCCGATACGGGAGATGTGATAATAATTCTGCTTACTTGCGGATGTCTTCTATCGGATTATAGGGGAGCATCTGCAGGCACGGTGGACCAATCTTCGAGTTCCCTGGCAGTGAATCTAGGATTGAGCTCGATAGAGTAACATTAGCCAGCTTCATGAGAGCATGGAAAAATAACAATAAATATAACAGAAAAGGAGGTTGTCGGCAGGAAGAAACAGATTTCGCGGATTCATCGGTTTTCACTACTTGTCAGTTATCACTTTCAAAAGGAGGTCGTATAATGAAGAAAATAATGTTTTCCGGTACGTTAGTCGTAGCATTTTTGACCATGATGTTCTTTGCTCCTCCCGTATTCGCTAAAACCATCACGTTAAAATACGCGAATTTCTTCCCCCCGACCCATTCTCAAAGCATAACAGCAGAGGCCTGGTGCAAGGCGGTGGAAAAGGCAACACAAGGTCGGGTGAAGATAGAGTACTTTCCCGGTGGCAGCCTTCTGAATGGAAAACAGATGTACGATGGTGTTGAAAGTGGAATCGCCGATATCGGAATGTCGGTCCTCGCTTATACATCCGGAAGATTTCCTGTTATGTCTGCGATGGATTTACCGTTCGGCTATCCTTCCGGAGTCGTGGCAACCAAGGTTGCCAATGAGGTTTATGCAACCCTTAAGCCGAAGGACTTTAAGGATACCCATCTCATGTATCTGACCGCCCATGGACCAGGTATAATTCATACGACTAAAAAGGAAGTTAAAACCCTTGAGGATCTTAAGGGATTAAGGATTAGAGCAACCGGCATGAGCGCAAAGATGGTACAAGCCCTTGGAGCAACTCCTGTTACAATGACAATGGGAAACGCTTACGAGGCCTTGGCCAAAGGTGTGGTCGACGGCAGTGCCAACCCCATGGAAGCACTCCATGGTTGGAAGCTGGGAGAGGTGTTGAATTATACAACCCGTTGCTATTCTGTCGCGTACACCACCACCTTCTTTGTGACAATGAACAAGGCTAAATGGGATTCTCTGGAGCCTCAGGACCAAAAAGCCATCGAAAAACTGAACAGTGAATGGCAGGTAAAACATGGAGAGGCATGGGACCAGAGCGATAAAGTGGCATATGATGAATTTGTCAAGGCTGGAAAAACTGTGGTTGACCTGACTCCGGCTGAGTCGAAGCGCTGGAAGGCCGCCGTTGCACCCGTCATCAAAGAATATGCAGATGGCCTGAGCCAGAAAGGTCTTGACGGACCAAAGGTCATAAAGACCATTGAGACCTTGCTGGAGAAAGCAGAAAGCAAGTAAGTAATCCATCGACCAGACAGAGGGAAAACCTGCTGCCAGGAAAAACTTCAACATCTTTTTAATGGAGATGCGGACAGTTATGGAACTCTTTTCCAGAATGCTTCTTTTTCTCACGGAAAAACTCAAAATGGTGGGCGCCGTTGCTTTGATGGGAATGGCGGTTCTTACCTGTCTTGATGTTGTAGGACGCTTGTTTAAGCACCCCATTTTCGGCTCAGTGGAATTGGTCAGTTTCATGGCAGTCATCGTCGTCGGCACGGCCATACCCGTCACCCAGGCGGATAAAACGCATATCGGAGTCGATTTGTTTGTCCGCAAACTGCCGAAAAAGATCCGGTTGGGATTTGAATTATGTACAGAAATATTGAGTCTTCTCCTCTTCATCACATTGACATGGCAGTTATTTCTCTACAGTTTCAGTGAACGTGAATCTGGAGAGGTTTCCATGAATCTTCATTTCCCGGTGTATTGTATCATTTTTTTTCTGGCCTGCTGTTGTGTAGTCCTCTGTCTGGTGATTTTGACGGCAGTTTGCAAAACCTTCACTCAAATGCGCAAAAAATGAGTTCTACGACGATAGGTGTTATCGGAATTATCTGTATGATTATGCTCTTCATGACGAGGATGCCTGTGGCTTATGTAATGGCTATGACAGGGGTTCTAGGGTTTGCCGTTGTGGGCTCATTGCATGGAGGACTTAATCTGTTTGCCCAGGATTTTTATTCGGTTTTCTCTTCCTACAGCCTGACAACCATCCCGCTCTTTATTCTCATGGGACAGATCGCCTTTAATTCCGGCATCAGTTCCAAACTGTATTCTTCCGCCTATAAGTTTTTCGGTCATACCAAAGGCGGCCTGTCCATAGCGACCATTACTGCCTGCACCGCCTTTGGCTCCGTATGTGGATCCAGTGCGGCGACAGCTGCAACGATGGCCACCGTGGGCTTGCCGGAGATGCGCAGATTCGGATACAGTGATGCACTTGCAGCCGGTTCCGTAGCATCAGGAGGAGGACTTGGGATGATTATGCCGCCCAGCGTGGTGCTGATCATTTATGGCGTCCTGACCGAACAGTCCATAGGGAAATTGTTTATGGCAGGAATACTGCCGGCAATCCTGGTTACGATACTCTTTGTCTGTACCGTGATCATCTGGTGCCGATTCTCACCGGATGACGGGCCGTGCGGAGAATCCTTCACCTGGCGGGAAAAACTGAAATCTTTAAACGGGATCGGCGAGACGGTCCTGGTGTTCATACTGGTTATCGGCAGCATATTTTTAGGGATCTGCACTGCGGAAGAGGCGGCTTCAATTGGTGTTATCGGCGTAATAGCCGTATCGGTAATTCGAAAACAGTTAAGCTGGGCATCTTTTGTCGATGCCCTTTATGAAACCCTGAAAACATCCTGCATGATAATGATGCTCGTGGCCGGAGCCACCGTATTCGGCAAATTCCTGGCTGTAACTCGAATTCCTTTTGAGATGGCAGATTGGATAAGCGGGTTCCATATGCCGCACGTGGTTATTCTTTTTTTCGTTATCCTGGTCTATTTTGTCGGGGGCTGCTTCATGGATTCGCTGGCCCTCGTCATGCTCACTGTGCCGGTATTTTTCCCCATGATCATGGCAATGGGGTATGATCCGATCTGGTTCGGGATCATCATTGTCATGGTCACGGAAATGGGGGTCATAACGCCGCCGGTAGGGCTGAATGTCTATGTGGTCTACGGAGTCGCACGGGGGCTGACCGGAAAACCGATGACTCTGGAGTCGATTTTCATGGGTATTGCTCCATTCATGGGCGCGGTTTTCATCGGCACGATAATCCTCATCATTTTTCCGCAAATTGTCCTTATTCTGCCACAGCTCATGCATTGAAAAGAATGTCGATTACAGTGAGGGCGACGGACGAGCGGGGTGTGGATCTGCTGTTCCTGTGCCGGGCAGGTATTTATTAAAAAAAGAAAGGCGACGGAAGATAATTCCGTCGCCTTAACCCGCATCTCTCATGAACGTGCATTCCCGTAGCGCGAACACAACAAATAATGAAATTTGATTACCACTGAAACTCAGGTTTGTCCGTAAAGAGGGATTGTGGCCACCCCCACTTCGCGGGTGTCTGTGCCTTGGATGGGCACAGACAATCCCCCTGGACGGGTTTATACCACAAGGGCATAAGTTTCGTACGAGCAGGAAAGCTGCTCAACTCAGCTTTATGGCGTTCCGTAAAAGGGGTAGCCACAAGCCCGTCGTGTTTACCTGAAGATTAGCGGTAATCAGAAAATGAAATGAGTGAATGTTTATTGTCCTGTCTCGAAACGGAACTTCTGATCCGGATCAACGATAGCCAGTACGCGTACAATACAACCGTCTCCCTTGGTCCATCGCCAAGGGAAGGCCATAAAGAAGCAACGCTTGCCGGTCACCTTGTCCAGGTCCCCTCCGATATTCTCAATGCCGGGTATGCCGCCTTTCACCATGAGGTTCTTATGGGCGGGCTCCCAGTCCGGAAAGTCCTCTTTTGGATCACGTCCTGTGGCCTCTTTGTATTCCCGAATCAAATGCGGCTGGGAAGGGCCAAGACCATGATCGACCAGTTTGGTGGCGATGGGATGGTCATTGGCCTGGTGACCGTATCCGACACATTTCACTTTCTTGTCAACCAGCCAGTTTGCACCGGCACCTGAGATGCCGCATCCATAGGCAAAGTACTCATCAGTGTCGGCCCACTTGTGATGAAAGCCGGTGTTGATCATGACGATGTCGCCCTCCTGTATCGCCGGAGTGGCCTTTTCAAGATCCTCCGGGGTGATGACTCCCCATTTCCCTTTCGGTATGGAGACGGCGACGCCGGTTCCGGCAAGACGCCAGAGCGGATATTCGCCAATGCCGGGGGTGTTTTCTGTAACATGGAGCGGTGCGTCCATATGGGTGCATCGATGCATGATGCCTTCCCAGTTCACCTGATATATACCGTCCTTGGCGTGAAATTTGTTGACGGTGACGTTGACACCAGGGCTTGACGGCCATTCGGGCATATGCTGATGAAAGGCATGACTGAGATTGTATATTTCCAGACTCATTGGGGTTTCTCCTTTGTCTCTAATTTCCGGTTGGGATGCGCAGGTTGCCTGTCGGGTCGATCATTCCCACAAAACGGACCTGGCATGCATCTCCGTATTCGAATTTCCAGGGGGTGGCGACAAAAGTGGCGCGTTTTCTGACCAACTGATCAATGTCGCCGCCCACCTGCTCTATGGTGGGGATGTCTGCTGCCAGGATTGTTTTATGGGCAATATTCCATTCCGGATGTTCTTTGGCGGGATCAAGCCCGGTGGCATCCTTGTACGCAGCAACCAGACGATTCATGGTCGGCCCACCTCGATGAGGACCGAGGGAGGTGGCGAGAGGATGATCGATTTGAGGGGTGTCGACAGCGACCAATTTGCATTTTTTAGCGACCAGCCATTCGGCGGCGTCTTTTGAAAGACCCGGGGATTCTCCAAAATATTCCAGGCTGTCGGAATATTTGTGATGCCAGCCGGTAACGATAACCACGATATCACCTTCCTGCACCTTGTCCACGGAAGATTCAAGATCAGCCGCGGTGATCACCTCGAAGTTCTTTTTTGGGATGTCGAGAACCACCCCGTTGCCGAATAAGCGATCCGGCGATATGGCAGCAAGATCTTTAGCTTTCTGTACCAGGTGAATGGGGGCATTCATGTGTGTCCCGGTATGCATCACGGTATTGATTTTCCAGGCAAGCACGCCGTGTTGCGCATGTTTTACACCCCGATGCATCTTGACATCTTCCTGTCCGGGATAAGACGGTACACCGTGTCCCCAAGGATGACTGAGTTCAATGAGTTGTAGCCCGCTATACGGGTCGGTAATGAAGGCTGTCATAAGTCCTCTCCCTTTAGTTTTGTGTTTAGTACCTTATTTCGGATTGACCTTTTGTGTTTTTGCGAGAAGTCTATCCCTTTCAAGGTGCCTATCCCCCTCAAAGGGGGACAAACAAGAGCCCAGCTTTTTTCAGCCGGGTTAGGCAGTTATTACCTGCAAGGGGTGTGTGATACCTAATTATGGATAATCACCGTTGACCTTGGGAGGTCGTACCTATTGCATGTAATAATATACTGGTTGCTGCTTGCCGATGGAGGCAAACCTGTATTGAACAATGTGAACTATTGTAGCAAACTAATCGCGGTTGAAATCAAAGCTTATTTCTAACCTTCTTAATATATATGTCTATTTATCCATTAGCTTCGGCTTGACAGTATAGGTGTTTTGCAGTATGGAATAAAGTATCACTTTATGAAACTAATAATACACCCAAACAGATGTCTGTCAAGTATATTTTGCATGTAAAATATCATGTTTTATCTACTCATATATATTATTTAATATCAGTATAATAAGCACATATGGCTTTGTTCATTAAAAGGGGAAAGGAGACATATTGTCTTGACATGGCAGGTAGGCAGTATATAAAATCTCTTGCTGTGAACGCATGGAAAATGCCCTGATCTTCTTGTCTAAGAAGAAGGAGACCTGAGTTGTATAAAAGAAAGTTGGACAGCGCGGGATACGAGAGGTGAAAAAAAACGTGGATGAATTAGGATTGTATGATTGCCCTATGCCGGAGACATTTCGTGAGAAAGCGGGCATTCCGCTGTCTCTTGCCTGGTTGTTTTTTCTCGGATTTGTCACCCGTGTAATATTCGGTCCAATGATGCCGAAAATAGAGAGGGACCTCGGATTCAGTCATGTGGAATCGGGAACCATGTTTCTGCTGCTGTCGATAGGGTACATGCTGGCACCTGTGTGTGCGGGACTGATTTCCTCGCGCATTAATCATCGAGGCACGTTGAAGCTGTCGGCCTGGCTGGTTGGACTGGCGCTCATACCGTTTTATTTTGTAGGAAACCGTTTGGGGCTCGGGATTCTGCTGCTGATTATCGGGTTTTCCGGCAGTCTCCATCTTCCGTCTGCAATTGCGACGATCACGGCTGAGATCCAGAAATCCGATTGGGGAAAAGGTCTCGGAGTACATCAATGTGCACCGCCGATCGGTTTTATCCTGGCCCCTCTTATTGTTACAATCCTCTCGCAATGGTTCTACTGGCGCCAGATTCTTCTCTGTTGGGGGATATTGGCACTCGTGTCGGCATTAGGGTATACAGTCTTCGGCAGAGGAGGGGACTTTCCAGGCAAAGTGGTCAGCCCGGCCAACATCAAGAAGGTCGGCTCTCTGCCGTCGTTTTGGCTGCTGGTCCTTCTCTTTGCCATGGCGATGGCCGGCAATGCCGGTATTTTCTCCATGCTGCCGCTATTTTTTGTCAACGAACGCGGCTTTGGTTTGGATTTTGCAAATACGCTAATCGGTCTTTCTCAGATCTCGGGGTTTTTGGTCGTTTTTCTGGCCGGGATGATTTCCGATCGCGTTGGGCAGAAACGGGTTATGGGGTTTTCCCTCCTTTTTGCAGGACTCCTGACTATAATCATCAGTCTTGCCAAAGGTTGGCTGCTTATGGGTGCACTTTTCCTGCAGCCTGCCGTTTTGACGGCATTTTTCCCAGCTGCCTTTGCTGCGCTGGCGCGTCTCGCCCACCCGTCCATGCGCTCGGTAACCAGTGCCATGGGTCCTCCGTTGGCTTTTCTACTGGGCGGAGGGCTTATCCCTGTTATGATCGGTCGGGTAGCGGAATCGTACTCTTTTGCCGACGGTATCCTCTTTGCCGGTTGTTTTATGCTTACAGGTCCTTTATTGGTGGGTTTCCTCAGGCTGGGCGAATTTGACGAACAAGCCGGGTGCTGAAAGCGGTATGCTTCCAGGAGATGATTACATGCCCCAACAGCCGAAAATCAAACTGTATACATTGAGCACCTGTGCCCACTGCAAAACGCTCAGGGAGTTTCTAACTCTCGGCAATCTCAAGTATGACTTTGTCGATGTGGATTTGCTTTTGGGCAAGGAACGTCGGGAGATATTAAAAGAGGTAAAAAGGTATAATCCAAGGTGCTCATTTCCGACAGCGGTTATAGGAGAGCGGGTCATTGTGGGGTTTAAGGAGGATGAATTGAAAGAGGTTCTTAGACTTTCCGATGAAATGCACGATGTGCGTACAGATAAATTTGGAGAAAAAGAATGAAAGCAGCAGACTTTGGAAGCTCTGTTACCATAAGATATACCATTACATTGGAAGACGGAAGTCCGGTTGACGGCGGCAAAAATATGCAGCCTCTATCTTTCCGAATAGGCGCCGGGAAGGTACTCAAGGCCCTGGAAGAGGGAATAATCGGTATGAAGGAACATGAAACAAAAAATATTCACCTCACTCCCGAGAAGAGCTACGGTGCATATAGAAAGGACCTTGTTTTACAGCTTGATCGGGCTGTATTCCCGGAAGGGATACCCCTCATCCCCGGCCGAACCGTACAGTACCAGGATCGAGACGGCGAACGGATTAATTTTGTGGTCAATGAGGTACGAGAGAAGACTGTCGTCGTTGACGGTAATCATCCCCTGGCAGGAAAAAACCTGATCTACAAAGTGGAAGTCCTGTCGATTTCGTAGCCTGGATTTCGCATCGGTTCAGGCTGTGTAAGCTTCGAAATGAACAATAGCAAACGCCCGGCCGGATGGCGGCGCATCCGGCCGGGCGTTCAGTTTTACAGAAACGAATCCTCTTGCAGGTGGTTTGGCCTGATTACTTGGCCATACTCATGGGAATATCACCTAGACCGCGATCGATATCCGTGGTGATTCCGTCGATGGTCGTACGGTATCCATCTTTTTCAAGCGTCAGAGTGTATGTTCTGTCGTCTTTCAGGTTTTTCAACCAGAAATCACCGAAATTATTTGTCGTCTCCTTAAATACTTCTCCCGATTGAGTATCCTTCAGAGTACATGTAGCGCCAATAATAACCTCTTTGATATTCGGTTCGTAGAGAGTGCCGGCGACGAATTTCTTCGGGAGTCCTTGATAGTAGACGCGGGATTTAGTCCCGGCCTCGGGATTTAAGGTTTCGGCCGCGGCAATGAAATCGGCAAATTCCTCTTCATCGCCGAACTGAATAGCCTCGGTGGGACACTGATCCACGCACCGGGGAACCTGCCATTCCTCGGGATCGATATCTCGCAGATGGCTGCAGCCGGTGCATTTCTGGGCGATAGTCAGATCCTCGTTGAAATAGATGGCATCATGCGGACATGTGTCGACGCAGAGCTTGCAGCCGATACATTTTTCCGGATCTATGATGACCATACCGTCTTCCCGTTTGTAGATGGCGTCGGCCTTGCATTCCTCGATACAGGGAGCATCGTCGCAGTGTTGACAGAGGTGCGGGGTATAGGACACTTTGACATGGGGCACATGGCCGTGGACTTTTTCGTTTATGCCGAGCCAGAATTGGCCGGTGTCAGGCTGCGGTTTGGCATAGGGTGTCCAGTCGTTCCCCACGTGTTCGTCCTTGCAGGCTATTTGACAGCAGTAGCAGCCGTTGCATTTCGCAAGATCAATAATAAATACTTTCATTTTTTCGTACCTCCATCAACGATCCAGGCATCTACCCGCAACCCCGCCGCAGGATCGTATTTTCTGGCAAAGGCTTCCGGATAGTCACGTCGCCAGTTATCCATTTCTTCCCCTGTTACCTTTTGCACCTCAACGAGGTACCCGCCACCGATCTGACCGACGCAGTTCTCACTGGTGATGGCACCTGGTGTGATGGTATTGATGGCGCCACCGCGTTCGATTTCACCTGTTTTAATAGGATCGTGGCGGGCGCCGTGATCGATATAGGCGACTCCGGGCCGCAATCGCTCGGTGATGTAGGCTCCGGCGAGGACTATCCCGCGTTCGTTGAAGATTTTGACGATGTCACCGTTTTTGATACCTCGCTTTTCCGCCTCAATGGGATTCAGCCAGCACGGCTCGTATTTGTAGCCGTCAGGACCTGTCACCTTCATGGTTGGAGTTTCACGGGTCCAGGTAATATCGTCGCATTGGGCATGTACCCGCCAGCGGCCGTGGTTGGACATGATAAGCAGCGGGAACATCTTGGCCCGATGGCTGCTTAACCGTTCGTCGTGATTGTGGCTTTTTTCCACCCACTTAGGAATAGGACCTCGTTCCTTGTCGTCAGGATAGGCTTTGGCCAGAGCTTCAGAGTAGAATTCCAACTTGCCGGACGGGGTGGCGAGTTTGTTTTTTTCCGGGTCTTCGTAAAACCCACGAAAGCCCGGAGGATCATTTTCCCAGTCTTTGGCGGTGGAGTAAATCCAATAGCCCTTTTCTTTCAACTGCTTCCATGAGACCAACTTTTCACCGCCCATATATTTCCAGATAGCTTTTTGCAGATCGGCCGTGGTTTTCCCTTCGGTCATTTGTTCTACCATGCCTGGAAATTTTTTTGCCACTTCGCGGACACATTCAGCGTCGCTTTTTGACTCGCCCACCGGCTCGATGGCCTTTTCGGCGATCATAATATTGGGCTGCATGGTGCCTTGTCGGATATTGGTTAGGATATCATCGACTTCCATGTGGGTGTTGGCGGGTAGAATTATGTCGGCGTACAGACAATCATTTTCGAACCAGGGATGCTGGGCAACCATGCACTCGATTTCCGCGCTCCGATGGGCTAGTTCCGTTTCGTGGCCGTAGTTCCAACAAGTGATTCGGCAGGGGCTGTCTGACCATATCATATGGATCTTTGACCCCTGTTTTTCCTCTTCGATGGGGAAAGTATATTCAATGAACTGATCTGCGGTCAGGGCATTCTGGGCGCCGGTTCCCCTAAATGTTACCGGTTCGTCGGAAAGGATAGCCTTCTGGATCAGTGTCTTGGGGATGACCTGATTCTGCCAGGCGGCGACGGCGCTGAGAACCGGCAAGGCAAGACGCTCCTCGATCTCCGGATTCCAGAAGAAGGTGCCGCCCAGCCCTTCGGCACGGGGCAAACCAAAATAGGTCCATTGATGCTGGTGCACCCCTGGACCTCCCAGCCCCTGCATGCCGAGGAGAATACATTCCAGCCTGGCCGGTTCGTGGGAGAACGGTCCCCGGATGAAGCCTCCGCCGAAATAATGGGCAATGGAGGTGGTTTTGCTGGCGAATTCGCGCGCAAATGCCTTGATGGTCCAGACCGGAACCCCGCATTTTGGGGAGGCCCATTCCGGAGTTTTCGGGACGCCGTCTTCCTTGCCGAGAACATAATCAGCGACTTTATCCATGCCCACAGTGTGGGTTTCAACGTATTCTTTATTGTAAGTTCCTTCCGTAAGCCACATGTAGATGACGGCCAGCTGCAAGGCCGCATCCGTATTGGGTAGGATCGGGATCCACTTGTCTGCATGAATTGCAGCACCGTAATTGCAGTCCGGACAGATGTAGACCTGTTTGATGTCGGCATCGGTCAGATAGTAACAGAGACGGCTGGCAAACTGGCCGACAAAACCCCAGGGAGTAGTTTCAGGATCACATCCCCAGAAGAGTACCATATCCGAATGCTCGATGGTATCTTTGACGATATTGGCTGCCGGATACATAATCCCCTGGGCGCCCTGGCCCCAAACATGCTTGGCTCCCCAATACCATCCTTCCCAGCTGTCCGGGTTGCGGACTTGCAGGGTGAAGCCACCAAGGTATTCAAGCAAGACACCTGGATGGCCATGAGGTACATTGATTGTTTTACACTCCCCGTGGCCGTCGCCCTGCATCAGGATGGCGTTGGGGCCATATTTTTTATGAATACGCTTAATTTCGTTGGAAATGAGGGTCGCGGCTTCATCCCAGGAGATACGAACGAATTTGCTTTTTCCTCGATTTTGCGGGTTCCTCTCTCCGTTGGGGTCCCAGTCGATTCGTTTCATTGGATATGGGACTCGGTTGGGAGAATAAACCCGTTTTTTGTAGCCGAGGGAAAACGGGCTCGGTAGAGATTTCCATGTCGGTTCCAAAACTTTTCCGTTTCTGACCATTTTCCACTGTCGGACCTCTTCCTTACGGTATTTCCATCCGTATCGCATCGGCCGAACACGAACGATTTTACCATTCTTAACATCCACCATCCCTTCGGCTCCACCACCGAAGTAACCGCCGAGACCGAGGGATCTCAAAACAGTTTTGTCTTTGATTTTGACTCGCTTCATCGACACTATTCTCCTCTGGTTGAAGATTTACAACTTGCTGTTGAAATCTTGTGTATCAGCATTCTGTTGGAAAATGAAAAATCCCGAAAGAAGGCACTGCATGGGTATGTATCGTTAACCATTGCTAATAACAGGCAAATTCATGCATGAAAAATTACATGTAATTTGCATTAAAAAACAATCCACCCTTACGTTTCTTTTGCCACTATCAAGATATATATCTGGTAACGTTAAGTCCTGTCAATATATTTTTTGCAGAATGTTTTGGTATTTACTTTTATACATAGATAATAGCTGACAACTGTCGATTTTTATTGCATGTAATTGCCGTTGTTTTTTCACATTGCCGAATGTCCCTCATGCGGTGGCCCTTAGGTGGTTGGAATTCAATACAGGCTGCCTGTGAATCGAACTGGTCGAGGGTTTTCTTGGAAGATAAATCGATCAATTATTGACTTTAATTTCAACAAATAATAAATTACCCTCAGGGTAGGTTAGTGAGTTGTGGACGTAAATTGTACTGTCTGTTTCGTTGAGCACGCCCACGGGCGGCACTGTGCCGGCAAAAAAATGATCTGACAGGATACCTTTTCTGGCATTTTAAATTGCATGGGAAAAGCCATTATTTCTCAGCCGGCTTCCTGAGCTCAAGAAGCACCCAATCTTTAGAGACTCCTGACTGAAAAAATCAAATTCTTTTACTATGGGTTCAAATATGCCTGGTGAGAAGAAATCAACAAATTTGACGTTGAAAGTGTATCATCAGATAATTCAGTTGATGCTTAACTATGAGATTATTCCAGGACAAAGACTTGTCTTTGTCGATCTGGCAAAACAACTTGGGGTCAGCAGGACACCTGTCAACAACGCATTAAGCATACTCGCCCAGGAGGGGTACCTTGATTTTGTACCTAACCAGGGATATTCGGTCCACAAGCTGACGAAAATCGAAGCGAAGAACCTGTATGAAATCCGGGAAGTATTGGAAGTGGGGTTTATTGGATTCGCAATTCGTAATATGACGGAGAAGAAATTACGCTACGTTGAAAAATGTAAGCTTGATTATGAAAAAGCCATTTCCAATAAAGTAGATAGGAAACTCTTCATTATCGATACCGAATTTCATGTATCAATTCTCGATATGGCCGGTAATGACATTCTATCGGCCAGGTATCGTGATCTATGCCAGAAAATATTTTTACGATTTCGCACGGAAGATCTGTTGCTCAGTAGGATTTTGGACATAAATAGAGAACATAACGATCTGTATGAAGCGATAAGCGTCAGAGACGTGGAAAGGGCCAAAGAGCTGGTAAGGCTGCATCATGCCAATTCTCGCCAGAATCTATTCCCGCTAATATTCCCTAATGAGTAGCAACATCAACGTACGAATATTTTGTTAGTTTCCATCCGAAAACGGCGCTTTTCACCTAACTCGTCGTTGCGCTCAAAATTTTATCCTCGGAGGTAAGCACCCTCAGGGTATAAACTTCGACTCCGATATCACTTATATGCCTGCGGTAAAATTCTTCGCGCGTCTAGATTTAGAAGAGGTAAGCGAAGACTCCGAAATCCCTCGTTTCGGGATGGAAACTTGTTATAAATAAGTCTATACCGGCCAGGCCGGCTAACAATTCATAAGGATTTTCTCGGTGGTTGGAGTTGGAAAAAATACAGTTGGAGTCATGATGGGTTATGTCTTCCATTATTCTATAAAATCTGCCAACCTAGAACGTTTTGCTTTCTGGCGCCTGCCTGTGGGGCAGGGTGTTGCACAGGTTCGGCAATTGCCGTTGCAACGGATTTTTCCCCTGGATCCACAACCGAAAGCACAGGTACCGCATCCGTTTGGCGGATAGATTCCCGAGCCGCTCAGCCTGAAGGAAAAACCATCGCTGTCGATTGTGATCGGCGAGTATTCTTTTAAGATGCTTTGGGCAATCAAGTACCTGAAACCTCCCACGTCGAAGCACTCGTCACCTGTCCGCCTTTCTTCTTCCGCCACTCCAAGAAAACGGATTCCGCATCCCCCGGTTATGACAGATATTCGAATGGGTCGCTTTTTCTTTCCCTTGAAATAATCGATTATAGCGTTTGTTGCTGCAGTTGTGACTTCAATCATTGGGATAATCCTTTGAACTTTCTATAGTTGTCCGAATGGGGAAAAAGTTTCTAACGGAGTTGTTTTTCACCTGTCAATATGAAAGATGCATATTTAGTTTCCATCCGAAAACGGCGCTTTTCACCTAACTCGTCGTTGCGCTCAAAATTTTATCCTCGGAGGTAAGCACCTTCAGGGTATAAACTTCGACTCCGATATCACTTATATGCCTGCGGTAAAATTCTTCGCGCGTCTAGATTTAGAAGAGGTAAGCGAAGACTCCGAAATATCTCGTTTCGGGATGAAAACTATTTAGTACCTCAGTTGAATTTGAGGAAATGGAAAGTCCTTTCCATTTCTATATTACATGGTATATTACATGCAAAATAATAGTTTTGTCAAGACCAAGAATAAACAGTTCTGGGAAGTTCGCTGTTCGTGTTACATGGGGGTAATGGGCTTTATCGCTAACGATACGTAAACACATTCATGCCGGGATAATGGGAAGAGGGAATTTATTTGAAAAAATACAGCAATCTCACATTAAAAGTGTACAAATACCTCATAGAGTTCATGCTCAATTACGAAATTATTCCCGGGCAGAGGCTGCATTTTGAAAATTTGGCCAAAAGGCTTGGAGTCAGCAGAACACCGGTTAATAACGCCTTGAGCATCCTGGCTCAGGAAGGGTATCTGGATTTCGTTCCCAACCAAGGATATTCGGTACATAAATTGACAAAAACTGAGGCGGAAAACCTCTATCGTATCAGAGAGGTGCTCGAAGTGGGATTTATCGGGAGTGCAATACGAAATCTCACTGAAGAAAAGAGGGAAATAATCGAAAGGTGCAGACTTGATTATGAGGATGCGATATCCCATAGAGTAAATCGTAGACTTTTTATCCTGGATGCCGAGTTTCATGCTTCAATACTGGATATAGCGGGGAACACAATATTATCTTTAAAATACAGAGAGATAAATCAAAAAATATTTTTCCGCTTCCGCACTGAAGACTTGCTGATGGGCAGGATTCTGGAGATAAAAAAGGAGCATTACGGCATCTATGAAGCGGTATGCGTAAAAGACGTTGAGCGAGCAAAAGAATTGGTGTTGTCGCATCATAACAACTCTCGAGCATCATTGTTTCCCATCATCTTTTCTGGGGAGTAAAAGAAAACGTCAGGCCAGTTCCTAGTTCGATTCGTTCGTCATCCCATGAGATGCGGCAGGAACAACGAAATTTGCGGGAATGAAACAAGAAGTATCAATTCGCAGACATCGGCTGCCAGAAAAGGAAGAACCCCCCGAAAAATCGTCGGCATAGGAACTTTGGTGATTCCGTTTAAAATATAGACATTGAGACCAACAGGTGGCGAAATTAGACCCATTTCAGTAACCCGGGTCACAATGATGCCGAACCATATCGGGTCAAAGTTTAGTTGCATTATCAAAGGGAAGAAGACCGGTACTGTGAGCAAAACGATGGCCAGCGAATCCATCAGGCAACCTAGTATCAAATAGACGACGATGATAAAAAGGAGGATAACATATCTGTTGACTGGAAGCGATGAAACAAATGTTGCGAAATTAACAGGTAATCTGGTTACGGAAAAAAAGTAGCCGAGTATCATGGCACCCAGAACTATGATAAAGAGCATACCTACGGTCAGGATGGTGGAGGTTACACTGGTCTTTAAATTACTCCATTTCATCTTCTTTCGAATAATGGCAAAACAGAAGGCGCCGAAGGCTCCAATCCCTGCGGCCTCAGTCGGGGTAAAGATACCCATGTAAAGACCGCCGATAACAACTAAGAAGAGAACGATAACATCCCAAGTTTTGAGGAATGACAATAATTTTTCCCTTCCATCAGCATGAGGGCCTTTAGGTCCTAGATCCGGGTTACGTCTTGTTAGAATCCATATTGTAATTATGTAGAAGAGCGCTTCAAGGATACCGGGAATAAGTCCTGCCATGAAAAGTTTGCCTATGGATTGTTCTGTGAGAATTCCGTAGATGATAAGAATTACGCTGGGAGGGATCAGAATACCGATACATCCCCCCGCAGCAATGGATCCCGCGGCGAGACCTAGATCGTAATTGTATTTTTTCATCTCAGGCATGGCCACTTTGCCGAGAGTCGCAGCAGTTGCCAGACTTGATCCACTGATGGCGGCGAAGCAAGCGCATGCCGCAACAGTGGCCATGGCCAAGCCACCTCGCAGATTTCCAAAAATAGTATGCACCGCCCGGTAGAGATCTTCACTCATTCCGGATTCGAAGGCAAACGCTCCCATTAAGATGAACAGTGGAATCACGCTCATTCCGTCGTTGGCGAATGTCGAATAGGGAACGGTACGCAACACTCCGAGAGCCGGCTCCCAACCGGCAACATAGGCGAATCCGACAAACCCTACCAATCCCATGGCGATACTGATGTGCATCCCGGAAAGGAGTAGCACGAACAGTACAATAATGCTCGCAATGCCGACTTCAGTTGGTCCCATGAGGAACCTCCTTGGTAATAAAATTTATTATCATGACGACAACAAACAGGATGAATCCTGCGGCGAGCGGAATGGTGAATGGATATGCCGGCAGGAGCAGCACTGCCGAGGTCTGGTGAGAATCATATGTATCGAAAATAGTAAGAATACTCTGCCAACTCAACATCACAAGATAGAATATACTGAGGATCGTAACAATAAGGTGGAGAGGTCTTCGAACCGATCTCGATAAACGTTCGACAATCATTTCAACGGATACATGTGATCTTTCCAACTCACAGTAGGCAATGGCGAGCGGAATGGTGATAGCCATCATAAATTCATTAAGTTCGAGGGCTCCAGGAATTGGGGAGTTGAGGATGTATCTGCAGATCACATCCGTTGCCTTCAAAAACATCATTGCGACCAGAACGGTACCGGAAACAGCCACCAATGGCCGTTCAACGACTCTCAGCAGTTTTTCGATTCTTTTGCTGCGCATAGTTTCCTCCCCTTGACCGACAAACAGCCTTGGTTTTAGAAAAATCATAGAGGCTGGCGATCACCAGTAGAAGGGCCATCTCCAAATCGGGGATTTCGTTGATTTCTAAAGGTGTATCGGCGGATTTTCGTACATATCTGATTTGCTAATAATTTTTTTCTCGCGAAGATGGGTACGCACTCGTATGCCTGGGATGGACCAGACAGGGGATCCATCCCAGGTTGTTCGGTTTTTACAAACGGGGGACCTGCTATTTAGAGAGTTCCCTTGCAGTATCAAGAATCTGCTGGGCGTTGGTGATCCCCTTTTTCTTCATGTCGGCCACCCATTCATTCCATACCGGTTTGCCGCCGACATCAATCCATTTCTGTCGTTCGTTGTCGGGCAGGTCGTAGACATTGCCGCTTTGCCCGGCAGCTTGCAACTTCTTCATGGCATCGGTTTTCATGTCGTCAAAAAAGTGTTTCCCCCAAAACTTTGATCCGGCTTCGCCGCTAACCTTCATTATTGCGTCCTGAACATCCTTTGGCAGGCTATTCCATTTGGATTTGTTCATTATAATTGAAAAGTAGACTGCCGGGAAAGGGACTTCCGTGTAGTATTTTGTCACCTCATAAAATCTCCAGGTGTCGATGGCCTCCCATGGAGCTCCCATCCCGTCAATGACACCTTTTTGCAAAGAAAGGTAACAGTCAGGCATGGGGATCAACAAGGGCACGCCACCGAGGTCACTGACCATTTTAGTTGGAGGGCCACCGGTCATTCTGATTTTCATACCTTTGAGGTCTCCAAGTGTTTTGACGGGTTTGTTGATTGTGATCAGGGTATACGGCGCGCTCGTATATAGGAGCAACACTTTGACGTCCTTAAACTCTTTTTGGATTGCGGGGAACTTTTCATACAATCTCCAAAGAACGTCACTTCCTTTATCAGCTGTCTTAAACCCGATTGCCGGAAGACTGATGACGTCGGCCACCGGAGTCATTCCCGGCCAATAGCCATGAAAAGCCCAACCGATGTCTGTTATTCCCATTTTGACACCGTTCCACATGTCTTTGCCTTTGACCAGGGTTTCTCCGTAGTAAGCCTGGATTTTGACCTTTCCTCCAGTGGCTTTTTCGATTTGTTTCAGCCATGGTTCCACGCAGTCTTTGGTGCTCAAACCTGTATCCGGATTTTGATGAGCAAAACGCAAGGTAATGGTTTTTGCGCTTGCACAAACGTTAAGGGTCATTGCCAGCATTGCTGTGAGTAATGGAATAATCAAATGTTTTTTCATTCACCCCTCCATCTGCGGTTGTTTTACTCTTTTCGGAATGGTCTTCCTGTCCCTCCTCATTAAGAACAGAGAGGTCAAACCGAAGGGCATCATAACGCCTCTTTTCTGTTCATCAGGGGCGGGGAGACAGTTTGGTCCCCATCCTGACGATGGCGGTCATTTGTATTACATAGTGAAACTCAATGCCGCTATTAGAAACTAATGATACAACGACGTCTGTACAAGTCAAGACATTTTACATGAAATATATGATGTATTGTACCTGCAAAGAGACATATGCACAAAATAAGCCGGTATTTGTTATTGTTATTTTCCGATGAAAAAACGTTTTATTGAATTAGAAAAAAAGGGATTTTGCTATCTTATCAGCAGCCTTTTTGAGGGGAGTGAGGACGGATTTTAAGAATTGGTCGGTGAAGCGGAAGGCCGGGCCGGCAATGACTACAGCGGCTTTTGCCTGGTTATCGTGGTTGAGAATCGGAACAGCCATAGCATTGGCATCCTGGTAACGTTCTCCATAATCATAGGCAATACCTGTCTGGCGGATCTCACCCAAGAGATCGCGGTACCGTTTTTTTGAGACAAGTGTACGGTCCGTGAAACGATGAAAATCCTTCTTCATAAAAATATCAACAAGATCTTTATCGCTGTAGGAGAGGATTGCCTTTGCCCCTGCGGCAACGTTTATAGGAACCCGTTCTCCCAGCTGAAAGTTGAAACGGATATGGCTCGGACCTTCAACATGGAGTGCAAGCACGATATTTGTTCCATTCAGCATCTCCAGAGCAACGCTTTCTCCCGTCTGCTGTGAAAGTTCAGCGAGGCAGGGTTGAGCGATGGCTATCAGACGGGAATCCATTGATCTTGTAGTGGCATAACCGATCATTAGGGCGGACTTACCGAGCATGTATTTTCGAGTTAATGGATTTTGTTGGAGAAATTTGGTTGCCACCAGCAGTTTGATCAATCTGCTGGTGGTTGATTTATTCAACCCGAGTTTCGAACTGAGCTCAGTGGTACCCATCTCATTGTTATGTGGTGTAAAAGCCAGAAGAATATTGAGTGCTTTTTCAGCCGACGTACTGTTGTTAGACATATTGTTTCATCATCTCGTTTAGTTGGGAGGCGGTTGGGATCTGGTTAGTGGAAGTTCATTGACCGCGTTGGGGGCATATATAGGCAACAGTTGAAAAAGGTGCTAGGCACATACTGCCAATCAACAGCGGTATTGTGGATGCTGTATGCTTTTTTCCTGGTATAAGGAACTAGGCGTGATCCTCTTCCTAGATAGTTCCCGTCCGAAAACTGTTATTTGTCCCGATATCTTCGTTATGCTCAAATCTTTTATCCTCGAAATATCAATTATATACCTTCGGTAAAAAATTTAAGCAGGCCTCAATCTCGAACCAAATCCCTAGTTTTCGGATGGAAACTAGATAGTTTTCATCCGAAAACGGCGCTTTTTACCTAACTCATCGTTGCACTCAAAATTTTATCCTCGGAGGTAAGCGAACACTCCGATATCAATTATTTGCCTGCGGTAAAATTCTTCGTGCGTCTAGATTTAGAAGAGGTAAGCGAAGACTCCGAAATCCCTCGTTTCGGAATGGAAACTAGATAACACTGTTACGCGATTAATGTAATTTAATAACAGATTCTTACAACAAATTGTTGCCTGTATCCGTTCCTTGCACAGAGCTCTAAATTTTATATGATAAAATAAAATTTCATTAATTGGAACAGAATATTTGCATCTAAACAAGATAGTGTCAAGCAAATTTTTGTATGCAAAATAAGGGCAGATTAGTATCCTCTGGCACTAGGTATTGTAGGAAATACGTTTTAGAATTTATTAAAATATAATAATTACAAATATATGTATCTATATTGCAAAAGAAGGAGGGGGTTGGTGAACAGGTGTAATTTCTGTGTTGCATTAGATATTACATTATATATTGCATTATTTGTGAAAACGTTTAAAGTTTTATAAATACGCTTAAAACCCTGTCTGAACCCTGCAATATTGACTTTTGTGGGACTCAATAAATTAATTGAAGGAGATGAAGAATGCTGAAACCGATTCAATCCATACTCTTTGCAACCGACTTGACGCCGAACTGCCAGCAGGCATTGGAGTACACTTTGGCCCTGGGAACAAGATTCCAGGCTACCGTCTATTTGTTGCATGTGATAGAAAGCCTGCCTGAGAGTGTCGAGGGAAGATTAAAGAATCTTCTCGGCCGGCACAAATGGGAGGATATTGTCCACACTCAGCTTGAGAATGTGCGTCGATCGCTTACCGGGAAAATTACGACAAATGAGCAAGTTCGTGAGAATATAAGAAATTTCTGCACACAGGTAGGTATAGACGAAACGGAATGCAGCTTCCAATCCCGTGAGATTATCATCAGCGAAGGTGATGTCGTAGATGAGATTATCGCCAATGCCAAGGAAAATGAATGTGACTTGATCGTTCTCGGAGCGCGCGAGAGCCTTTTTACTCCGACTTCTGTGGGAACTACCATTAAATCGGTTTTAAAGAATGCAAAAACCGCTGTTATGGTGGTTCCTACGATTTCTGCGGACAACAAATAAGGTTCCGCTTCCTCTGGCATGCTGAGAAATCGGTCCGTACTGGTTAACCAGGATGTCCAGGCAACTTCATTGCAAAAATCTTCGAACCTGACACCGCCTGAACTGATGAGAAATCCGGATGAGAATTACAGGGAAAAGCGATACCCTCCCCGAGAGAAAAAATTCGGGAAGATTCCTCATCCAGGAGGAACAACTCTTTGTGATAAAAACACAAAAGGCAGGTAGCTTCTCAACCGACGCCTCCCCTAGTTATCTTTCTATGACAGAATTTTCATGGCTCATTCAATCAAATAGCATTTCATATTCTGTCAACTTTCGTAGGCAGCCATAAAATCGAGAAGTTCCGTCAATCATTTAATCGAGTAGTAAACAAGATATCATTTGTTTTCGAGCAGCTCGTCTATTCCGATAGACCTGACAGGGGTATGAGATATTCGTGTCCAGGGGTTTGAACATGCAATGAATTGCATGTAAAATACCCTTGACATCCATGGGTTGAAGTGGCATATATGGTTTCATATATCGACATCAAATTTTGATATATGGTACATATTTCACGTTCCTACCTATGAATTGTTGTGCTTTGAATTTAGTTAAGATTCTAAAAATACATTACAATTTCTATTGTGTCGATAATAGTTGGACGGGTGAACAAATAATCTTTCACTGAATCATTTTTGGAAATGATAGTTGTATTGTATGTAAAAAAACATGAATTAACGTTGGTGCTCAACATTTTCCAACAGAAACCTCACACACCTAGTGACTCCCGACACCATGCTCAATCCCAGGAGGTTAAATTATGAGTGAGAAAGTTTTTACCAACTGTACCAATGCCGGACCTGTCAGTGTTTCCGTCAAAGACGGTAAGATAACGAGGATACGGCCGTTGGTAGCGGATGGAAGAGATTTTAAGCCATGGACCATTGAAGCCGGCGGCAAAAAATACTCACCTCCGAAAAAATTTGCCGTGGCGCCCTACGTTCATGCTGATCGTCGGCGGGTTTATTCAGAGGATCGGATTAAATACCCTATGAAAAGGGTAGATTTCGATCCTGAAGGCGAGCGAAATCCACAAAACAGGGGGAAATCTCCTTATGTCCGCATCTCTTGGGAGGAGGCTCTGACCATTGTCGCTGGTGAAATAAACCGGGTCAAAACAACATACGGCGGTTCCGCCATAACCGGGCTTACTTCCTCTCATCATAATTGGGGAATTGTGGGATATAAGATGGGGCCTTTCGCCCGGTTCATGAATTTGCTAGATTTCACGCCTGTTCTCGACAACCCGGACAGCTGGGAAGGATGGCACTGGGGGGCGACCCATACGTATGGTTTTTACTGGCGTCTCGGTATGCCTGAGCAATACGATCTTCTCGAAGACGCCTTGAAAAATGCCGAGATGATCGTTCTCTGGTCCAATGATCCCGACTCAACCCGCGGCACCTACACAGGGCAGGAGTCGTCGCTCTGGCGCCAATGGTTGAAAGACAAGGGAGTCAAGATGGTGTTTATCGATCCGTTTCACAACTACACCGCAGGGGTCATGGAGGGAAAATGGATCGCTCCCCGTATAGGTACAGATACAGCCTTGGCCATGGCTATCGCTCACGTTTGGATCACCGAGGATATTTACGATAAAGAGTATGTCAAGGATCGTACCATTGGCTTTGATGAGTTTAAACTTTATGTGCTCGGTAAGACCGATGGCACTCCGAAGACTCCTGAATGGGCGGAAAAAGAATCAGGCGTTGCTGCCCGTGTGATTCGGGCTCTGGCCCGGGAATGGGCGGCAAAGCGAACCATTCTCTCAGGAGGTGCCCGCGGAGGTGAGGGCGGCGCATGTCGTCAGGCCTACGGTACGGAATGGGCACGCATGATGGTTCTGCTGCAGGCCATGCAGGGTCTCGGCAAGCCCGGGCGGTCCATCTGGGGAACGACAATGGGTGCTCCCAGCGAGGTCAACCATTGGTTTCCCGCCTATGCCGATCTTCAGGGAAGGGTAGCCACCGCTAAAATTGCAAAATTCCGGCCTGTCAACAAAACAAAGCAGAGACTCTGGCGGCTTACGTTGCCCGAAGCCATTCTCAACCCGCCGGTCAGCTGGTACGGCGAAGGCTTTTGCGGCCAGTCGCTGGAGCAGCAATTCACACATTTCACCTATCCCATGCAAGGGCATTCGGAGGTGCGACTCTTCTATCGCTACGGCGGCTCCTTTATGGGTACAATGTGCGACACGACAAAATGGGTGCGCATGTACCAGAGTCCGAAGCTTGAGTTCGTGGTAAACCAGGATGTCTGGTTTAACAGCGAAACTCGGATGGCCGATATCATTCTTCCGGCGTGCAGCAATTTCGAACGTGATGATGTCGGTGAATGGGGGGCTTGTGGCGGTTACACCTGCCATGCCAGCAGCGGTTGCAATTATCGTATTGTTGTTCGCCAACAAAAGTGCATCGAGCCCCTGTATGAATCAAAATCCGATTATGAGATCTTTACGCTGCTCGCTGATCGTTTGGGTATGAAGGAGAAGTTCACTGATGGGCGGAGTGAACAGGACTGGATTAAGGCCTTCTTTGATTCTTCGGACCTGCCGAAGCTGGTGTCCTGGAAGGAGTTCAACGAGAAGGGGTATCATATCATCAATATCCCGGACGATTACAAATCGACGCCGTCGCTGCGGTGGTTTGCCGAAGGCCGGCCATGCGATACTCCTGATCCGAACAACCCGAAGCGCACTACGGAAAAAGCCCGCGAGCTTGGTACGTACAGCGGGAAGATCGAATTCGTCTCCGAAAGTCTGAAGTCGAAATTCCCGGACGACCAGGAGCGTCCCGTTTCACCCCGCTATATCCCAAGCTATGAGGGTCACCACAGTGAGATGTTTGAGAAATATCCGTTGCAGCTGCTGTCCCCGCATCCCAGGTTTACCTTCCACTGTCATTACGACAAACACACCGACTGGTTGGATGATATTCCGGTACACAGGATCAAAAAGGAAGGCTATGCCTGGTGGCCCGCACGGATTCATCCCGATGACGCAAAGGTACGCGGCATTAAAGAAGGTGATATCGTCAAATTGTACAACCACCGAGCTCAGGTCTTATGTGTCGCAGTCCTGACCGAACGGGTACGGCCAGGAATTATCCATAGTTATGCGTCATCGGCCAAATACGATCCGCTCATTCCCGGCCGAGCTGATTCACCGGACAAGGGAGGATGTGTCAATATGCTCACCACATCGCGGATGGTTTCACAGAACGCACCGGGCATGACGCCGAACTCATGCCTTATCGAAATAGAAAAATGGGAGGGCTGATACCGTGTCACGATACTCCATATTCATAGATGTCAAAAAATGCAGCGGTTGCTATAACTGTTTTTTAGCCTGCCGCGATGAATATTACGGCAATGATTTTCCCGGTTATTCCGCAGCCCAGCCCTTGAACGGGCAGTTCTGGATGCAGATCCGGGAGGTGGAGCGCGGGTACTATCCAAAGCCCAAGGTAGACTACGTTCCCCTTCCCTGTCTTCACTGCCAGGATGCTCCCTGCATGGATGCCGCTTCAGGGGGAGCCGTGTACAGACGCGAGGACGGCATTGTCATCATCAATCCTGAAAAGGCCAGAGGCCAGAAGGAAATTGTAGACGCCTGCCCGTATCGCAGAATCTACTGGAACGATGCCCTTGAGATACCGCAGAAATGTACTCTCTGCGCCCATCGCCTGGACGAGGGAGAGACGATGCCCAGGTGTGTGGAATCCTGCCCGACCGGCGCCTTGGTTTTTGGCGATCTCGACGATCCGAAGAGTGAAATTGCAGCTCTTGCCAAGACAATGCCTGGTGAGGAATTGCAACCGGAATACCGGACAAAACCACAGGTTATGTACCACGGCATTCCCAAACGCTTTATCGCCGGCGAGGTGGTTTTCGGCAACAACAGGGGAGAGTGCGCCAAAAATGTTGAGGTGGAGCTGAGCGGCGGCGGGGCAGGGATAAAAACCACCACCGATATCTTCGGCGATTTCGAATTTGAAGGCTTAGCAAAAAACGAGCCATATACCCTGACAGTAAAAGCTGATGGGTATAAGGAAGAACGACTGGAAGTAGTGACTGCACGCGACATCAATCTCGGAGAGATCGTCCTTTCACCCAGATAACACTACGAGGAAGCAGGGATTTTTATATTGACATAAGCGTTTGGGAATTCCTGTTTTGTCAAAGAAAAATTTAATTAATAACACCACTCAGCCTTTAATTAGGGGCTGGAACCACCTGTTTCACGGGACGCTATAATCCCGTCCATGGGAGCCCCACTGTGGCCGTTCAGTCCTCAGACACCCGAGAAACAGGTAGTCCAACCCCTTATGACTGATGTGGCTGAGGTTCATGGGTAATCAGAAAGAGAAATAAGAGAGGCAAACAATGATCAGTGTCAAGGATACCAAAGGCGTGGAGTATGACGCCGCCAAACACTTTGGAGTGTTCGGCCTGCAGAAAATCACCGAGGCCCAATCGAAACGGACAACGGTCTGCTATTCCTATTTTCAACCCAATGGTGGCGCGGAGCTGAGTTCTTCGCCTAAGGAGAGGGTCTATTTCGTCGTTGAAGGATCCATTACCGTTTCCGGTCCCAATGAGAAGCATGTGCTGGAAAAAGGGGATCTTATCTATATAGCACCCGGCGAAGAGCGGGATATGGTAATCAACGGAGGCAAACCTGCAGAGGTTCTCGTTTTTATTATCACTCCGTAGCTAGAAAATTACATGAAATATGTTGTGCAGAATATCGTGATTTCTGATTACCATTGAAATTCAGGAAAAAACGACGGGGTCATAGCCACCCCTGTCACGGGACGCCATAAAGCTGAGTTGAGCAGCTTTCCTGCTCGTACGAAACTTATGCCCTTGTGGTATAAACCCGTCCATGGGGGCTCCACTGTATCCATCCAGGGCACAGACACCCGTGGAAAAGGTGGCCACAATCCCTCTTTACGGACAAAGCTGAGCTTCAGTGGTAAACGAATCGCAGGTTTAACAAATCGACATACATTTCAGGAGAGTAGACATGAAAGATATTTTCAATCTAGACGGGAAGATAGCCGTTGTAACGGGTGGTGCAGGGGGCATCGGTGAAGCTTTGGCACTTGGGCTTGCCGTTCATGGCGCCACGGTGGTGGTATCGTCGAGAAACCAAGCGGCGATCGATAAAGCGGCCGCCAAGATCAGTAAGGAGTCAGGGAGAGAGGCCATCGCTATTTCTTCGGATGTCACCGATGAGGCCAGCATGCAAAAGCTGTTCGACGCCGTGGTGGCAAAATACGGCCGTGTCGACATCCTGGTCAACGCCATGGGTATGAACATCAAGCGGGATGCCTTTGAATATCCCATGGAAGATTGGGATAAAATCTTCTCCGTCAATGTCAAGGGCACGATGATAGCGTGCAAGGCGGCAGGAAAGATCATGAAAGAGCAAAAGGGCGGAGCCATTGTCAATCTCTCATCGGTCCGCGGTATCCGCGGGTATACCGGCGGCAATACCGGCTACTGTGCAACCAAAGGAGCGGTGGAGCTCATTACCAAGGCCCTGGCGCTGGAATGGGCACCATTTGGAATTCGTGTCAATGCGCTGGGGCCGGCGCTGGTCATTACGCCAGGAACAAAACACATTGCAGAGAATCCGGAACTGGCTGCCAAATATGCCAAGGCCGTACCCATGGGCAGGATCGGCATGCCCGAAGATATGGTGGGGGCGGTTATCTTTATGGCGTCTCAAGCCGCAAGCTTTGTTACCGGACAGACGATTTATGTGGATGGAGGGTTGACCGCAGCCTGAAAGAAAGCCGTGTTGTTTGGTCCTGCCGGTTTTTGTATTCCCCCAGGAAAGCTGCATGAATATCTGCTGGGCTGGGGGCAGAAAACGGCGGACACTACTATCATCATGAGAGGAAGAGCGATGACGACAGCTCAAATACTAAGCAGGGCGAAACAAGAGAAAAGAACGGTGCTCACCGAAATCGAAGCCAAACAGATCCTCAGCGAGGCAGGGATTCCCTGCACGCAGACGGTGCTGGCGACCTCTAAAGAAAAGGCAGTCTCTATAAGCGAGGAACTGGGATATCCGGTGGTACTCAAAGTGTCCTCAGTGGATATTTCCCATAAAAGCGATGCCGGAGGGGTGAAGATCAATCTCAAGAGCGCAAAAGAGGTTGAAGAAGCGTATGAGTCCATCATGAAATCCTGCCGGGCCTATGATCCGAAAGCCGCTATCGAAGGCGTTTCGGTGCAACCCATGGCCAGAGTGGGGACCGAGATCATCATGGGTATGATAAAGGATAAAAGTTTCGGGCCGGTGGTGATGTTCGGCCTGGGCGGAATATTCGTTGAGGTCTTGAAAGATGTGGCTTTCCGGATAGTGCCGATAGAAAAGCTGGATGCCGTCCAGATGATGGAGGAGATCCAGGGCAAAAAGCTGCTTGGCGGTTATCGGGGTAAAGAAGCGGCGGACAAGGAAACCCTGCAGAATATGCTGGTAAAACTTTCCGATTTTGTCAACGCCACTCCGGGCATTGAGGAGATCGATATGAATCCGGTATTTGCCTATAGCGACGGTGCAGCGGTGGTTGATGCCAGGATCATCCTCAGCCCCCGGGAGTAAGAGGGGCCTCAACCATAGCGTCAACACAGCGATCAAAAGGACGGTGTCATTATGATGGATCTTTTTTTTAAACCTAAATCTGTTGCGGTTGTCGGGGCCAGCGGAACTCCGGGGAAGCTCGGCTATGTCATAATAAAAAATATTGCGAACAGCGATTTTAGCGGTCAGGTGTACCCGGTAAATCCAAAAGCGGATGAGATACTAGGGTACAAGGTGTACCCCTCCGTATCGGCAATTCCGGGCGATGTTGACCTGGTAATTACAGTTTTGCCGACTCCGAAACTGACCGTGGCAACGGTAGAAGAATGCGCCAAAAAAGGCGTGAAAGCAGTAATCATCGAGTCCGCAGGATTTGCCGAAATGGGTGGTGATGGCAAGGTCTTCCAACAACAGATTGTCGATATCGCAAAGAAAAACAATATCAGAGTAATGGGGCCTAACTGTTCGGGTATCGTTTCCCGTAACATTGTCACCTCCATTTATCCGATGACCAAAAAGGTACCGAAAGGTAACGTGGTGCTCATCGGTCAATCCGGTCTCCTGGCTGCCGGAATGGCCGCAGATATTGTGGAAAATGTGAGTCTGAATGTCAACAAGGTGTGTTCAATCGGCAATAAATGCGACGTTAACGAAAATGATCTTTTGGATTACTTTGGCGGTGAGGACGATGTTGATGTTGTTTCCATGTATCTGGAAACCGTAAGTGATGGCAGAAACCTGACCAGGATTGCCAAAAAGGTTGCTGCCAAAAAACCGGTCATCTTCTTAAGCGGCGGGCGTACGGAAGCGGGTGCCAGGGCAGCCATGAGCCATACCGGGAGCATTGCCAGCAACTCCAAGATTGTCGAGGCGGCAATCAAGCAGACCGGGATGATAATGGCTGATGACTTTACGGAGTTAAAGGATTTCGCAAAGGTCTTTTCCACCCAGCCGCTTCCCAAAGGTAATCGGATTGCCGTGATAACCCTGGCCGGAAGCGTCGGCGTGGTGGTCTCAGATCTATGTGCGAGTCATGGTCTGGAACTCCCGAAGCTTAGCAAAGAAACCACGGAAAAACTTAAAGATATGTTCGACACGCCGGTTTCAAATCCGGTCGATTTGTATTTTTCCGTAACCAAAATCGGTTTTACCAAAACCCTGGAGACCACGTTTCCCGATGCCTTCAGAGACCCGAACATCGATGCTGCAGTGTTGATCCTCGCCGGTTTCGAATATACCCAGGAAGCCGTCCAGAAAAAAATAATACAGAAAATTGTAAAAGAGGTCGGCAAGCCCGTGGTTGTCTGCATGATCGTCGGATACAACAAGTATAAGCACGTAATCATGGACGAACTGGGAAAAGACCTGCCGGTGTTTCCCTCCTTGATCTCCGGGGTGAAGGCTTTGAGCAAGTTGTGTGAGTACGGTGCGCGCCGACAAAAATTATCTGCCTAACCCGGCTGGAAAGAGCTGAATAAGAACCTTGAGGCAGATTGACTTTTTGCAAAAAAAAAAACAAGAAATCAATCTGTAAGGTACTAAAGGGGAATTATATGACTTACGAAAACATTATTCTGGAAAAAGAAGAGAACATAGCCGTTATTACCTTCAATCGTCCTGAGGCGATGAACGCCTTGAATAACCAGACGAGGGCCGAATTCCGCACGGCCATTGACGATGTTGCGGCCGACGACGGTATCAAGGTGCTGATCCTTACCGGGACCGGCAAGGCCTTCGTCGCCGGCAGCGACATCAAGGAATTTAATAAAACAACCCCCTTTGCCGCCCACAATATCCAGCGGCTGGGGGAAATGGTGGAAAAGCTGGAGAAGCCGGTTATCGCTGCGGTCAATGGGTTTTGCCTGGGAGGCGGTTGCGAAATTGCCATGGGGTGTGACATCATCATTGCCTCGGAAAAGGCGAAGTTCGGTCAGACCGAGATCAACATCGGAATTATTCCAGGTGGCGGCGGTACCCAGCGTCTGCAGCGTCTTATTGGTGTATGCCGGGCCAAAGAGCTGATTTTCACCGGGGACATTATTCCTGCAGCAGAAGCGGACCGTATCGGCCTGGTCAATCGTGTGGTACCGGTGGATGACCTGTTGCCCACCGCCAAGGAAATGGCAAAGAAGATTGCCGTCAAAAGTGCTGCCGCCCTGAGACTTGCCAAAACCGCTGTCAACCGCGGCATGCAGACCAATCTGGAAAGCGGTCTGAAGTACGAATACGAACTGTACAGTCTTTCACTGAGTCTGGAGGACAAGGTGGAAGGGGTCAATGCTTTTCTTGAGAAGAGGGCGCCGAAGTTTGTCGGCCGTTAAATTCGTTTTATCAAGATATCAACTTAAGGAATACGAGAATGGAAAACATGGCAAATAAGGTAGCTCGCATACCGAATCTAGTGGACTGGTCCACCGGCGAAGTCAGACTGATGAGCGCCAAGTGTAATTCCTGCGGGACCTACTTCTTTCCGAAGGAGCATTACCAGCATCGTCCCGGCTGTTCAAGACAGGGTGTTGAGGATGTTTTGCTCCCAAAGAAAGGGAAGTTGGCAAGTTATACCGTCCAATATTATCCCTGCCCCCCGCCGTTTAAAACCGAGCAGAAGATCACGCCATACGGCATCGGCCTGGTTGAGTTTGAAAACGAAAAGATCCAGGTTGCCGGTATCATAACCGACACTGATCTGAAATCCTTGAAGCTGGGCATGGAGATGGAAACTACCACGCTTACGATGTTTGTAAACGAGGAAAAACAGCAGGTGGTGACCTGGGCGTTTCGGGCTGTGAAATAACCGTTTTGACGAAAATCATAACAAGGAATACGACAATGAGAGATGTATATATTATCGGAACCGGGATACACCCCTGGGGCGGATTTTCTGAGCAGGTCTTTGCGGATTTTGCAGCCGTGGCCGTCGACGGCGCGTTGAAGGATGCAGATATTGAATGGAAAAAGATTCAGGCAATCATGGCCGGCATCTTTATATACGGCGGCAACGCCGGACATCTTTCCGGACAATATCTGGAATCCATTTTTGGTGAAACCGGCGTGCCGGTGGTCAATGTTTACAATGCCTGTGCCACGGGATCGGCCGCAATCAGGATGGCCTACAACAGTGTCGCCGCAGGCGAGACTGATACAGCACTGGCCTTTGGCGCCGATGTCTCACCCAAGGGGTTCCTGACTGCCAAATCGGATAACGCAGTTCAGGACCGGGATGTGATCAGGTGGAAAATGGGTGGGATGCCCAACCCGATTTACTGGGCGCTTGAATGCAGGAAAAGGATGGCAAAATACAATACCACTGAAGAAGACCTGGCCCTGGTTAAGGTGTTGATGAGTGAATACGGTGCAAAAAATCCGCATGCCAGGTTCAAAAAGCCCTACACGATGGAAGAGGTCCTGAACTCTGTCTATGTCTGTGATCCACTGAGATTGTACGAGATCTGCCCGGTGAGCACCGGTGCTGCAGCTGTCATTATTACTGCCGACAAGGAATTGATCGATAAGGCTGATAAGCCGGTGAAAATTAACGCCACCACTATGGGCAGCGCCATTTACGGCGACCCGACCATCCGCATTTCCGCTCTTTCGTGTCCGGCCGTGGCCGAAGCACCCATGTTGAGCGAAAGCTACTCAGCCTCCCGTCAGGCCTATGAGAAATCAGGTCTCGGACCCGAGGACATCGATGTCCTGGAACTACCGGACAACAGCTCGTGGCATTACCTGGTCTATCTGGAAACCTGTGGATTCTGTAAAGAGGGAGAAGCCGACAAAATGCTGCGGGACGGTATGACCAAAATCGGAGGCAAGCTGCCCGTCAATCCAAGCGGCGGCTTTTCCTCACACGGAGAGGCGCTCTCGGCCCAGGCCCTCTGGCAGGTCATCGAATGCGCCAACCAGCTTCGGGGACGGTGCGGTGAGCGGCAGGTGAAAGGCGCCAAGGTCGCCATGGCTCAGACCTACGGATTGATGGGCAACAGCGGAACCACCATCCTGACTGTTTAAAACGCCTGCAGGGGAGGGCGGCGACGAGTTGTCTTCCCACTGAGGCTTGCCAAATAGTTCTGGAATACTCATTACCTTTCCGAACCCTTGTTTTGTGACAAGGGTTCATTTTTTTTGTCAGGTTTCGAGCCGGTAATGCTTTGCGGCCACAACCATGGTGGGGATCGTGTCAGTCGGAGGAGACCGGAGAATTCTTGTGCCCGAAAGATATTCCCAGTTTCTTCATTCGATTGCGCAGGGTATTCGGATGGATGTCGAGGAGTGCGGCTGCCCCGTCTTTACCGTTGATCCTGCCGTGGCATAGAGTGACGGCGGTTTCTATATGCTTGCACATGATCTCGTTTAACGGAGGAAATTCCGACGTAACCTGGAGTGGAAGGGGCGCCTGCGGGCGGGGCATAAGCTCAGTGGGGCGCTGAAAGTAGAGAGGACCGTGTCGGTGCTGTATCAGAGAGCTTTCAATGACATTTTCCAGCTCGCGTACATTTCCCGGCCAGCTGTGTTGTCTCAGTTCCGCAAGGGCTTCAGGAGCTACCTGCGGCACGGGATGGATACCGAGCAGTTTTGATTTCTTGCGAATGAGGTAGGTGGTCAGCGGGCCGATATCGGCAGGGCGTTCCCTCAAAGGCGGGATGGTTATGGGGAACATATTGATTCTAAACCACAGATCTTCTCGAAAACGGCCTTCGTCAACCATTTTCTGCAGGTTGCGATGGGTCGCGGCAATGACCCGGATATCCAGTTTGATGGGCGGCGATCCGCCAACCCTCTCTATTTCCTGAGTCTGCAGCACCCGCAAGAGTCTGACCTGGGCCCAGGGGGGAAGTTCACCGATCTCGTCAAGGAAAATTGTCCCTCTATGGGCTCGCTCGAATCGGCCGCGGCTTTGTTTTACCGCCCCGGTGAAAGCCCCTTTCTCATGGCCGAAGAGTTCACTGTCTATCAGATTTTCAGGTATGGCACCGCAATTTACCTTGATAAAGGCTTCGTTGCGGCGGGGGGAAAGACGATGGATGGCATTGGCGATCACTTCCTTGCCGGAGCCGGTTTCACCCAGCAGCAGAACCGTGTTTTTCAGGTGCGCGATCCGTTCTACCTTGCCCATTACCTCCTGCAGGCCGCCTTCCGCACCAATGACCTTGTCACCGGATTGGGACAGAAGTTCGCTGTTCAGATAGCGATTATCGGATAGCAGCTTTTCTTTGAGGTCGGTCAATTCCTGGTGTTTGAGGGCATTGGCCATGGCGATGGAGAAGGGCTCGCGGAGTTGGGCCAGGAGCATGGCGTCCTGCTCAGAGAAGCGGTTGCGTCCTTTGGCAAATAAATCGATAACGCCCAGGCGCTGTCCTTCGATAATCAAACGCAGGGCGATGAAACTGCATTCACCCAGGCCCAATTCCGGAACGATGATGCGGCCGATGGGATCGTTTTCCGGATTGTTGAGAACAAGGTAATCCTTCAGCCTCCTGCCGCCTTCAATTAAGTGAATAATGTCTGCAGGAAGTTTGATCGATTTCTCTATCTTTCGTCCGTCTTGTTCGTCCGCCATGGCGATGTAGCGGATGCCGCTGATGCTTGGCTCATAGATATTGAGGTAGATGGCATCCGCCGGAAGCACGTCGCGGATGAATTGGAAGGAACGCCACAGAGAGACTTCCACATCCAGGCTGCTGCAAATCTGCAGTGTGGCCTTCTTAAAAAACAGGTTGTCATTCATGGCTTCCTCTTTTAACCACCGATGGGATTTTTAAGTGGTTGTTACCATATTTGGTGAAAAATACTACCATATTTGGTGAAAAAATGCAGCCTATTTTGTAACACTCTGAAAAGTTGGATAAAAAAACAGGAATGGCACTTGCACTGTGAAGCATAGATAGTCACGACCGTGCTTCCGAACAGGTTAGAGAAAATATATTCAGGCAGGAGAGAAAAATGCAGGGTATACTCAATATGCTTTATAAGAAGCATCATTTTTCCAACAAGTTGCTATTGCCTGCACTCTTTAGGATTCTCCCGGCACTCTTGCGGTTGAGAGGCCGCGTGCACCAGAGCTTCACCAGGCGTTTGCAGGAGAAGAACCTCGTAGCTGTCATCGAGGTACGGGCGGACGGCATTGCATGCGGAATAAGGTTTAACAACGGCAGGGTCACGGCCGTTACGCCCAAAAATGGGGAGGCTGATGTCAGGATTGTTTTCAGTGACGGCCAAACAGCGCTCAAACTGATGCGCCAGCCTCGCAATTTTCTGGGGCAGCTCAATGCCATGAAGAATTTTCGTGTCGAGGTCCGAGGGGAAGACGCGCTGGTGATCTGGTTCATGCAGACCGTCAACATGTTGTTCGCCCCCATACGGCCCCCTGAGTTCGGAACGCAGATGGGCAATGGTGTTACCCGCTACGTCAACAATACCAATGGCGGTCCGGTCTTTGTTTATGTTAAAGACGGTCGCATCCTGCGGATCACCCCCATCGAGTTTGATGAAGGGGATGGGAACTCCTGGACTATTCAGGCCCGGGGCCGGACGTTCACTCCACCACGAAAAGGCACGGTCAGCCCCTATGTCTTCGGGCTCAGATCAATAATCTACTCCAAGGATCGGCTGCTGTATCCCATGAAGCGCATCGATTTTGATCCGCAGGGGGAACGCAACTGTGGGAACAGGGGAAAATCGGGCTATGTCCGGATCAGCTGGGACGAAGCCCTTGACATCGTTGCCTCCGAAATTCGCCGGGTCAAAAGTCAGCATGGGCCGGGTGCGATTATGAACAGCTCCGGATCACACCATACCTGGGGCAATATCGGCTATTGGCTCAGCGCCAAAACGCGCTTTATGAATTCCATCGGGTCAAGCCATGTGATCCACAATCCCGACAGCTGGGAGGGGTGGTACTGGGGGGCGATGCATCATTGGGGAAATTCCATCCGTAATGGAGCCTCCGACACCTATGGGACCATCGAGGACTGTCTGAAGGAAGCGGAAATGATTGTCTTCTGGTCCAGTGATCCTGAGTCCTCCAGTGGGGTTTACGGGGCATTCGAAGGGACGTTGCGCCGGCAATGGGCAAAGTCTCTGGGCATCAAAATGGTCCATATCGATCCCTATTTCAACCATACAGCCGCCTTGCTGGGCGGCAAATGGATAGCTCCGCGCCCGGATACCGGGAGTGCCATGGCCCTGGCCATAGCCTGGGTCTGGATCAAAGAGGGGTTATACGATGCAGAATATGTGGCTTCCCGAACGGTTGGTTTCGATAAATGGAAAGCCTACATTATGGGAGAGACCGATGGTATTGCAAAGACTCCGGAATGGCAGGAAAAAGAGACGTCGGTCCCTGCCAGGGTGATCAGATCGCTGGCCCGTTTATGGGGCTCGCGCAAGACATATCTTTCTCCTGGAGGTCTTGTGGGCTTTGGCGGTGCCTGCCGGTGCGCTACCGGGATCGAGTGGGCGAGGTCCATGGTCTGTCTGATGGCCATGCAGGGGTTGGGGAAGCCGGGGATCAACATGGGCTGTCTGCAGCAGGGGGCGCCGGTGGATACGCATTTCTATTTTCCCGGGTATGCCGAGGGCGGATTTTCAGGCGATCTTGACAATACCGGTCTCAGGGTCAGTATGTATCAGCGCATGCCGCAATTGCCGTCCATGAATCCCGTGTCCCAGATTATTCCCCGTTTGCGTATTCCCGAGGCAATTTTAGGTGAAACATGCGAGGGTTATCCCACAGATCCCAAATCCATCGAAGGTCAGTTTCGTAAGTTCGGTTACCCTGCTCCAGGACACTCTCCAGTCCGGTTGTATTACAAATACGGCGGGTCGCATTTCGGCACCATGGCCGACTCCAACCGCTATGTCAAGGCGTATCGGAGTGACAGGCTTGAGTTTGTCGTGAACCAATCCATCTGGTTTGAAGGCGAGGCCAAGTTTGCCGATATTCTGCTGCCTGCCTGTACCAACTTTGAACGCTGGGATATAGGTGAAACCGCAAATTCGGGAGGGTATAGCCATCATCAGTTTATCCAGTGGAATCACAGGATCATTACAATGCAGCATAAATGTATCGAGCCGCTGGGGGAGTCGCGTTCCGATTACCGGATTTTTCTTGATCTGGCCGAACGATTAGGGCTCGGCAATTTGTTTTCAGAGGCCATGACCGAATTGGATTGGTGTCGGAGGCTTTTCGAGGCAAGCGATCTTCCGGACAGCATCAGTTGGAAAAAATTTCTGAAAAAAGGATATTTTGTGGTACCGGCGCCGGCAACTGCCAATCGGGCTCCGGTCTCATGGCGTTGGTTTGCGGAAGGCAGGGAGAAGGATGTTCCCGAACTCGCGCCTTTGCCGGGAGACTATAAAGAGAAGTGGCGCAAAGGGTTGCAGACACAGTCGGGAAAGTTGGAATTCGAGGCATCCAGCCTCAAGCGTTTTGCGCCGAAAGATCCGGAACGGCCGCCGCTGCCGGCCCATATTCCTTCGTGGGAAGGACATCATACAGAAGAAATATACAAAAAGTACCCCTTGAATCTGATATCTCCCCATCCAAGGTACAGCTTTCATACAATGTTTGACGGCAAAGACTCCATTATCAACGATGTGAGCGATCATAGGGTCCTGATATACGGTTATTATTACTGGATTGTCCGGATGAATCGAGCAGATGCGGCGGTAAGGGGCATCCTCCATAAGAGCCTGGTCCGGATGTTCAATGACCGCGGTTCCGTGGTTCTCGCCGCCTACCTCACCGATCGACTGCCTCCAGGAACGGTGCTTTCCCCAGAAGGATCAGCGGTTTATGATCCTCTGGGACCTCCATACCGCACCACCGAACGAGGAGGATGCATCAATATGCTGACTCCAAGCAGAGGCATTATCTCGCATTCTCATTCAACTGCGTCAAATACCTGCCTTGTTCAAATCGAGCGATGGCTTTCCGGGGGGAAGCATGAATAAATATGCCTTTATTATCGATATTGAAAAATGCGAAAACTGCAATAATTGTTTCCTGGCGTGTAAGGATGAGCATTGCGGCAATGAATGGCCCGGGTATTCAAGACCTCAGCCTTCTCATGGTCATCACTGGATTACGATATTGCAAAAAGAAAGAGGACAGTTTCCGTTTATCGATGTCGCCTACCTCACCAGACCCTGCATGCACTGTGATAATGCGCCCTGTGTAGCGGCTGCCGAGGGGGTGATATATAAGCGCGATGATGGAATTGTGCTTATCGATCCTGAAAAGGCAAAGAACAGAAAAGACCTGCTTTCTGTTTGTCCGTATGGTGCCATTTGGTGGAATGAGGAAGAGCAGGTAGCTCAGAAATGCACATGCTGCGCCCATCTTCTCGATGACGGGTGGAAGGCGCCTCGATGTGTCCAGGCCTGTCCCACTGGCGCTCTTACCTTTTTTTCCGGTGCAGAAAGTGAGTTGCAGGCGAGAATTGATGCCGAGTCGTTGGAGGCTTTTCCTGGAGTCAAGGAAAAAGACGGTCGGCCCAGGTGTTATTATGCCAACCTTTATCGGTATACTCGTTGTTTTATCGGCGGGAGTCTTGCCGAAAAAGTTAACGGAAGTGATGAATGCGCCGCGGGAATAAAGGTTGAGTTAAGGCAGGAGGGAATGCTGGTTGCTGAGCAGGAAAGCGATGATTTCGGGGACTTTAAATTTGACAAACTGCCGGAAAACAGCGGTGAGTATGAGCTCATATTTTTCAAGAATGAACAAGAGACAAAAGTAAAGAAGGTGGTGGTTATTTGCAGTCGATCCATCGGCACCGTGAACTTAGACGAGTAGACCGCCTCGACTCTTAAACGTCAGTTTATCGGCGTTTAATTACCTGCGGATCCTTGGGAGCCGGGATCTCATTGGATAAAAAGGGTATTGACAAAAAACAAAATTACATGTAATTTTACATAAAATAGTAAAATTTAAGATGAACATTTGCTTTGCAGGGAAAAAATAATTTATTTCATTTAGATACAAGACGACCTGCACTCTCGATCCCCCTTCTTCCTCTCGGTTACGAAAGGCGAATTTTGCGGAGAGTAGAGAAAGAGAGAAAGAAACGTTCATCTCCCAAACCACTTTCGACTCCGAGTCAAAAGGTCTACGTCCCCAAGGGATATGATCTGCGACCGACAGGGTTTGACTGGAAACGGTCACGCCTCCCGTATTATTTGGAAAGGAGTGTTCATGCAGAAACATATCACCAATGTCCTGCCTTTTCGCAATCAAAAGCATATCGACCGGAAGCTTGTTGACGGATTCGGTCGTTCTATAACCTATCTTCGATTGGCAGTTACGGATCGCTGTAATCTTCGCTGCCGCTACTGCATGCCAATGGGCGGTATTGCAACTGTCCCGTCAGGCGAACTCCTCACCTTCGAAGAGATTACCAGATTGGTTGGTGTTGCAGCATCGTGCGGGATCACCAAGATCCGCTTAACAGGCGGCGAGCCGTTTGTCCGCAAGGACTTCCTGCAGCTCTTGGAGGCTATTTCCGCCGTTCCCGGCATTGAATACGTCCATATAACGAGCAACGGGGTAAACGTTGCCGGGCATGTTCAACATTTGCAGGAGTTGGGTGTCGCCGGCTTTAATTTGAGTCTCGACAGTCTCGATCCGTATCGGTTTGCCGCCATAACCGGCAGATTTGTACTGGAGGCGGTAATGGAAACGCTGGAGGCGTTGGTCCGGTCGGGAATTTGCGTAAAGGTAAACGTTGTCGTCCAGGAAGGTATCAATACTGATGAATTGGTTTCCCTGGCGGCTCTTGCTGAATCAAGGCCGATAGCAGTTCGCTTTATCGAGCAGATGCCGTTCAACGGCCGGGGGCCGGAGGTGACCCACGGATGGAACAGTGAAAGGATACTTGATGAATTGCGGCGGACATTTCCCAATTTACACAGATCAATGACAGGCAGTGGAACGGCAAGGATTTATAGGATCCGGGGATTTGCCGGAAGCATAGGTGTTATCGGCGCCTATTCCAGAGAGTTCTGTGCCGAGTGCAATAAGATCAGGATAACATCCCAGGGCCTTTTAAAAACCTGTCTTTACGATAGAGGCGCTCTTGACCTCAGGGCGTTGTTGCGAGACGAGTCGGTTGGAAATGACGATCTGGCCGCAGCTCTCATCCAAGCTGTTACGAGTAAACCTGTTAATGGTTTTGCCGCAGAGATGAACGAATTGAGTGGTCGTGAATCGATGTCCACCATCGGAGGCTGACGTACATGGCTCATTCTCTCCCCTGAGGCAGGAAAAGCGGCAGTTGGGCTTTGCCGGATTGAATAATATGATCGAATCATCTCGATTAAAGGTAGAGGAATGACAGATTTTAAACGAGGAACTTATTGGAATGAAAGACTTCACTGCGTTGTTGGACGAATCCGTTGTGCGGCACGGGCATCTATGTGCCGGACAGGTGATTGGGGTGCGTATGGCCATGCTGGGGTGCCGTCTGGTGGGCATCGAGGAGCCAAAGGCGCGGGAATTTCGCAAGAAGCTTTTGGTGTTTGTTGAAATCGACCGGTGCGCCACCGATGCCATCGAGAGCGTCACGGGTTGCCGGTTGGGAAAGCGGACCCTCAAGTTCAAGGATTTCGGTATCAATGCCGCAACCTTTGTCAACCTGGATACCCAAACGGCATATCGGATCGTATCCACGGAGAGCTCTCGCGAATCTTGCAAACGGTTTTCTCCCGAGCTCAGTGATCCGAAAAGTCAGCAGGTGGAAGGATACAAAAGAATGCCCGATGCCCTGTTATTTGATGTTCAACAGGTCAGAGTTGATCTTCCTGACTGGGAATTGCCGGGTCCTCCCAGACGCCATGGAGTATGCGGGCGCTGTGGCCAGGTGGTGCGTGACGGTAAGGAAATACAGAAGGAAGGGCAGGTCCTCTGCATGCCGTGCGCCGGTGAGGGATATTTTTCTCCGGTTACGGTTTGATGGCCGGCACAGTACAGAGAGTTTTTTGATAAGGAGATTTAGACATGATTCAGGTCGTCAATATTGAAGACGCCGTCGGCTTTCCGTTGGCTCATGATATCACCGAAATTCGACCGGGTGAGTTCAAGGGCGCGGCCTTTCGTAAAGGTCAGATCTTAAAAGGCCAGGATTTGGATCACCTGCGGCGTCTGGGAAAGAACCATCTGTATATCCTGAAACCCGAGCAGGATGAGATGCATGAAGATGAGGCTGCTGTGGAACTTGCCAATGCCCTGTGCGGGTCGGGGGTGGGATGGGACCAGGAACCTCGCGAAGGCAAAATTTCCCTTAAAGCTCTGCGCTCCGGACTGCTCAAGGTGAACGTGGATGCGCTTATGCAGTTCAACATGGCAGGGGATGTGATGTGTGCCAGCATCCATTCCCATACCGTCGTTAAAAAGGGTCGGCAGGTGGCCGCAACCCGGGCCATTCCTCTGGTGGTTGCAAAGAACAAAGTTGAAAAGGCTGTTCAGGCTGCGCGTTCGGCTCCGGGTGGTGTCTTGCAAGTCCTGCCTGTCACAAAAGCGAAAGCAGGCCTCATGATTACCGGCGATGAGGTCTACTATGGCCGTATCAAGGATAAGTTTGAATACGTAATACGACAAAAAGTTGCGGAATTGAATGGTGAAATCCTGGAGGTAGTGTTCTTGCCTGATGATGAGCGGATGATTGCCGAGGCGGCCATTCGGTTGGTGGAGCAGGGTGCCAATATAGTGATCAGTACCGGCGGGATGTCGGTGGATCCCGATGATCGGACCAGGCATGGCCTGGGAAATGCCGGCCTTCAGGATATGGTCTATGGATCTGCCGTACTACCGGGAGCCATGTTCATGGTCGGGTATCTCGGCGAGATTCCCGTCCTGGCCACACCGGCATGCGGTATGTATGCCTCGCGCACAATTCTTGATCTGATCCTGCCCAGAGTTCTCACCGGTGAGAAGATTACGCGTAGGGATATCGCTATGTTGGGCCATGGAGGGCTGTGTCTTGGGTGTGAGCGTTGTACCTTCCCTGTGTGTCCTTTCGGTAAATAAGTATGGTTCATCCGACTTATGCGTGTTTTTCTATAACCCCAGAGAAGTGGAGGTCATCGATATGGCCGTAGAGCAGCGGCCTGAAGCGATGCCCTCCACCGGATTGTTGTTTTCAGCATCACCAGCAAAAGAATGCTTAATCCGGAAGAACCATAAGTATTTCCAGCCAGATGAACTCATGAAAAATTGGAGATGCCTTCGTATCGAGGCAGAGTGGCACAACAGTTCTATCTATAGAAAATGAACGATGATAGCAATACTTACGTTTGTCGGCTGGCATGACAGCGCAAGACAACACTTGCCACCCAGGTGGTCTCTCACCTGAAAGCATTCGGGTATAAAGTTGCCGTGATCAAATCGAGCGACGAGACCGGTATCCTCTTCGACACCCCCGGCACTGATACCTATAAGCATCGGGAGGCCGGGGCCGATTCAACTCTCTTTGTCGCCCCCGACCAGATGATCCTGCATACCCGAAACAGCAATCTCTCGTTGACCGCCCTGGCCCATCGATACTTTCCCGAGGTCGATATCGTCATCGGTGAGGGTTTTAAGGAGGAGAGCTGGGTCTCAAAGATCGAAGTGGTAAGCAATCCTTCCCGGATGCTGCGTAATAAAGTGCACGGTTTATTGCAGTAGCCATCAACCTGGATATTGAGGGCAACTCTGTCTTCCGTCTGAATCAGGCTGAAAAGATTGCCGCTTTCATCCGCAAGCGGTTTTTGCAAGAGCGTGAAATACGTATGGCCAAGGTGTCTGTTTTGGTGAACGGCAATAAGGTTCCCTTGAAGAAATTTGACCAGGAGGAACTGGCTGGGACTGTCAATAGGGTAGTCAGATCGTTAAAATTTTTGGAAAATGCAACCGAGATAGAGTTGAGGGTCTGGTGATCATGGGATCGATGCAGGAACAGAGGAGAATGGGTTTTGTTAATGAGATCATAGTGAAGAATATTGAAAGCTTGTGTTTTCCTAATGTCAAAGATTTCTCTCCCACTCACAACGTTGGGCTGCAAAAAAAAAATTAAATCAGGCAGATTCGGCAGTTGCGATTAACGTTGAGCACCTCGATGGTTCAACAGTGGGAAAGGGGGGAAACCTGCCGGCGCCTCAAAAAGACTGTTTGATATCAGTGAAAGAAAAGGAATTCAGGCGACAATCTGCCCTCCTTTTAAAACAAAAAAGGGGCTAATTAGTTGAAAGTTCTGATTAACCCCTTGAATTTACTGGTACACCTGGAGGGATTCGAACCCCCGACACCCGGATTCGAAGTCCGGTGCTCTATCCAGCTGAGCTACAGGTGCTTATGGTGCCTGACTGGATACCACGTCTTGTGTATGAAAGCAATAAAAACAATAGCTCTAATAGTGTAGGAGGAGTTCTTACTTCTCTTTGCAAATTATGTGTTACTCACCGCAAATAATCCGTATGGAATCCGCCTGTTGGCTGATCCCCTTCTGTAGGGCCTCGCGGTTATAGGCGGATATGGCATCTCGTCGTCTGAGCATGCCTACCACCCACCTGTTGTCAAGATCCTCGACTACCGGGATCTCTTCGATTCCTTTGAGGTTAAACAGTTCCATGGCGGTATAGAGGGTGTCGTTCGGCGTCAGGGTAATAACATCGTGGCTGCATATTGCTCCCACCAGGTAGCAGACCCGCTCTTCCTTATCCTGATTAAGCAGATTTTTAACATCCGACATTGAGACGATGCCTGTCATTTTGCCGGAATCATCAACAACAGGGAAATAGAACCCTTTCTTGGCCATGCGGAAGATTTCGAAAAGGTGGTTGATGTTGGCCCGTTCACTGATGAAATCGACATCCTGGCTCATGGCGTCGCCCACCTTGATCGATTTCATGACCGCCACCTCCCGTCCCGCGTGGAGATCGATGCCCTCCCGGGTGAAATCGACAGTATCTATTGAATCTTCATCAAGCTTTTTCGCGACCATGATACCGATGATCGAGGTGATCATAATCGGGACGATGATTTGATAATTCCCCGTCATCTCAAACAGAAGGAAGATAGCGGTCATTGGGGCGTGGATCGCCGCGGCCAGGAAGGCACCGATGCCGACAGTGGCATAAGCTCCCGGGCTGGCGGTCATGGTTGGGAAAAAGTGGTGGGCGACATACCCGAAAGTCGCTCCTACCATGGCACCGATGAACAGGGCCGGGGCAAAGACCCCACCCGCCCCTCCTGATCCCAGAGTTACGGCAGTGGCCAACATCTTCAGGAAGATGAGGGCGAAAAGAATCAGAGGAAGCCCGCCGTAATGCAGGACATGCTGGATGAACTCATAGTTATCGCCCATGACCTGGGGAAAGGCCATGCCCATGATGCCGATGATGAGCGCACCACTGATGGGCTTCAGTTGCGGGTGGAGCTTGAGAGATGCATATTTATCCCGGACGAAATAAAAGATTTTTGTATTGATGACGGCCAGGATGCCGATGATAATTGCCATTATCATATAGAGTGGAATCTCGACATAGGCATTAATCATTGAGTATTGGGGGATCTCAAAGGCTGGATTCGCGCCGAAATAAGCACGGGTCAAGACGGTGGAGAGCGCAGAGGCGATGACCATTGCCGCAAAAGAGGAAATTTCGTACGTGCCCAGCAGGACGATTTCCGAGGCAAAGAAGACTCCGGCGATTGGCGCGTTGAATATTCCGGCGATGCCTCCGGCGCATCCGGCGGCTATATAGACCTTCATTCGATTGCCGGAAACCCGGGAGACCTGACCAAATTGAGAACCCATGGCGCCGCCGATCTGGGCGATGGGACCTTCGACGCCTGCCGAGTTGCCGGTGCCGATGGTAAGAGCGGTGGCGATAATCTTCAAGACGATGGTTCGGGCCTTGATGTAACCACCTTCCAGGTTGACCTTGCGCAGGAATTTTGTGAAACCGTAGCCGTTGATCTCGCCCGGGAAAAGAAGAGACAGCGGGATCATCAGGATCATGCCGGAGATCGGGATCAACGGCAGCAGCAGAAGGTGCCATCCGCCCTTTTCAACACCTAAAAAAATCTTACCGCCTTCGAAAATAGTAACGTGGGTCTGGATGACGACAGTCCGGAAGATAATGTTGAGAACACCGGCGGCAAGTCCGATGGAGGAGGCGATGACGATCATCCGGGTATTTTCCCCGGGGATTAGTTTTCTCAGTCGTGTCTTCATTGTCTCTTGGGTATGGTACAACCGATGGCGGCTGCTTGTTTGAGGAAAAAATCATCGGTCATACCGGCGACATAATCGCGCACCATGGCCTCGGGCTGAGAGATCTGCCGACTATTTTCCGTATCGGGCAGCAGATCGATATGGCGACAAAGATCCAGATTCGTCTTGTTCTTAAGACTCTGAATATAAAAATAAAAGAGTTTTTTGTAGCACTCTTTTATAATGGGCGCAGACTGTTTGGTCATAGGGTTCAGGTAGATGTGCCGGTAGTTGAACTCTTTGAGCTTGGCCAGGGCATGGGCCACATCCTCACTGAATCCAATGGAATCGTTTTCCATACCTTTTTGCCTTCCCGGTGGAATGACCCTACTATTGGCAATCAGGTCGGTAACCAGGGCATAGATGATCGAACCGTTTGTCTCCCCGAGTAATTTACGGCAGTCGGCGGGAATGTCCTTGCGCTTAATAAGGCCTAAAATGATGGCATCCTCGATGTCTCTGCCGATATAGGCCACCGTATCAGCCAGCCTGACCACGCAACCCTCAAGGGTCATGGGTCTAAGGTCGGTGGACGGATCTTGTTCTTTTGCTGCGATTTTCTGGTCAAGATCGGCAAACCCATGCCTTTTGTTGGGGATGAGAAAGCGGGAATGGCTCTCGCCGTCATGACAGAGGATGCCGTCCAGGGTCTGAAGGGAAAGATTCCAGCCGACTCCTTTTTTCTCCAGCCTGTCGAGGAAGCGAACCGATTGGATATTGTGTTGAAAGGGGGGCAGACCGTGTTCCATACACAGATCGGAAAGAAATTTTTCTCCATCATGCCCGAAGGGTGGATGACCGATATCATGGCCCAATGCAATTGCTTCGATCAGATCTTCATTAAGGAAGAGAAATCTGCCAATGGTCCTGGCAATACGGGAGACGAGCTGCACATGCAGTACGCGGTGGGTGATATGGTCGTTGTCAACCAGCCAGAAAACCTGAGTCTTGTCTATATACCGGGTGTAGGCCTTGGAATGGAGGATCCGGTCTGCATCGAGGGCAAAATTCTGCCGATGACCCTGTCGTTTTTCTTCTTTACGCCGCAGGGCTTCGGTACTGAAGGTGGCTGAAGGCGAAAGCCGTTTTTCCTCATCCCTGTTTAAGGCATCCAGAAGGTGGAGAAGGGATGATGAATTGTGGTGTCCTGACATGAACTTGTTTTCTGGTTGCGAAAGTGATTGTCAGAAGACATAAAAGTCAGTGTAAAAAGATAATCATTCTACTACATTTGTAAAAAAAATGCATGGGGAGTTTTGCTCTGATAGTCTTTTTAGTGGTTTTTTTGTTAGTCGGAAGTGGCCGTATTGCAATGGTCGGCGCCACCCTGCCTGTTGGAAAAAGCTCCTACTTAAGAGTATCTGTCTCATTTTAGAGGTTATTATCATAATATGGGGAAAAGGACGAACAATTTACAGAGGAATAAAAAAAAAATTTGCAAGTTTCTGTTTTTGAAAAAGGAAGGGTCGTTGCCTAGCCGAACAAAAACAGATTGCATTTATCTTCGTGTATGAATAAGGTCTTTTGTGTTTTTACACATCTGCGGTTTTAACAAGGAAAGACAACGAGTTTTGAGAGCATGGTGAAGCAAAAGAAAACAAAGACGAACGATGCCACTGAAATTATTCTCGAAAGTATTTCCGAAGGAGTTTTCACAATTGACCATCAATGGCGAATTACCTCCTTCAATCGGGCGGCGGAGGAGATAACAGGTGTCTCGCGTGATAAAGCTATCGGCCGTTACTGTTGGGATGTTTTCCGCTCTAATATGTGCAAAGGTGATTGCGCCTTACGGAAAACAATGAATGAAGGGCGTTCCTTTGTGAGTGTTTCCACATATATCATCGCTAGGGACAAAAAACGCATTCCAATAAGTGTCTCCACAGCCTTATTGCATAATGAACAGGGAGAGATCCTTGGGGGGGTTGAAACCTTCAGAGACAACACCATCGTGGAAGAACTCCGGCAGGAGTTGAACGGCGGTTACAAACAGGGGGACATGGTAGGGCGAAGCCGATTAATGAAAAAGATCTTTGCCGTTTTGCCCCAAATAGCAAAGAGTGACAGCACCGTACTCATTGAAGGAGATACAGGCACTGGAAAGGAAATGCTGGCCAAGGCTCTTCATGATCTCTCGCCACGTAAGGACAAACCATTTGTCGCCATCAACTGCGGGGCACTGCCCGATACCTTGCTCGAATCAGAGCTGTTTGGCTATAAAGCCGGCGCCTTCACTGATGCTGTCAAGGATAAACCCGGCTATTTCAGCGTTGCAGATGGAGGAACTATTTTGCTGGATGAATTGGGGGAAACGAGTCCGGCATTTCAGGTCAAACTTCTCAGAGTTCTGGAGGAGCGTGAGTTCCAACCCCTGGGCAGCGTCAAAAAACAGCATATCAATGTACGCATCCTTGCAGCTACGAATCAGGATCTGGAAATATTGATCGATAAGGGACGATTCAGACAAGATCTGTTCTATAGGGTTAATATCGTCAGATTACGACTCCCCTCCTTGCGGGAAAGAAAAGAGGATATTCCGGTCTTGATAGTGCGGTTCATTGAAAAGCTGAACCGATTACAAGACAAGTCGGTCACCGGTGCTGACTCGGAGGCGTTAAAATGGCTCATGGGCTACGATTACCCTGGCAATATCAGGCAATTGGAGAATATTATCGAACATGCCTTCATCCTTTGCTCTCAGGGTGAGATTGGTATTCGTCATCTACCAGCCTATCTTGCCCCGTCTTCGGTACCTGTAAAAATGACTTCATCGTCCATTGATTCCATCCGCAGGTCCACCGAAGAGGAAGTTATACTCAAGGCCCTGGAACGTAACGGATACAATCGGTTGGCAACTGCCAAGGAACTGGGAATGCACAAGACCACCCTTTTTAGAAAGCTGAAAAAATTCAATATTGATCTTCCTGATGTCGACGGCCGGACATCAAACCGTTCGAGTCGAAAATAGAACTCACCCTTCCGCCCCACCCACTCTTTCCTCTCATTAGTGTCCCTTTTTCGCAACTGTGTACAATTCTGCAATGAAGAGTTGCAGTGATGCAACCATTTAGGGTTGCATAGGGTTTTGTTTGTGCAACTGCCTGAAAATAAAAGAAGTTGATTTTAGCAGAGTGTGCTGGCAAAAAACGTATTGTTTCAAATAGTTCCAAAATATAAAGTTGCAATGTCTTTTTTGGCATGGTTCCTGCTCTTTTTACGGTATCCGGTCTAAAACAACAACCGAAGGTATCGGTGCCACCATGGTAAAATCAGCTGTCAGACCTTATATCCTCGAAAGTATCTCCGATGGGGTTTTCACCGTTAACAACGAATTGCGGATAACTTCTTTCAATCAAGCGGCAGAAAAGATAACAGGTATTCGCCGGACACAGGCGATCGGCCGATACTGTTGGGAGATTTTCCACTCAAGTATGTGTGAGGATGACTGTGTGCTGATGAAGACAATGAGAGAGGGTCGCTCTTTTGTCGGCATTCCTGCTTATATCATGACTAAAAACAAGAAACGCATCCCCATCAGTGTCTCCACTTCTCTTTTACATAATGACAAAGGCGAGGTTCTGGGAGGCGTGGAAACGTTTCGGGATGACAGTACGACCGAAAAACTACATCCGAAACAAAACGGTAGTTACAGACATGGTGATATGGTCAGCCGCAGCCCGTTGATGGAAAAACTCTTTTCCATTCTACCGCAGATCGCCAGAAGCGATAGTACGGTGCTGATAGAAGGCGATACCGGTACAGGCAAGGAGATGCTGGCTAAGGCTTTACATGACCTGTCGATGCGCCGGGAAAAACCTTTCGTGGCTATAAATTGCGGGGCCTTGCCCGATACATTGCTGGAATCCGAGCTGTTCGGCTACAAGGCCGGAGCTTTTACCGATGCGACAAGTGATAAGCCGGGCTACTTCAATATGGCTGATGGCGGTACTATCATGCTTGATGAACTAGGGGAGACCAGTCCGGCTTTTCAGGCGAAATTGTTGCGAGTCCTGGAGGAACGGGAATTTCAGCCTCTGGGCGGAGTGCAGAAGCAGCATGTCAATGTCCGTATTCTTGCCGCGACCAACCAGGATCTTGAGACGTTGATAGACTCCGGTCGATTCCGACAGGATCTGTTTTATCGAATAAATATCGTGCGGTTACGGCTGCCTCCCCTGCGGGAACGTAAAGAAGATATCCCGCTTTTAATAACTAGATTCATTGAAAAAATGAACCGGGAAAAAGGCAAGGCTGTTACCGGGATTAATTCGGAAGCATTGAAGAAATTGGTGAACTATGACTATCCCGGCAACATCAGACAACTTGAGAATGTGATCGAGCATGCCTTTATCCTCTGCTCGCACGGGGAAATAGGAATCCAGCATTTACCCGCATACCTTGATGCCAGTCAACCACCGAGGGAAACATCGCCGACCACATCTATTAAAGCCATTCGTCGGTCCACCGAGGAAGACGCCATAGTCAAAGCACTGGAGCGAAATGGCTACAACAGATTGGCAGCGGCAAAAGAACTCGGCATGCATAAGACAACGCTGTTCAGGAAACTTAAAAAGTTAAAGATACGACTCCCCAATACCGACGGACGTTCGGCCTATCACCCAGATCGAAAATATAACACTATATAAATGTTATAATTACTCGATATTCACTATTTATAATCAATAAAAACGATACATAACATCAAATTATGCTTTTTGTGAAAATTTATAATCACATGAGAAATCGTTTATAAAGCAACCTCCGTATATTCCATAATTAAACGTGAAAACAATATCATATAAACAGCAGGGTAGCAGCTTCGCTTCTCTGTTGAGTAGCATAGGGTTCTATTTATGCTACTACACTGCTGCATTTTTGCAAACATACCATCTTTTATATTAGTATAAGATATTGAAATAAATGCCTAAAATATATTTGCTTCTCAAGCATGTTTTGTGGCATGATTCATGCTTTTTAAGGTTAACCGGGATTGGTTGAACAAGGGGATTTCGGGATTAATGCAGTTCTGTTTCCCTTTTTACTGTAGGGGACATGGATGCAAAAAAGTTTGAATCGCTATCTGGAGTAAGGCGAAAAGACCTAACTAAATTAAGTGTCAATACATTGCAGAAGGGTCAGGTGTCGAACTCCCATGGAGGTGACGCAAATGTTAGTAAAAATACGGGAAAAAGTAGAGTTTGCCATTGAGATGCTTATCCTTGCGCTCTTTTGTCTTATGGTCATTGTCATCTAATGTGTGACTTGGTTTAAACGTTATAAATACAAAATGTTATGAACTTTGATGCACGTGACCATCTGTGGTAAGGCCTGCTGTGCTGCTGCCACGGGTCTGTGATGCAGATAATCTTTAACAACTCTGCAAATGAATTTTACAAGACTCAGCCGGATGCCTTTTCCGAAAGGCTGATTAACACCATGCCAGAGAGGATAGAGATCGCCGCTTATACTCTGAAAAAGTGCATATGCGTAAAATGGGCATAGCGACGGGCCTCTGGGAAAAAGGAGATTATTTTGAAGAATATAGGCATCAACCTGGATTTGTATAACGAGGTCAAGAACCTGGGGGCAAAGGATATGGAAGCCTGTATGCAATGTGGGAATTGCAGTGCGTCCTGCCCCCTTTCAAAAGACAACAATACCTTTCCGCGCAAGATATATCGCTATATACAGCTCGGATTGAAAGACAGGCTCCTCGCGTCTCCGGAGCCCTGGTTATGCTACTATTGCGGGGAGTGCAATGACGATTGCCCAAGAGGAGCAGAACCGGCTGAGACGATGATGGCGGTCAGGCGTTGGTTAACGACGCAATACGATTGGACAGGGCTGGCAAAGCGATTTTACACTTCAGAGGCGTGGGAATTTGGCGCCTTGGGGGCGGTGGCGCTCTTTGTCATCCTGCTCTTTGTCTTTTTTCACGGCCCCATTATTACCGATCACGTGTCTGTGAACTCGTTTGCTCACGTGAAATGGGTTGAGCTCGGAGATTTGGTCATGGCTTTCGTCCTGTCGGCTTTCCTGCTGTCCAACGCCTTTAGAATGCATAAGTTCATAATGGATGGGGAAAGAGTTCCGATACGCCTTTATTTCACGGAAGCAAAAGAGTTTCTTCTCAATTTTGCAACACAGAAGCGCTGGCGGGAGTGTGGTGATGATCGGAGCAGATGGTTGAAACACTTTCTTCTGGTCTCGGGTTATCTGACCATGCTGACCTTGATCATCGTATTCCTCCGGTGGTTCCAGGTCGACGACAGCAGCTGGCATATTTCTAGCCTCTTTGGGTATTACGCTACAGGCGTCCTCTTGTATGCCACTGTGGAAATGATTCGCAGCCGCATGAAAAAGCAAGAAAACATTCATCGATATTCCCATATCTCCGACTGGATGTTTCTGTTCCTTCTTTTTGCCACAACGCTGTCCGGCATCATGATGCATCTGTTCCGCCTCGCCGGTTGGCCCATGGGAACCTATGTGATCTATGTCATTCACCTGGCTATAGCGGTTCCCATGCTGGTCATCGAAGTTCCCTTCGGAAAGTGGTCGCATCTCTTTTACCGGCCGTTCGCTATTTTTCTTGCCAAAGTCAAGGAGAAGGCCATGGTTCCTTCCGTTGTTGATTACCCGAAAATTCAAACCGCAGTCGGTGATGAACTGTTGACCTGCATGCATTGCGGTACCTGCAGCACTGTTTGTCCCAGTGGTTTGATCTATAATTACAGTCCACGGATGATTTTTCGCAGCATCGCCCTGGACCGTGCAACAACCGTGACGGTGGATGATGCCGCATGGAATTGTTCGACCTGCACTACCTGTGATGAAGAATGTCCGCGCGGTATCGGTATTATTAATCTTATCAAGCTGATTCGCAATCAGGTTGTCGATGCGGGTCTCTTGCCGGCAAGTCTGAAAGCCCCGGTCTCCTGTCTGGAGAAAGAGGGAAATCCCTGGGAAGGTAAAAGAGAGGCTCGTGTCGCCTGGGCAAAAGATGTCAAGGTCCCGGTCATTCTGCAGGATGATGGAAAAAGGGGCATTAAGCTCATTGACCGTCTTGCCTGGGTAAAAGGGTCTATGGCAAAGGGTGCCCAGCTTTTAGCAAAAGGTGCCACTATTACAGCTTTTCAGCAGGATTGGGAAAAGAAAAGGGCGCAACATCTGCCATTACCGGCAGGGGCCCAGGCTATGGGGAAGGGGAATATAGCAGCATTCCAGCGGGAGCATGACATTTGGGATGGTAAGAAGGCCGAGGGTTTCAGGTGGCCGATCAGATCCAAGATTGGGGGAAAAGGCCACGAGGAGGCGCTCGACAACTTTGAGCAGGATAAGGAGTACTGTCTGTTCACCTGTTGCACGACCGCCTATGATACAACTCCTGAAAAAGGGAGCGAAAAAGGCGGGCATGCACTGCTCGGTCTGCTGGAGATGGCTGGTGTCTCATATGGTAGTATGGGGACCAGGGAAAACTGCTGTGGTGATATGGCTGATAAGATCGGAGCCTTCGATCTGGCAGCTGAACTGAAAAAGAAAAACACCGATGCTTTTTTGGCCGCCGGAGTCAAAAAGATCCTGACAGTCTCACCGCATTGCCTCAATACCTTTAAAAAAGACTATGAAGGGTTAACGAATGTTTCTGTCGAGCATTATACCGAACTCCTCGACAAGGCAATTGCGAAGGGAACCATCAGACCGGACCAAGAGGTCAACCTGAAAGTGACCTATCACGATCCCTGTTACCTCGGCAGGCAAAACGATGTCTACGATGCACCTCGCCGGATCCTCGGGGCAATTCCCGGTCTGGTCTTCTCGGAAATGCAGAACATAAGAGAGCGGAGTCTCTGCTGCGGTGGGGGTGGGGGAGGTGCTTGGCTCCAAAATCAAGATAAGGAAACCCTCGGTGAACTGCGTGTCAAGGAAGCGCTTGATACCGGCGCTGAGGTCATTGCCACCGCCTGTCCGTACTGCATTCGGATGCTTAATGGCGCCATATCCAAGCTCGGTGTTGGAGATAAGATAAGAGTACTGGATATTGCTGAACTGGTCTGCCTATCCATAGAGCAGTAGGCCCTATCGATACTGCTGAGTTTTTCGTGGACCCGAGGAGAGCAAAAAGGTGCCGAAGCTGACTGCGGCACCTTGTTGCAGTCCATTTGGAGAGAAGCATCCTGCCTTGGATTAGCCGGGTTCCCGTCCGAAAACTGTAATTTGTCCCGATATCTTCGTTCTGCGCAAATTTTTATCCTCGGAATATCGCTTATATGCCTGCGGTAAAAATTTGCGCACGCCTCGATCTCGAACCAAATCCCTAGTTTTCGGATGGAAACTAGCCTGGATTGTCACCTTCCCTGCCG
>JBJKRL010000039.1:0-6359 GCA_046704745.1 Desulfocapsaceae bacterium | reverse complement strand
TCACGGACTCATGCAATATCGGGACGTCTTTGACAACCACACACCCTTGTTCCACCTTCTCTGCGCACCTCTGGTGAAATTGTTCGGCGACCGTCCTGATCTGCTCATTATGATGCGCCTCGCCATGCTGCCTGTTTGGGTTGCAACCCTTTGGGCAACATATCTAATAGGACGCACACTGTGGGGACAGCGCGTCGGATGGTGGGCTGCCGTTCTGGCTGCTGTGGCGCCGCCTTTTTTTATCCATTCAGTGGAGTTCAGAGCCGATGATCTATGGGCATTATTATGGGTTTTGTTTGTATTTATCCTGGTTAACGGCCGTCTCCGTCCATTACGGTGTTTTTTTGCTGGATTGGTAATGGGAGCTGCTTTTGGCGTTTCAATGAAAAGTAGCCTCTTTCTCAGCAGCCTCGCACTCGCCGGTCTTGCATCAGCCATCCTGTGTTGTAGGCATTTATTTAGACCGGGATGGTTACAGCGCCTAACGGTCAATCTCGGAGCAGGGATTGCCGGAGGTCTGCTGATTCCCCTATCCATAGTAACCTGGTTTTACTCCAAGGGCGCGATTGCCCCCTTTTATTACGGTGTAATCCAACACAATTTATTGCCAGGGCTTGAAAGTACGTCGATTACTTGGCTGCGTTGGTTGTTTATACCGGCTTTAGTTATTATTTGGCTGCTTACCCGGGTTTTGATCGCTAAGTGGAATTTTCAAAGCAATCAGACAACAAAACGGGTAGTCGTATTTTTAACGTTTACCATCTACCTGGCTGTTCTGGAAACATTGTGGCCTTTGGTTACTAAACAGGACCGTCTCCCTATGTGGCCTCTATTGGTGATATTTTTAATACCTCTTCTGGATCGACCTTTGCCGCATAGATTGGCCGTGTTTTTTTCAAAAAGATTTCGACTTTCTCCCAAATTCCCAGTTCTCCTTCTATCAGTAACACTTTGCGGAGCAACCTGGTTGACCATCCATATTCCTTGGAACAATAGTACCACCAAAAATATTCGAACATGGAAAGCAGTACTCAATCTTACGAAACCGAGCGACTATGTGATGGATCTCAAGGGAGAACTCATCTTTCGCCGGCGGGCAGTCTATTATGTGTTTGAGACTATTACTAAAGCACGTATCACCAAGGGACTCATAAACCCACAGGTAGTAAAGCACCTCATCGCGACAAAAACCTGCGTTATATATGATTTCCCGCCCATCGATCAGGGCTTTGTCATGACAAATTATCTATCGATTGGCCCTTTATTGGTCGCCGGAAAATTTCTAGTATCAGACCCAGCAGAGTTGAAACAACCTCTCTTTTTTCAAGTGATGATTCCCGCCCGCTACCGCATTGTGACTCCCTCCGGATCTGCACATGGTAAGCTAGACGGCTTACCCTATCTTGGATCATGCTATCTCTCTCCTGGACGTCATGAGTTTCAGCCGTCTTATGGACAGAGGGGAAAGTTCGCTCTTGTCTGGGCAAGAGCAATAGAAAAGGGATTTTCTCCATTCAGAACCAGAGGGAAGGCACTATGAAATTCTCTTTAGACGCCCACCCCGACAGCCGCATATTGGTGCTGGCTCGTCACCCGGACGACGAGTCTCTTGCTGTCGGCGGTCTATTGCAGAAGATCTTGGACGCCGGTGGACGCTGTCGGGTGATATTTTTGACCAATGGAGAGAATAACCCCTGGCCTCAGCGAGTGATTGAACGACGCTGGCGGATTGGTCCGATCGATAAAGAACGCTGGGGCAAGCGACGGCGATTGGAAGCTATATCCGCACTTGCGGAACTCGGCATTCCGGAAACCGCAATTTGTTTTTTTGGATTCCCGGATCAGGGACTGACAGATCTCCTTCTATCCGCGAATAACGAAATATTAGAACGGTTAGCAGAACAACTCAATGATTGGCAGCCTTCACTGCTTGTATCACCTTCAGCTACGGATCTCCACCCTGATCACAGTGCTGCAGCTGTTTTTGTCAGGCTTGCATTAGCCAGAGGAAAAGTTGATTCTGTCAATCTCCTCCATTTAGAGTACCGCATCCATACTCGGCAACCTGAACACAAACATGACAGTCTTGACCTTACCTTAACCGAAATGCAACGTGAGCAAAAAAGACGGGCAATAATGCGGCATACAAGTCAATTGGTGCTACGACGAAATTTGGTGAATTTCGCCCAGGATAGGGAAAGATTTTTCAGTTCTAAAGAGATACGAAATCTCAGTCAGCATCCTCTTCAGAATGCAACGGCAGCAGATGGGGAAATAACACTTGATCTGAAACTGTCTTCAAACCTCGGAGCGTTCGGTAAGGCAATACTCTCTCTTGCCTTTTCTCGTAATGGTCACCTTGTACAAGTGCTGAGCTTGCTCCTTTCCCAAAGAAGATTTGCACAATGCGAAGTCAGGAATGCGATAAGTGAAGAAGTGGTTGGAAGCGCACACATCAGAAAAAGCGGTATTTGCTACAACGTTAGGATACCGAAGACATTAATCTGTACAGCAGATTCTATATTCGCAAAGGTTGGGCGACGGTTCGGTTTTTTTGATGAGGCTGGTTGGTGTGAGATATCAAAAGAACTCAAAATCACCAATACTTGATCACGGTTGGTTTGGAAATATTGAATAGACTCCAGGAGGCTAACCATGTGTGGATTTTCCGGAATCATTAGACGCCCCGTTTCCCTTATGGATACGGAATCTTTCAAAGTAGCGCTTAATAAGATGTGCCGGACGCTCACTCACCGCGGCCCGGATGACAGCGGAATGTGGACCGATGACGAAGCCGGCATCGGACTTGCACACAACCGGCTGGCCGTGATCGATCTTTCCATCCAGGGTCATCAGCCGATGCATTCGATGTGCGGCCGGTATGTTTTGGTCTATAATGGTGAAATATATAACTTCCGGACCCTGCGGTCGGAATTGGCCCAATCCGGTGTACTATTTGATGGTGCCGGGGACACACGCCTTCTCATTGAGGCGATTGCTCACTGGGGCGTTACCGAAACGCTTGGCAAGTGCAACGGTATGTTCGCATTTGCTCTTTGGGACCGTCAGGAGCGGACTCTTTTTTTGGCTCGGGACCGAATGGGGAAGAAGCCGCTCTATTACGGCTGGGCTGGGAACAGTTTTGTTTTTGGATCAGAATTGCGGGCGTTGTCTGCGCATCCGAAATTTAAAAGTAAAATCGATACGGATGTCTTAGCCCTGTTTATAAGATATTCATATGTTCCAGCTCCATACTCCATTTATAAAGATGTATATAAGCTAATGCCTGGTGCCGTACTTGCCCTTACCAGTCAAGACATTGAAAACAGGTTGCCAGTTCAAGATCTCCATCAGAGAATTCAACATTTCTGGTATGCTAGAACGATAATGGAAAGGGGCATTCGGCAACCGTTTGACGGAACATTGGAAGAAGCCGAGCAGGTTTTATCAAATGTTCTAACTGATGCGGTCGAGTGCCGGATGGTGTCCGATGTCCCTCTGGGAGCGCTTCTTTCCGGTGGCATCGACTCCTCAACCGTTGTTTCGATTATGCAGGCACACAGTTCAAGGCCTGTAAAAACATTCACCATTGGCTTTCCCCAAGAATCCTTTGATGAAGCCGCTCACGCCAGAACGATCGCCCGGTATTTGGGTACAGATCATTCTGAGCTATATCTAGAAGATCGCGATCTTCTGGAGGTGGTTCCCGATATGGGGAAGATATATGATGAACCTTTTGCCGACTCGTCCCAGGTACCCACGTTGCTTATCTCGAAACTGGCTCGTACGCATGTAACTGTAGCACTGACCGGTGACGGCGGAGACGAACTGTTTTGCGGTTACCGCAGGTATCCTCACGGTGAAAAAATCTGGCGGGCTAATCGCGCAACTCCCGGTTTTATTCGCCATGGTGCTGCCAGGTTGCTAAAGGTCTTATCTCCTTCACTGGAAAGTCTTCCTTTCAAGCATGCAGTGGACCTGGCTGCAGAAGACTTGCTGACCCTGTATGTTCAAAGGATATCGTCCTGTCCACGACCGGAACTGTACTTAAAGCAAGGAAAGGAAGCACCCGCAGCATATACTGAAATAGCATCGACCTTGTCAATACCTGAGGTTATCCACCATTTCATGTTTCTTGACATGATCAATTACCTGACTGATGATATTCTTGCCAAGGTGGATCGTGCCAGCATGCATGTCAGTCTCGAACTGCGAAACCCTCTATTGGATCACCGCGTCATCGATCTGGCTTGGCGGCTTCCTCTTTCCATGAAAACCGACGGCCGACAAGGTAAGCTGATTTTAAGGAAAATACTTAAGCGATACCTTCCCCAGGCACTAATCGACTGGCCCAAGAGGGGATTTGGCGCGCCTACCGCGAAATGGCTGGCCGCACCCCTTAGAGACTGGGCGGAAACCATACTTTCCGAGGACAGACTCAAGAACGAAGGGTTTTTCGATGTCGCATTCGTAAGAAAGCGGTGGAATGAACTTCTTTCGGGAAAAGGCAAGTATCATCATGTCCTTTGGAATATCCTCATGTTTCAGGCTTGGCTGAAATAAAATCTCTGTGATATTAATAAATTACTCGTTTTCTGGTGGAGTGAATGGAATTCGCCGACGCCGTCCTTCGTATTAGAGCCTGAATACAGGCAGCCAACTCCGCAAAAGAGGGCATGCAATAGTAAGAAGGCAGTCTTCTAGATCCAGCGATCCTTCGTTGTCAACTCCAAAACTTTTCATCCGGACAAGTATTATAAAATGCATTGATAAAAACAAGCCCTCGAAATTTTATTTAATTTTATAGAATAGAGAGGAAAAATAAGAGGGAATGATAAATCTCAATCATACTTATGCTTATCAACTGAAGGTTCTGTTTCAATGGATACTCCTATGGCTTTGTGATATCAATGATATGTTTTTTCCCATCGTCCTCTAAGATTAATTTGCGAGGTATATTTGTTGGTATATTTGTTGGTACATGAAAAATCAAAAACGGATTTTAACATTATTTATCAGAAAGATAGGCTTATATTTCGAATCCCTTGCCCCCATATCGTTGTTCAAAGGCGTTTCATAAAATCCAGATAACCCGCTCTCCATAAAGGATTGCGGGTTTTTTAATGTCCAGTAAGATCCCGGAATCAAGAGAACCGATCCCAGCGGAAACTACCAAGGCAAAGGCAATGGGAAGCATGGATCCGAGATCGCCGAAGGCCCAGGACCACTCCAAGGCATTAAAACTATTCCGGGGTATCGTAGCAGCCGGTTCTAATCTTCTACCCCCCGATCATACATCGCAGGTCCTATCCGATGGGGACGTAGACCAGTTGACTCGGAGTAACTACCTGGTATGGAAATACAAGGGTTCTTGTTTAGTAGATTTGATTTTCTTTTTACTTCTGAATACGTTCACCTCCGCTTTTCTGAAGCAACATGAGCCTTTTGCAAAATGAGGATTCCCGGAGTCTACGCTTATCGGTTAAAAACAAGGCATGCGAAAAATTTTACCGCAGGCATATAAGTGATATCGGAGTCAGAGTTTATGCCCGGAGGGCGCTTACCTCCGAGGATAAAATTTTGAGCATAACGCCGAGTTTGGGCGAAAAGACCTTTTTGCAAGTGGCTCAGTTGCCTGATCCTAACGCTAGAGGATTGTAACGTTCATGGATGATTTGTCGAGACGCGATTTCATCAATCGCCTGGGATGGGGGGTTATTATATGCACTGCCGGCGGCATATCGGTGGCCTCAATCCGGTACCTGATCCCCAACGTTCTATACGAACCGGCCAAGGAGTTCAAAATCGGATATCCTAAAGATTATCCGGAAGGTGTGCACTTCATTCCAGATCGAAGAATATTCGTTGTCCATGAGGGCGACCGGTTTCGGGTGATCAGTGCAATCTGTACTCATCTGGGATGCACCGTGCGCTGGTCCGAGCAATCTCTGAGATGGAAATGCCCCTGTCATGGCAGTAACTTTAATGACAAAGGACAGGTTATCAAAGGCCCGGCATCCCGCCCCCTACCCTGGTATGCAGTATCGTTATCGTCCGACGGCCGGCTGGTTGTGAATCGTAACCTGATCGTTTCTTCAACTCACAGCTTCACCTATAAAGCCTGACACCATTAAAATTTAGTTGGTACTGCTCACAATGAATGAAAAAGTTACCAATAGTCCATATCGGAATCGGCTTGCAAGATCATTTCTTCGTGAAAAAATTCCTGTCAGCGACTGGGTGAAGAAAAGGATACTTGGCCTGGGAGCCATTAATTTGTATCTTTTCGTCATCCTGACGATTACAGGCACCCTGCTGATGTTTTATTATGTGCCGTCCACAAAGCAGGCATATAATAC
>JBJKRL010000038.1:0-41945 GCA_046704745.1 Desulfocapsaceae bacterium | reverse complement strand
TTTTCAGGAGGGGTCGACAGCACCTTGCTCGCTAAAGCTGCATCTGAGATCAGCAAAAAAAAGAACTATACGATTCATGCGGTAACATTTCAGACAACCCTTCACCCCGCCGGTGATGAAGATATCGCCAGAAAATTGGCAAGAGATATAGGTGTTATTCACCATAGTATTCAGGTCGACGAGCTACAGCAGGCGGGCATTCAGAACAACCCCAGAAACAGATGTTAACTCTGTAAAAAGCATCTGTTCGGCAAGCTGAGGAGATTTGCTGATGAATTGAAAATTTCACTAATTATGGATGGGACGAACGCTGATGATATGCAGCAATATCGCCCAGGCATTGCGGCCTTGCGTGAACTCCAGATCGCCAGTCCTCTTGCCGAATCAGGGATGACCAAAGATGATATCCGGTCCATGGCCGCCGAGTACGGTCTTTCCGTGGCCGATCGACCTTCTTCCCCTTGTCTGGCAACGAGGTTTCCTTACGATGCTCCTTTATCTGGAGCAATGATGCAAAAGGTCGAAAAAGGTGAAGGATTTTTGAAATCACTTGGTTTTTACAATGTCAGGCTCCGTGTTCATGGAGAACTGGTTAGGATAGAGGTGGATAGCAAAGATCTTCAATTGCTTCTGCAGCATCGTGCCAGCATCATCACCACTCTTAAAAAATTAGGATATATGTATATCACCATTGACCTGGAGGGGTTTCGGTCCGGAAGCATGGATAGAACCATATGAATAATCAGATTATTTCATATGGTTCTATGCTTTCTTTCCTACTTGTCACAGGGATGAATCAAGTCCCCCTTATGTTCGGCCAATAATTCGAAGTTCAGCAAAAATATCAGCGAGTCTGACAATTCCAGCGCGATTTCTGTATTATGCAGGCAGCAATGGTACTCACGGAAGAAACACCCATGATCACCAGCAGAACCGCCATACTGACCATACAGCCTATGAGAATCTGGATCGCACTGAAACGTGCCTGTATCTCGGCGCTACCAGCACAGAGAAAATTGCCAGCAAATTCTCGCCACTTATTCCCATAAAAATTGTGCCGTTACTGCCCAACCAGAGGTTAGCACTCGGTTAGCGAAAACAGAAAAGGGGTTAAGCAGAAAAGCTTAACCCCTTTATTTTATTGGTACGCCCGAGGCGATTCGAACGCCTGACCCACGGCTTAGAAGGCCGTTGCTCTGTCCAGCTGAGCTACGGGCGCATAGTCCTGAAGTTGGACGACATAATAATCAAATCCTTCCAAAAAGCAACTGCATTCTTGCCCTACTCTTCCACCTCGCGAACCCGTTGCCAGATGGGCCCGCTTTCCGTGTCGATAATGATGATTCCCATCTTGGCCAGCTGAGCGCGGACGGCATCGGCGGCCTGCCAGTCCTTTTCTTCCCTTGCCTTTTCCCGTTGTTGGATCAAGGCGTTCACCTCCGGCACAAGCGGGCATCCCTGCAGTCTGAATACGTGCAGGATCTCATTCATCTTGCCCAGGATTTCCAGGATATAGTCTTTCTGATCACGGTCAAGGTGGTTGACCTGAAGGATTGGATTGAGCTTTTTGATAAATTTATAAATGGCGCTCATTCCCTTGGAGACATTCAAGTCGTCGTCCATGGCCTCGAAAAACTGATTCTTCATGGCCGAGACAAAGGTGGCGACCTCCGGATGAGGCTTCCCAGGTGGGAGGCAGAGCAGCTTGCAGGCGAATTCATCCAGGCGTCTCAGAGCAGTGCGAACGTTTTCCAGACGCCTGAAAGAGAAATTTATCGGCTTGCGATAATGGACGGTCAGCAGCATAAAACGAACCTCGCGGGCAGTAAAACCGCGGGCCAGAAGATCGCGCAACGTCACAATATTGTTGTTTTCGGTCGACATCTTTTTGCCGTCAACCAAAACAAGCTCGGAATGGAGCCAACAACGGGCCAGAGGCTTTCCGGTCAAGGCCTCGGCAATGGCAATCTCGTTTTCGTGATGGGGAAAGATCAGGTTGCGACTGCTGGTATGGATATCAAGGGTCGCCCCCAGGTGCCTGGTGGCCATGGCCGAACATTCCACATGCCAGCTGGGCCGGACATTTCCCCAGTCGGTCGGAAAAAAAATGCCTTTTTTCAACTCAGCAAGCGTCGATCTCTTGAGCAGGGTAAAGTCGCGGGGATTGTCCTTTTCGTAATTGTCAAGATCAACCGTCTTGCCCAATTGGATCTTGCTCAGATCAATGCCTGAAAGCTTGCCGTATTTCTTGAATTTTGAGATGTCGAAATAGATGGAACCGTGTTTCTCGTAGGCGTAGCCTTTATGGATCAATTCATGGGCTATCTCGATCATGTCCTGGACGTTTTCCGAGGCCTTGGGATACCTTGACGCCCGTTTCACACCAAGGGCGTCGATATCCTCCATAAAGCCTTGGATATAGCCTTCGGTGAATTCACCAAGCGGTTTCCCCGCCTTCTCGGCCCCTTCGATGGTGTTGTCGTCGATATCGGTGAAGTTCATAAAGGACTCCACCGTCAACCCCTTGCTTTCAAGATACCTGGTGATCAGATCGGAGACGACAAATCTCCGGCAATGCAGGAGATTGGCAGGCTCAAAGGCAGTCGGTCCACAGGAATAAAAGGTGACGTGCCCTTCCTTTAAGGGGACGAAGACCTCCTTCTTTTTGGTCATGGTATTAAAAAACCGCAATTCCTGTTTCTTCCCTTCGGGCTGCACCTTCTTGGTAAAGAGCGGCGTACTCAGATATCTCTCCCCTCCGTCGGGAAGGATGACGACTACCAGGGCATCCTTGATTTTTTTTGTGAAATCAAGCGCCGCTGACATGGCCGCCCCGCTGCTCATACCGACCAGAAGGCCCTCTCTGCGGGCCAGTTGTCTTGCCATGCTGAAGGCATCTTCATCGTCGATATCGACGATGTGGTCGGGTACGTTCTTATCGAATATGCCCGGTTTGTAGGATTCCTTCATATTTTTCAGTCCTTGGATCTTATGACCCAAGTGAGGCTCGACGGCAATAATCTGTACATGTGGATGAAATTCTTTAAACCAGGCGCTCAACCCCATTACAGTCCCCGAAGTGCCGAGCGTTGCTACAATATGGGTGACCTTACCTTCGGTCTGTTCCCAGATCTCCGGTCCGGTTCCGAAGTAATGGGCCTTCCAATTGGCCTCGTTGTTGAATTGGTCGGTGAGATAGTACCGGTCGGGGAATTCCCTGGCCAGGGCGTAGGATTTTTCAATGGCACCGTCGGTTGCCCGATTGGCAGGTGTCAGCAGGATCTCGGCACCGTAGGCCTGCATGATTTTGCGGCGCTCAACGGAGGCTGATTCCGGCATGACCAAGGTACATCTATACCCTTTTGCCGCACAGACCATGGCCAGACCAATCCCGGTATTGCCGCTGGTCGCCTCAAGGACGATCTTATCCTTGGTCAGCTCACCATTTTTCTCCCCTTCCTCGATCATGGAAAGCGAAATACGTTCCTTGATCGAGCCGCCGGGATTTCTGGCCTCAAGCTTGGCATAGATCCGAACGGAATCCGAATCAATCAAACGATTTATCCTCACAAGCGGCGTATTGCCTATGACTTCTAATACATTGTTAAATAACATTTTAATCCGACCACGCAGTACATTTTCTTGTAGGGTACCTTAAAAAATTCGAATTTCCGTTCAAGATCGAGGCATGCGAAAAATTTTACAGCAGACATATAACTTATATTTCAAGGATAAAATTTTGAGCATAACAAAGAGATTGGACGCAAAGGCAATTTTCCAAAGTGGCCTGTAATCAAGGGCTTCTCTACATTTATTCTTTTCTTCTTTTTTTCTCCCAAGAACGGGACATCTGTCTCCAAATAAGTGGTTGCCAGTATATTCCCGCGCCAACGTTTTACATCAACAAATCCGGAAAAATATTTGACCATACCCCGTTTGCGAGGATGGTCAAGAAATTTCTTTTCCCCGGCCTTCAGGCCATCAGGGATCCGTGTATCGGGTAAGGCAAAATGGTGCTGCAATCTCTTAGTTGGTTTCCATCCCGAAACGAGGGATTTCGGTGTCTTCGCTTACCTCTTCTAAATCTAGACGCGATGGCAAATTTAACCGGAGGCATATACATAATATCGGAGTCAGAGTTTATGCCTGGAGGGTGCTTACCTCCGAGGATTAAATTTGACAGCGCAATGACGAGTTGGGAGAAAAGCGCCGTTTTCGGATGGAAACCAGCTATAAGGTACAAGGCTAGTCTCGGCGGCAGGCCTTGTAGAGATACCAGAGCCGGACCAGTGCCTTCCGACTGGCCTCATCTTCTATCAAACCTGCCTGATTTTCAAAGGAGGCGAGTTCCACAGGATCAACAGGTGAAAAGGCAACAGTTTTCTTGGCTTTTTTACCGGAATCATTTGATTTTTCAGCTACAGTGAATTTAATATCTTTTATTCGAGACAGTTTAAGGACGGCATTCACCTGCTCTAAAATGCGGAGTTTCTCAAAGCGGAGCTGATGAACCCAGGAAGAATTGTCAACCGCAACCCATAGAATCTCCCGAACAATTTTCAGCGGACGCGTGTGCGCCGCCATGGTCGTGTCGACGATTTTTCCCCACTTGGTAAAAAGGGAATAGAGATCTATCTGTTTCTCCCAGCCCTTGTCCTTGATCAAGCCGGGAAGCGCAGAGGCAAGAGACTCCTTGCTTTTATCCTTTTTATTTCTTTTCATAACTTATATACCTACCTCACCTTTCAAAATCATCGAAAACCTCCTGCCACAAGGCGGCAATGGATTTCCGTTCACCTTTTCCCATCGATTCTTCCACCCAGTTCCCCTTGTCGTTCAGGCGCTGCCTGTGTTGCATCCGCCGCAGGCTGCGATAGGCGTCGGAAGCACTTTTGGCCCTGGATACATCCAACAATCCTAAATCACCTGCAATTCGCGACAAGGCAATGTTACCGAGATTTTCCGTAAGCCTAGGATACACATGGGAATACCCGAGAACAAGATATTGTATGATAAACTCAAAGTCCACCAGCCCGCCCGGATCATCCTTCACGTTGAAATATCCATCCCGAGGCGGATTGTGGCCGACAAGTTTTTCTCGCATCTCACATATTTCCCGGCGCAGTTTATCAAGTTGTCTCGGTTGCCGCAAAATATGCGCCCGTTCAGTCTCGAAATTGTCGCCCACCATCTTTTCTCCTGCGACAAACCGGGCACGGGTCAGGGCCTGATGTTCCCAGAGCCACGCCGATTCTTTCTGATACTTGAAAAAAGCATCCAGTCGGCTTACAAGCAGGCCGGATCTGCCGCTGGGTCTGAGCCTGGTGTCAATTTCAAATAAGATCCCGGATGATGTCCGGCTGGACATCCAAGTCAGTATCCGCTGAGCAAGACGGGCGTAGTTTTCCGGTGCTGCAGGATCATCATCGTCATAGAGAAAGACAATATCAAGATCAGATGCATACCCTAATTCTTTTCCCCCGTGTTTGCCGTAACTGATTACGGCAAACCTTGGAATCTCCCGATGCCTTTTTTTATCTTTTTTCCAACACCAGCTGATTGTCTCTTCCAGCATGATATCCGCAAGCGCTGAAAGATGATCGCCGATTTGTTCAACCGACCAGTTACCGGCTATGTCCTGATGAAAAATTCTGAACACCTGGGAATGGTGCATATCGCGCATTAAATTCATCTGCCGTTCCGTATCCGGATCAAATGCCTCCAGACCATCCCGCAACTGTTGCTTTAACTTTTGCCAGTCCGGGGCATCACCCAGGTGCCGTCCATCCAGGAGATCGTCGAGCAGAATCGGGTGTCTCGTCAGGTACCTCGACGCCCAGCTCGAGGCCGAAGCCAACTCGATAACACGTTGCAATGCCTGGGGATACTGCTGTAGGAGCGCGAGATAGGCCCCCCTCCGGCTGACGGCCTCAAGCAGGTTGAAAAGATGGTACAAAGAGGCATCAGAGTTGGTTTGTGCTGCACAGCCCTCGATAATCCGGGGGATAAGACCGTCAAATCGCTTCCGGATATTTTCCGCCAAATTTTGATAACAGCTCCCCTTCCGTAGCTGCAGTAAACGTCTTTGTACAGATACCGGATCTGTGAATCCCAGTTTTTCCAGCTGCTCCTGCACCTTTTCCGGAAACGCAGCCTGATCCCACATTTCAACCTTGGCGGAATCGGCCGATTCCGCGAACCCGCAAACAATCTGAAAAGCGGTATTTACCGCTCTCCGATGAAAATCGAGCGTACTCAGCATTGCCTCATGATTGTCAAATCCCATAACCGCGGCAATACTCTGCCTATCTTCCGGGGAGGCGGGAAGCGTATGTGTCTGCGCATCATCGAGGTATTGCAGACGATGCTCAAGTGTTCGCAAAAAAACATAGGCGGTCTTTAATTCCCCGGCCGTCTTCGAGTCCAGATGTCCCTGCTGAGCAAGGCGGTCAAGGACCTCAAGCGTTGATGTGATCTGCAGACTCTTATTCCGTCCCCCCCGAATGACCTGAAAAACCTGGGCAATGAATTCAATCTCCCGAATACCGCCGGGACCGAGCTTGATGTTGTCTGCCATCTCCCGCCGGGCGACTTCCCTTCGTAGCTGGGAATGAAACGCGCGAAGGGAGCCGAAGGCACCGAAATCAAAATACTTACGAAAAACAAAAGGGAGAACAATCGCAGCAAGCTCTTTACGTGGGTCGCCGCACAGGGCACGCCCTTTGATCCAGGCAAATCGTTCCCATTCCCTTCCTTGGGTGATTAAATAGTTCTCAAAAGCCTCAAAATTCAACACCAACGGGCCCGACTCCCCATACGGCCGCAAACGCATATCCACCCGGAAGGCAAAACCATCCTCGGTCACTTCGCTCAAAGAACCGACCAACAACCGTCCAAGGAGGGTAAAATACTCAAAATACGATAACGGCTTCTCTCCGACGGTCTCACCATCTGCCGGATACATGAATATTAGGTCGATATCCGAGGAGACATTGAGTTCCCGCCCCCCCAATTTGCCCATCCCGACAACGATCAGCTCCATGGGTGTGCCGTCCGCTTCCATCGGGCTGCCATGGCGCCCGGCTAGTATCCGGGACAGCATATCCCGGGCATAGATGATGGAAACCTCTGCCAGAATCGTCATCGTCTCAGTCACCTCGGCGAGCTGCGCAAGGCCTGACAGGTCCCTCGCTGCAGTGTGACAGACCACCCAGCTGCGTAGACGGCGCATGCCTCTTTTCAAAGAGGCCTCATCCGGGGCTTCCCGTACTAGAAAATCCCGCATGGCCTCAGCGGTGATCGGTCCATCAATGGTCTTTGCAAGAAGCCCACCCAACCAGGAACGGGAATTTAATTCCCGCTTGAGAAATCTGCTTGCTTTCAGGACCTTTTCCAAGCGCCTGGGGAGACTTAGGGCAGAATCCATGGAGCCTCGATCTGGATTTTTCATCAGTTTTTTCGAAAATCGTTTCTGCAGGAAAAAATGGTTGTCGAAGATCCGATTTTCATTATTGCTTCATCCGGTTCAATCGTATCTCTGAATCGTGAGTGATCGGTATTGAGTTTTTTCTCTCTTCAGAGCATACCTTTCTTTGTCATCCAACATTGCCGTCTTGAACCATCGGCAAATCTTCTTTTACGGGGCCGACAAAAAAAAAGGTTCTCTTAATGAAAAGGCTACCTACTCCCACAGGATTGTGCAATGCAAATTCAAGGGATTCCACACTCTCATAAGAAATTCATTCCGCAGGGAAACATACGTTTGGGAAGGCGGGGAAGGTAATCTGCCATTTCCGCAATAATTACCCTGGGTAATGGCAATCAGAATAAAAAAAGGGGAAGACGTTTCAGCCTTCCCCTTGCAGCAGTATGCTCTGCCTTTCCTATTAAATATCGTAATAGAGGAAAAATTCGTAAGGATGAGGGCGGAGTCTTAAGGCATCGACTTCATTCTTTCTCTTGTATGAAATCCATTTATCGATCGCGTCTTGGGTGAAGACATTTCCTTTCAACAGGAACTCGTGGTCTTTTTCCAGAGCATCGAGTGCTTCGTCCAGGCTCCCAGGCATGGTCGGAACGTTAGCCAACTCTTCGGGCGGCAGATCGTAAATGTCCTTATCCAGCGGTCCACCTGGATCGAGCTTGTTCTGAATACCGTCAATACCGGCCATCAGCATTGCTGAAAATGCCAAGTAGGTGTTGCATGACGGATCAGGGAATCGCACCTCAACGCGTTTTGCTTTCGGGCTAGCCGAATAGGTCGGGATGCGGATGGCAGCCGAACGGTTCCGGGCCGAATAGGCAAGATTTACCGGTGCCTCAAAACCCGGAGTCAACCTCTTGTAGGAGTTGGTGGTCGGGTTGGTCAGAGCGGCTAACGCATGGGCATGTTTCAAAATACCGCCGATATACCAGAGTGCCTCATCGCTCAAACCTGCATAGCCGTTCCCGGCAAAAAGGGAGTTCCCTTCCTTCCAGATTGACTGATGGGTATGCATACCTGTTCCGTTGTCGCCGAACAGCGGTTTCGGCATAAAGGTTGCAGTCTTATTGTGACGACGGGCGACGTTTTTTACGATGTATTTGAACAAGGTGTTATGGTCGGCCATTTTCACCAACGAATTAAACTTCATCCCGATCTCGGCCTGGCCTGCTGTGGCAACCTCATGATGCTCTTTTTCTGCATGAATTCCGCATTTGAGCATCTCCAGAAGCATCTCGGTTCTGATGTTCACCAGGCTGTCGGTCGGCGGTACTGGGAAATACCCTTCTTTGTGCCGCGGTTTATAGCCGAGATTCGGGCTTTCATCGCGCCCGGAATTCCAGATACCTTCCGAGGACTCAATATAATAATAGCCGCTGTGGGAATTCTGATCGAACCTGATGCCGTCAAAGATGAAAAATTCAGCCTCCGGACCGAAAAAGGCGGTGTCCCCGATTCCAGTGGACTTCAAGTAGGCCTCAGCCTTCTGGGCGATATTGCGTGGATCCCTGGAATAACGCTCTTTGGTTATCGGGTCAACGACATTGCAGATAAAACTGATGGTCGGGTGATTCATGAACGGATCCATGAATGCGGTTTCAGGGTCCGGCACGATCAGCATATCCGACGTATTAATAGTCTGCCATCCCCTGATCGAGGAACCGTCGAAACCGAGGCCTTCTTCAAACACATCTTCGGTAAGTTCCACTATCGGCATGCTGAAATGCTGCCAAATCCCGGGAAAATCCATAAACTTGTAATTGACCATAATCGCATTATTTTCTTTGGACATTTTGATGGCGTCTTTTGCTGTCATCTCCTTCCTCCTGTGGTTGATTATGAATTATCCGTTACGGACTCTGCACTACGCACTAAGCGGTTCATCCTGTTTTTGCGCACTTCTACAGGCCAACCTGTTCAGAACAGTGAATAAAGAGAGGTCAAAATCGATCTTTGAGAGTTCTGCTAAACCCTTCTTCAGCCCTCCCTCTCATGAACAGAGAGCTGAAAGATTCAAAACGGACTTTTACGGTACTTTGCAGCGTGTTGTAAGCGCCCAAACACAAGGAAAAGTACCCTTCAGCCTGATAAACCTTTATTTTCTTGTCTAAACTCCTATCGTTGTATGTGATGGCGGCTTAAATTTTTGTTTATACCACAAGGGCATAAGTTTCGTACGAGCAGGCAAGCTGCTCAACTCAGCTTTATCAGCCGGAACACAATTAGCCCGGATTTCTCATGAACACTGGGCCAATTTATCTCCACGGCAGGAAGAGCAAGACATTTTATAGAAACAGGAACATTATCAAATTTCCACAGTGTTCACCAAAGGCGCCCTGAAAGAAGTGCCCTTGGGGTGTCAGCCCAGGCAGCGCCATCTTCTTCAGTGTTTTGGCAATGAACATAGTTTATTATAGTCCATTGCCAAAAACTTCGAACCTGACACTGCGTGGGCTGATGAGAAATCCGGGTTAGGCCGCCCCTCTTGCAAGGGGCAGCCTTGGTTACGTCTGAGATGTCTTTCAGACTAACGGACGAACAACATTTCCTGATAGGAAGGCAGCGGCCACAGATCGTCAGCGACCACAGTCTCCAAAGCGTCAGCGTACTCGCGTACTTTACTCATGGCCGGCAGCAACTTGTCACACATGTACTTGGCATGGGCCAGGGTATCGCCGCCCTCATGGGCCAACAGTTTCTCAAGGGCATCAACAGCTTCCTGCATGGCGCGCAGTTTTGTGGTGACATCTTCGAGAGCGACCATTTTGAAGTCACGACCGATGGCTTTGAGGCTAGCACAGGTTTCTGCAAGCTGGCCCTGATAACGCATGGCAGCCGGGAAGATAATGGTACGGGCCATACGGATTACCAGATTTGCTTCAACGCCAAGGGTCAGCACATACTGCTCAAGATACGTCTCCTGACGGGACTTGAGTTCAGCTTCGGAGAGGACGTTGTATTTACCGAACAGCGCAACAACTTCCTTGGAGGTAAGAACCGGCAGTGCCTCTGGAGTGGTTTTCAGGTTTGGCAGGCCGCGTTTCTTGGCTTCCTTATGCCATGCTTCGCTGTAGCCATCACCGTTGAAAACGATTGGATCGCTTTCTTTCAGCATTTTCTGCAGCAGCTTCTGAACGCCTTCATTGAATTTGGTCTTGTTAACCTTACCAAGTTTTTCAAGCTCGGTGGCAACATAATCCAGAGACTCGGACATCATGGTGTTGAGTGCAACCTGGGCACCGGCGATGGAGTGAGATGAACCAACTGCACGGAACTCGAAACGGTTGCCGGTGAAAGCAAATGGGCTGGTACGGTTACGATCGCCCGGATCCATCGGCAGTGGCGGCAGGGTATCAACACCGATATTCATCACATCTTTCTTCTTGGAGCTCTTCAGATCGCCCTTCTTAATCTGATCGAAGACATCAGTAAGCTGCTCGCCTACGTAGGCACTCATGATTGCAGGAGGAGCTTCGTTGGCACCAAGGCGATGATCATTGGAAGCGGAACCAACGGTTGCGCGCAGGAGTGCGCTATACTTGTGCAGAGCGCGCAGCGCTGCAGCACAGAACACCAGGAACTGGGCGTTTGCATGCGGGGTTTCACCCGGATCGAAAAGGCTGCCAAGTTCGGCGTTACCGATAGAGTAGTTGAGATGCTTACCGGAGCCATTGATGCCGGCAAACGGTTTCTCGTGCAGCAGGCAGATCATGCCATACCGCATGGCAACAGTCTGCAGGGTCGTCATAACCAGCTGGTTGTGATCTGTTGCGAGGTTACCCTGCTCGAATATCGGGGCGATCTCAAACTGAGCGGGTGCAACCTCGTTGTGACGGGTTTTCACCGGAATACCGAGCTTGTAGAGCTCTCGCTCAACATCCATCATGAATGCCAGTACACGACGATTAATAGAGCCAAAGTACTGATCGTCAAACTGCTGACCTTTAGGCGAAGGTGCCCCAAACAGCGTACGGCCGGCCAGCAGCAGGTCCGGACGAGAGAAAACAAAGTTGCGATCTACAAGGAAATATTCCTGCTCAGGTCCGGCAAAGCTGGTGATCGGCAGTTTGGTGTTTACTCCGAACAGCTTGAGAACACGCTTTGCCTCTTTGTTAAGAGCCTGTAGGGAACGTAGCAGCGGGGTCTTCTTGTCCAGAGCCTCACCGGTCCAGGAGACGAAGGCGGTGGGGATGCAGAGGAAGGTTCCGTTCGGGTTCTCAAGAATAAATGCCGGGCTGGTTACATCCCAGGCTGTATAACCGCGGGCTTCAAAGGTAGCGCGAAGACCGCCGGACGGGAAAGAAGAGGCATCCGGCTCACCTTGGATGAGCAGTTTTCCGGAAAACTCGGCTAGAGCTGCACCCTCGCCATCCGGTACCAGAAAGGAATCATGCTTTTCTGCGGTCAATCCGGTCAGCGGGTAGAAAACGTGGGTGAAATGGGTCGCGCCTTTCTCGATAGCCCAGTCTTTCATGGCGTTGGCAACGACATCGGCCACACTTGCGTCCAGCTTCTCACCGTAAGCAATGGTCTTCTTCAAGCTTTTATAGACATCCTTGGGCAGACGCTCCTTCATGACTGAATTACTGAAGACATTAGAGCCAAACACCTCAGTAGGCTTGGTCTCACTGAAGTTCAGTGGTGGATGGGATGGTTTGTAATCGATGATTGCCGAAATGGCATTCAATCGGGCCTGGATTCCACTCATAGTGCTTTCTCCATAATTAGTTAAGGGTGACAGTTACTGAATAATTACAACTGCATAAGCAATCGGGATGATACCCTATCGAATAAGATTTGCGGATATCCCCTGCTCCTGCTCGTATGATCGAGGGGACCTCACGCAAAAACGGTTCCAGAATAACATCAAACGAGAAAGCAAGGCCTTCATATACGCTCGGGTAAGAGGGAAAACGTTTTCTAACCAACCGATAATATAAATATTTATCGTTTCGTATCCCTTGATGGCCATTCTGTTGAAATCCTTCCGGTCTGCCTCGCCACAGTAGACGGAGATAATAGCATTTCTGGGATTTTTTGCAACTCTGAAAAAAAAGAATAATTTTTCTTACATTTTTGTAATTTTGCCTATCCTGAACGACTTTCCCGACCTTCCGAATGCTGTTTCCTCAAGCTCCTATTTATCGCTTTTGCTGATGGAATACAGCAGCCCCTGAGTTATCTCTTCTTTATATCCCCGGTCGGTAATCTTTTGATTTTGTAGGTCTAATACATAGAACACATCGATGAGCCGCTCGACCTCTGTGGCGATGAAGGCTTTAAATATATTGACTCCGAAATCTGTGAGGCATTGGGTAATGTGATAAAGCTGTCCCGGACGATCGGGCGCATAGACTTCCACTACGGTATAGATATCGGAGGTCTCGTTGTCGATGATCACCCTCGACTCCTGCCTCCCGATAAGTTCTTTACGTCTGCCGAAGGAGGAAGAAAGCTTCTGATAGAGTCTGTGTGCCAGTCCCAATCGATGGTTGATCGCCAGATCCAAATCATGATTCAGGGACATCCAATCCTTTTCCTTGAATTTCAGCCCGTCGGTTGAACGCACTTCGATGGCATCAACCACCGTGCCTTCGTTCCAGGTAAATATCTGGGCATTTAATACTGTGAGATTATGCAGGGCCAGAACACCGCAGATTTTTGCCAGAAGCCCCGGACGATCAATCGAGACGACAAGCAGCGACCATTTATCCTTTCGATCTTTGGCAAAGACCAGAGATTTCTGCCTGATCACCTCATAATGATCCCGATGAATGCGCAGATGTTCAGCCACGGTTTCAGGAGCAAAACTGAGGAGATAATCTGCAGACAAGTTACCGATATCCATCCTAATATTCGTATCTTTTCTAAGAAGCTCCGTCACTTGATCTCTGAGCCAGACGACCCCTTCTTCCACCTGGCGATCGATCACAGCCGCCCCCTTGTGATCAAAATGGGCCATTTCCAGATACGGATGGATGCGCAGGAACATCTCCTGCATCAATGCCGCCTTCCAATCGCTCCAGGCTGAAGGACCCGTGGCCTTGGAGTCGGCAATAGACATTAAATACAGCATGGAAAGCCGGTCGGCAGTCCCGATGGTCTCGGCGCAACGTTTTATAAAACCACCGTCATTAAGATCCCGGCGCAGGGCATTTTCCGGTATGAAAAGATGGTACAGAAGGAGAAAGCCCAATGTTTCGCATTCCGCCTCGGAAAATCCCAGACGCCTTCCCACCTCTTTAATGAGTTCGGCACCGATTACCGAATGGTCTTTGTGTACTCCTTTTCCGATGTCATGGAACAAGGTAGCCACCAGAAGAAGCGCAGTCGAATTGATGGACTGCACGATATTTGCCTCTTCAGCCATCACTTTATGCAACTCGTCGACCGCCTGCAGCGAATGCCTGTCCACGGTATAGATATGATAAATGTCATGTTGGGCAAGCGTGAGGACTCGCCCGAATTCCGGCACATAGGCCACAAGCAATCCCGTTTCCAGCATGAGCTCCAATACGTAAAGGACGTTCTGGGCGTTTTCCAGGATATCGAGAAAGGCTTTGGACATCCGGGAAGAGGTACGGATCTTATCATTTATCAGATCAAGATTCGCAGAAATTGTCTTGCGGGCCCGATGATGAATCGGTGCCCCGGTCTTTGCCGAGGCAAGAAAGATCCGCATCAGAAGATAAGGCCGTGCCTGCAGGTCTTCAGGGGAGGCAGTGAGGTTGATAAAACCATTGCGGAGTTCAATTCCTTTCTCCAGCACCCGGTCACGGTCCTGGCCCTCGCTTTTGCCGGCCAGCCCCAGTACCTCATCCACATGCTCAAAAAACAGATCGGTTATAATCGCCACTGTCTGCATATGGGCATAGACCTCCCGCATGAAGATCTCCACCCCCAATACTCCCCGTTGGGGTTTATACTCAAGGGCTTTGGCTAATTCTTCCTGCTGCTCAAAATAGAGTTGGTCATTCTTCCTTTTGCTGACATAATGCAGCCTGTTTCTGATCTGGATAAGTGCCTCCCAGGAATTGGAAAAATCATGCTGTTCCTGCTCCAACAGGATGCCGGCATCGACAATTCCGGTGAGACCTTCAAGCCCGAAGACCACCTTTGCCGTCCATAGCATGGCCTGGATATCCCGCAGGGCACCTTTTCCTTCCTTGATATTGGGCTCCAAAAGATAACTGTGGCTTCCGAAACGAGTACGGCGATCTTCGCGGAAGATTTTCATACTTCTGACGAATTCTTCCCTGCTTCCTTCGACATAACGTTGTTTATATTTGGAAAGAAGCTCAAAAAAAAGCAGCTGTGAGCCGCCAATCAGACGGGCATCGAGCAAGGCGACCCGGAAAAAAAAGTCTTCTCCCGCCTGCTCAAGAGATTCCTCAATCGTTCGTACACCATGCCCGACATCAAGTCCGGTATCCCACAAGGGATAGAGAATTGCGTCAGAGATCTTGCCGACCTGGGCCTTGATACCGGATCGGTAGAGGATCATCAGATCGATATCGGAAAAAGGGAAAAGTTCCTGGCGCCCATAGCCTCCGAGTGCCACCAGCGCCACCGATTCACCGGCACCGGCCATCTCCGATTCCTGAAAACACTGGAGAATGTACTCATCAACGAGCCTGCTATGACCGCGGAGCAAGGAATGACCGGTCAATCCCTGCTTCCACAGTTTCTCCAAAGACTCACGTTGCGCATGAAGTGGAGAGTTCATACGGATTTATTAGATTGCGTCGAGGTTTTCTTCTCCGGTTCGAACACGAACAATTCGCTCCACCGGTGTTACGAAGATCTTTCCATCACCGATCTTGCCGGTATTGGCCGCATTTCTAATTTTCTCCACAACCTGATCTACCATCTCGGTTCCAACAACGATTTCTATTTTTGTTTTCGGTATGAAATCAACAACATATTCGGCTCCACGGTAAATTTCTGTATGTCCTTTCTGACGGCCGTAGCCTTTAACATCCGAAACAGTCATACCCTTAATACCGATCTCATTCAGAGCATCTTTGACTTCATCGAGCTTGAACGGTTTTATAATTGCTTCGATTTTTTTCATAGTTTTCCTCTTTTATCGCTCGATCTTTGCCCCCGTCGTACTGCGACGGCGGAACCTCATTCAATGAATTGGGACCAAACCTCATATGAAAGCTCCCCATTTGGCATTCCTGACGGGGAGACTTTCATATATCGGTTCACCCTCAAGGGGTATAAAGCCGGTCAGCCTGATCCAAGCCATGCAGGCTTATAACGTGTAGCCGACCTCGCTGTGTTCGGAAACGTCCAGTCCCTGAACCTCATCTTCAGTTTCTACACGAAGACCAACCACTGCGTCCACTACTTTTAGTATAATATAGGTTATAACCACTGACCAGGCAATTGCGGCAAAGGAGGCAATCGCCTGTATACCCAACTGCTTGGGGTTCCCGTAAAACAGGCCTGTACCGCCGACCGAGGCAAAAAGGCCGGTGGCAAGAGCACCCCAGAAACCGCCGACGCCGTGAACGGCGACAACGTCGAGGGCATCATCATAGCCGATTTTTCCTTTCATGGTTACGGCGAGGTAGCAAAGAACCCCGGCTACCAGGCCTATGATGATAGCGGCCATGGGAGTTACAAAACCTGCTGCCGGCGTTATGGCAACCAATCCTGCCACCGCTCCAGACGCTGCACCTAGTGTCGTCGGTTTCCCCTGAATCTTCCATTCGGCAAAGGCCCAGGCCAAAGAGGCGGCACCTGTTGCAACCTGCGTGGTCGTCAATGCCAGAACTGCTATGGGACCTGCGGAAAGCGCGCTACCGGCATTAAAGCCGAACCAGCCGAACCAGAGGATGCCGGCTCCCATAACCGTCATCGGAACGTTGTGCGGATGAAAGGCCTCCTTGCCGAAACCTTTTCGTTTTCCAATGACAAGGGCACAAACTAAGGCTGCAGCACCCGAATTGATATGAATAACAGTTCCACCGGCAAAATCAAGTGCTCCCAGACTCATCAACCAACCGCCACCCCATACCCAGTGACAGACGGGCAGATAGACAAAAGTCATCCACAGGGTGGTGAAGATCAGGTATGCCGAGAATTTCATCCTCTCGGCAAAGGCCCCGGTGATAAGCGCCGGAGTAATGATGGCAAACATCAACTGAAAAGCACAAAAGAGCAGATCGGGAATGGTTCCGGTTGTACCTTTCTCCCAACTGACATTATGCAAAAAGGCGAAGTTCAGATTGCCGATAAAGTGCCCGACATCCGGACCGAATGCCAATGAATACCCATAAACGACCCAGATCATGGAAACGATCCCCAAACAAAGAAAACTTTGCATGGTGGTCGATAAAACATTTTTGCTGCGTACAAGCCCACCGTAAAAAAGGGCCAGCCCCGGTGTCATCAACATGACCAGAGCGGTGGAAACGAGCATCCAAGCAGTGTCCCCAGAATTAATTGCCATTTTCAACTCCTTTTACTCAAATATCGAAAAAGTAAATTCGGCAACACTGCTGTCATCTTGGTCCTGTACGCGAAAGAGTCAGTCGGTCTTTTCCATCACCCCACCAGGGGGTAATACCTTCACAACATTCATCCTTATAAACGAAGAAATGAATTTCTCAGGTATTAATTATATGCCGTCTCGGCATGCTCAGAGTGATCCATACCCACGACCTCCGCTTCTTCAGTGAGCCTGAGTCCGAGTACGGCATGTACCACCTTGAAAAGTATCCAACTGACAACAAACGTATACACAGCCACTACGACGACGCCGGTTGCCTGCTTAACAAGCTGGGCCGAAGCGCCGGCCAACAACCCGTCAACTCCATCGGGATTCACCGCTTTGGTGGCGAAAATCCCTAAACACAGTGTGCCGATCGCCCCACCGACACCGTGTATTCCGACGACATCAAGAGAGTCGTCGAGTTTTAAACGACTTTTTAAATTTACTGCGGTAAAGCATACAATTCCTGCAATAATTCCAATCATTATTGCGGAATTTGGTCCAACAAATCCTGCCGCCGGGGTAACGGTTGCAAGACCCGCAATTGCTCCTGAAGCGGCACCCAGAGTAGTGGCGTTGCCTTGGGTGAACCATTCCATGACAACCCAGGTTGCCATGGCTGCCATCCCTGCAAGATGCGTTGCCACAAAGGCAGTGGCTGCAACTCCGTTTGCGGCCAGAGCCGAACCACCGTTGAACCCGAACCAGCCGAACCAGAGAAGCCCTGTGCCCAGCATGGTCATGGGCAGGTTATGCGGCATAAATTTGGTCTTGCCGTACCCGCTCCTCGCCCCGATCGCCAACACTCCTGCCAGGGCCGCTGCTCCACAGGTGACATGAACCACCAAACCTCCTGCGAAATCATACACCCCCAGGCCATCCGGTCCCAGCCATCCGCCTTTTCCCCAAAGCCAATGACAGACTGGATTGTAAACCAGGACTGCCCAAAGAACCGAAAAAACAAGAAAAGGAACAAAGCGAACCCTTTCTGCCAAAGCCCCGGTGATAAGTGCCGGGGTAATGATCGCAAACATACACTGGTAGATCATAAATACCGTTTGCGGGATGGTTGTCGCATAATACGGGCTCGGGGCATTTGTTACTCCATGCAGGGCAAACCATGATAAATTCCCTATAAAGCCTCCCACATCGGGTCCGAAAGACATGGAGTATCCGATGTACACCCATTCAATACTGATAAGGGCGATCAAAAAAAGGCTCTGCATGATCGTCCCCAGCACGTTTTTGCCACGTACCATTCCACCGTAAAACAGGGCCAGCCCCGGCGTCATCAGCATAACCAGTGCTGCCGATGCCAGGACAAAAGCCGTATCCGCCTTGCTCATTTGTGTTCTCCTCTTTTTTAGTACCTTAGAAATTCACTTCTTGATTTTTAAGAATGAATTTCGTGAGGGTATTTATCCAGCTCTTTTCCGCTGGGCTTATACCCCCTTGTGGGGTGTTAGGGATCAAAGCAGGGTCTCCCTCCCCGCTTCAACCGGATGCACGGTGACGAATCGTAACATTTTCGTCACCAGGAAAAAATAAAAGCACCCGAGAATAACACAAATGACACAAATTTCAATAGGCTGAGAATTTTATCCAAAGAATATGCCATTTTGACTCGCATTAATTTTATATTAATATTTCTGATAGATATAAAACATTAAAGGTTTATGACGGCTGTTTATTTTTACATTTTTGTTATTTTTATTTGCTGTGGTGACATTTTTGTTGTCATAGTTAGATCGTAGTCTTCCAGCTCTCTTGCTATTTCTTCTCCAAAACGGTATCCTGCGCCCATACAAAATCCGTGATGCGTGAACCGTGATCAGGAACAAGTTTTTCATCTCTTCACGCATAATGCTTCACGCTTCAAACATCACGCATCACTCATTACCATCAGGGTTTATTTGATAGACGAAAGACAATGAAAATAAACAACAAACACCACAGAACCATATGGCCTGATCCCGAGGAGCCATCGTCAATCTGCATCATTGATCAACGATGGCTCCCTCACAGATTTATCATAGAAAAACTTACCAAACCGCAAGAGGCACAAACCGCCATCAGGGATATGCACGTCAGAGGTGCAGGACTTATTGGGGCCACGGCTGGATTTGGAATGTACCTGGCCGCCATTGGTGCTGATATTAAGGACTTCGACCGGCAGATGAACAAAGAAGGGGAAAAATTTCGCGCTTGCCGGCCGACGGCCGAAAACTTGAGCTGGGCCGTTGCCCGGGTCCTGGAAGCGATGGGGCAGGAAGAAACGGTTGAGGAAAAGAAGGCGAAGGCCTTTGAGGAGGCCTGTGCCATAGCCGAAGAAGATGCGGAATTCTGCCGGAGGATCGGGCTCCATGGATTACCGATCATAAAAGAGATCAGCAAAAAAAAGAATGGCCGACCGGTCAACATCCTGACTCACTGCAACGCCGGCTGGTTGGCCTTTGTCGATTTCGGCAGTGCCACCTCCCCGATTTACGCAGCCCGGGATGCAGGAATTGCCCTGCATGTCTGGGTGGATGAAACCCGCCCCTGGAATCAGGGGGCACGGCTTACCGCCTGGGAGTTGCAACAGGAAAACATCGCCAACACCCTGATAACCGACAATGCAGGCGGCCATCTGATGCAGCAGGGAGATGTGGATCTGGTTATTGTCGGAACCGACCGGACAACCTGTTGTGGCGACGTGGCCAATAAGATCGGGACCTATCTCAAGGCCTTGGCTGCACGGGACAACGATATCCCTTTTTATGTGGCGTTGCCGTCGTCGACGTTTGATTGGGACCTGGAAGACGGCAGGAAAATCCCCATCGAAGAACGCTCTGGAGAGGAAATAACTAAAGTGACCGGAATGACAGGAAACGGCAAACTGGAAACCGTTGAGATTGCAGCACCCGGCACCAGAACCGTCAACTACAGCTTTGATGTAACACCCGCACGGCTCGTCACCGGCCTGATAACGGAGCGGGGAATCGTCGCCGCCAACAGGGAAGCTATTCATAAGGCCTTTGCCGACCGATTTTAACCCTTCTCCCGGCCATAGTCGTCGTCAAAACGGACGATATCATCCTCCCCCAGATAACTTCCTATCTGGACTTCGATCAATTCCAATGGGATAACACCAGGATTCTCAAGCCTGTGCATATTGCCGGCCGTGATATACGTTGACTGGTTTTCATAGACGAGAGAATGCGACTCGCCATTGGTCACCTTTGCCGTTCCGGTAACGACGACCCAATGCTCGTGTCTATGATGATGCATCTGCAAAGAGAGTTTCTGCCCCGGATTGACGGTGATCCGCTTTATCTGATAACGCGACTGCTCTTCGAGTACGGTATAGCTTCCCCATGGACGGTAGACGGTCCGGTGAAACCGAAACTCTTTTCTATCCTGGTCCTTGAGATGCTCGACCACTTTTTTGACATCCTGGGATCTGGAAAGAGGAGCGACAAGGACGGCATCGGCCGTCTCCACCACCAGGGTTTTGTCAAGACCGATGGCCGCTACCAGCTTATGATCAGATCGAATCAGACAGTCCGTGCTGTCCTGAACAATAATATCCTCCTCTCTTCCCTGGGTGATATTGCCGTCGGCATCTTTTTCCAGGACCTCCCAAAGGGCCTGCCAGGAACCGATATCGCTCCAGCCCAGATCGGCTGCCACCACCGAGGCTCGAGAGGTCTTTTCCATGAGGGCATAATCGAGGGAGTCATTGGGGCATTTCTCCATGGCCTTACAGTCAAAACGAAAAAACCGGCCGTCACTCTTCCCTTTTTCAGAAGCCTCGGTCATACAGGAGAGGATTTCAGGTGCGTAGCGCTCCATCTCCTCTGAAAAAGTCGAGGTCAAAAAGGCAAACATCCCGCTGTTCCAGTAATAATTGCCCTTGGCCAGATAGTCCTTTGCCGTTGCCAGATCAGGCTTTTCTTTAAAAGAGATGACTAAATCCCCATCACCTTTTTCAATATATCCATAGCCGGTTTCCGGATGGCGCGGTTCTATACCGAAGGTGACGATCCTGCCGGCTGCGGCAAGCCGGGCAGCTTCGCCTACCACTTCATTGAATTTTTCGACCTTCTTTACCAGGTGGTCGGCGGGAAGGACCAGCATGACGACATCGTCTCCGCCGGTTGCAGCAACATACTTAACGGCCCCTGAGACAGCTGGAGCGGTGTTTCTGCCAACCGGTTCCAGAAGTATGGTGTAGTCGCGGATCACCTGCAGCTCCTCAATCTGGCTCTTGGTAATGAAGCGGTGTTCTTCGCCTACTACAATTATCGGGGGGAGCACCGCGGGCAACTGAGCAACCCGCAGCAGAGTGGTCTGCAGCAGGGAAGTTTCATCTGTGAGCTGCAGAAGCTGTTTGGGATAGAGTTCCCGGGACAACGGCCAAAGCCGGGAGCCGGTTCCGCCAGCCAAAATTACCGGTTGGATTTTCAACACTTGTTACCTCATATTATTTTATCATTTCAAGAAGCTCCCGGGTCTTTTCCTGCAGCAGAGCCTTGTCTCCCCGGGTTTCCACGTTGAGACGCAGCAAGGCTTCCGTATTTGATTTTCTAATATTAAATCGATACGAAGGAAAAGCAACGCTGAGACCGTCGGTAAAATCCATTTCACCTTCAGCGAAAAAAGCCTTAATCCGGTCAATCACCTCATCGGGTGCGGCAACCTTGTTGTTGATCTCTCCGGAAACGGGATAGGCTGCTATGCGTTCGCTTACTAATTCGGAGAGGCATTTACCTGACCTGCTAAGAAGCGAACAAACCAGCAGCCAGGGAATCATCCCTGAATCACAATAACCGAAATCTCGAAAATAATGATGGGCAGACATCTCGCCGCCATAAAGGGCATTCTCCTGCCGCATTCGTTCTTTGATAAAGGCATGCCCTGTCTTGGTCACAACGGGGATTCCGCCTGCGGCCGTAACAACCTCCTGGGTGTTCCAGATTAAACGGGGGTCATGGAGGATCTTGGCTCCGGGCTCTTTTTTCAACAGCTCTGTGGCCAGCAGACCGACCAAATAATATCCTTCTATGAAATTGCCTGATTCGTCCCAAAAAAAACACCGGTCGAAATCTCCGTCCCAGGCAATTCCCAGGTCCGCACCCTCCTTTCGTACGATCCGTGCGGTTTCCTCTCTATTATCCGGAAGCAAGGGATTCGGCACCCCGTTCGGGAAAGTGCCGTCGGGTAGATGATGAAGCTTTACAAAACGAAAAGGCAGTTTCTCCTCCAGCAGATCGAGAACCGGGCCAGCGCAGCCGTTACCGCTGTTGACAACAATTTTAAAAGGTTTGAGGTCGCTTTCGTCCACAGAACCAAGCAGATGTTCAATATAGTTTTTCTTAATAGAAAGGACCGATTTTTTCCCTTTGCCGACAGAAAAGGAAGGGCATTTTTTTTGGGCAATCATATCGGCAATGGCAAACAGCCCGGAATCGCCCGATACGGGCAGAGCACCCTTGCGGACAAGCTTCATGCCGTTGTAATCCGCAGGATTATGACTGGCGGTAATCATTATTCCCCCGTCGACCCCTTGGCTTTCAAGGCTGAAAGCGGCATGGTAGACCTCTTCAGTACCACACAGGCCAATGTCCAGCACGTCAGCCCCGCAATCGGCAAGCCCTTCGGCTACCGCCCCGGCCAGGTCCGGACTGCTTAATCTGATGTCATGGCCGATGGCCACTTTTTTGGCAGAAAAAGCAGCGGCAAAGGCCCTGCCGATATCATAGGCAAGACCGGTATCGAGCTCGTCGGGCACCCTGCCTCGAATGTCATACGCCTTGAAACAACCAGGTCTTGACTTTTCCATTTTTCGATTTCCTTTTTCTACTACACTGGTTATACTTAGAAATCTAAATTCCAGTAATACGAAATACACTTCTCATGCCATCTTCCAATTAAGATATACGAAAACATTTACAATAAGATTTGTCGATATGAAAGGAATTATTCTCGCAGGAGGCTCGGGCACCCGGCTCTACCCCATCACCAAGGTTATGAGCAAACAGCTCATCCCTGTTTACGATAAGCCGATGATTTACTATCCGCTTTCCGTATTGATGCTTGCCGGAATCCGCGAGATCCTCATTATCTCGACCCCCCATGACCTTCCCTACTTCAAAGAACTTTTCAATGACGGCTCACAACTCGGCCTCCGTCTCGAATATGCCGAGCAGCCCCAACCTGAAGGTCTGGCCCAGGCCTTTCTCATCGGCAAATGCTTTATTGCAAATGATCCTGTGTGCCTGATTCTGGGGGACAATATTTTTTTCGGCCATGGGTTTTCCCAAATCGTAAAGCAATGCGCCAAGCTGACCGAAGGAGGAAATATTTTCGGCTACCTGGTCAAAGACCCGAGACGTTATGGCGTCGTTGAATTCGACCAGGACAATAATGTCATCAGTATTGAAGAAAAACCAGTAACGCCAAAATCAAAATTTGCCGTACCCGGTCTCTATTTCTATGATAATAACGTTGTCTCGATTGCCGAAGGGGTTCGACCTTCGGCCAGGGGCGAATTGGAGATCACCGATGTCAATCTGGAATATCTTCGCCGCGGCTCTTTAAAGGTCACACCGCTCGGTCGTGGCTTCTGCTGGCTGGATACCGGTACCCATGAGTCCTTACAACAGGCTTCAAGCTATGTCCAGGCCGTTCAGGATCGTCAGGGATTGAAGGTGGCCTGCGTCGAGGAGATTGCCTATCAGCTCGGTTATATCAACCTCGACCAGTTGGCGGCACTGGCATCCGGAATGCTAAAAAACCAATATGGAAAATATATTATGGATATCGTTTCAGAAATAAAACAAAATACCACCCTGTAACAAAATATCATGAAAATACTCATCACCGGCTCAGGTGGTCAATTGGGCACGGATTGCCGGCAGCTGCTTGCCAAGGAACATGTTCTCATCACCCCAAACCGTGAACAGCTCGATTTCCGCCGCCTATCGAGCATCGACACACTCCTCGTCAAGGAAAATCCGGAGGTGATCATTAACTGTGCCGCTTATACTGCTGTTGACAAATGCGAGCAGGAGAAAGATCTCTGCATGCAGATCAATGCCGTCGCCCCCCGTCACCTTGCTGGGCAGGCGGAAAAGATTGGGGCCAGGCTTATCCATATCTCCACGGATTATGTCTTTAACGGCCTCAAGCCTGTTCCGGATGCCTATACCGAAGAGGATGTGACAGACCCGCTCTCTGAGTACGGCAAAACCAAACTTGCCGGAGAGGAGGCTGTTCGCAGCCACTGCTCCAACCACCTGATCTTGCGAACCGCCTGGCTTTACTCTGCACATGGGCCTAATTTCCTCAAGACCATGGTGCGTCTGAGTGTGCAAAACCCCGACCGGGAATTAAAAGTGGTCAACGACCAATACGGCTCACTGACCTGGTCATACACCCTGGCTCGCCAGATTGAACGTCTGTTGGCAACCGATATCCGTGGCACGGTCCATGCAACCTCAAATGGATATTCAACCTGGTATACCGTGGCATGCACATTCCTCGATGCCATGGAGATTCCCCATAGAATCCAACCATGCAGCACCTCTGAATACCCCACCCCTGCACGACGCCCGCACAACTCAATTCTTGCCAACACCAGGCTTAACCGAGCCGGGTGTTCAGCCTTTGTCTCCTGGCAGGAAGACCTCCTTTCCTTCGTAAAAACCCACAGGAAAAAGCTGCTGGCGGAAGTCTTGATCTAATCCGGACAGCTGAATTCATCAATCAGAGACAGAATATCATCTCGTAAGGTCGGTGAGATATCGTGGAGTTGGAATCCAGTAAGATAAAATTCGGGATTGAGGTCGTTTTTGCACCAACGGCTCACTGCATTGAAGATAATTTCACCTTTTTCCACCAACTCGGACGGCAGGTGCATCCGTAGCTTATACTCTTCGTTTACCGGTATGGGAAAATCGCTTAGCAACATCAACCCATAAGAAGAGATATTGACAAGGTGGCCGATGACCTTGCTGCCCAGGCCATCGAATACCCGCAGGTAAAAGGCAAGATATGTCCGTTCGACTTGGCGTTTTTCCCTTATTGTTCCTTCGGGTTGATCGTCGTTCATGGTCGTTTCCTCGTGGACAGGCATTAAAGGTTGCCCTAGCCCGCATTTCTCATCAGTTCAGGCAGCGTCAGGTTCGAAGTTTTTGGTAATGAACTATAGTACTCTATGTTCATTGCCAAAAGACTAAAGAAGATGGCGCTGCCTGGACTGACCTTTGGTGAACACTGTGGAAATTTGACAACACAAGAGTTCCCTCGAAAAGTCTTGCTCTTCCTTAATTGGAGACAAATTGACATAATGTTCATGAGAAATGCGGGCTAGCCCGCCGTTCATGAAAAACACCGGAATATATGTGCTAACTATATAAAAATAATATATTTATACAATAATCTATTCTTCGGTTAAAAGAGGACACGCTTGCAACCGAATTCTCCTCATCATTTCCTGAGTTTTTTTACCCTGCGGGCGCCCAATGGAAGTGCCCTTGGGGTGCGTGATATTGATTGCTATCCCACGTCGCTTTTGGGAATGGCATATCCAAACCTGCCCTTCCCAAGTCTCCAAGACTTGCGACCATCTCAATCCGTGAACGGCGGGCTAGCCTGGCACCCGCTCGGCTTATCCCAATTTGACGAGTTCTATATCCCCCCTCACGCCCAGGACATCATCACGAATAACAACGACTCCTCTGATGCCGGCAATCTCACCTGCCTTTTCCAGGGCTCGATTAATACCGTCTTTGCCTGTGCCGGCCTTACCTACTTCATTGCCCAGGCGAGTTGCAGCGGCGTCGGCCAAAGCCGTCGAATCCGCGATCACCGTTACCGAATCCGCAGAACCAAAGCTCAGACTATGCCCCACTGTCCCCGATGAAGTGCAGATACCGCAGGGCATTTTATCGGCAGGAAGCAACACACCCACCTTATTGGACAAAACCGACTGTCCAGCGAATATGGATATGGTGCTGTCCTTTTGCCTTCTAAGAAAAATATCCCCTCCGTTTTCAACAATAATCTCTTGTACACCTTCCTGCAGAAGCTTCATCCCGACTGCTTCGGCAATGGCCCCGGCAACCGCGGCCATCGGCCCCACCTCAGTCATCAGGGCCGCCACCATCATGTCACGAACCACAGGAGGCGCCAGATCGTCGAGAGGAAGGGGCGTAAGCGTTGCATAAAACTCAGGGTGTTTTACAATATACTCCTCTATCTGCAAGCGGTGCTGGAGTACCAGTTCGCCGGCCCTTTTTATTACATCCCTGTCGGCCTGGATATGCAGATCCGTCTCTTTGATCTGGACCAGAGAGGTAACCAGATCATGTTGCTCCTGCAGCCTGCGGTATAATCGCTTTTGATATGATTCCGGCTTTTTTTTTCTTCGTCCCGGCCTCATACGTCACATTGGGAGGAACCCTTTTCCCCGAGTTGCATTTTTAATTTATCGAAAATAATAGTTATTTCCCCGCTATCCGGTTATTGTTTGCCTGGGACCCATGAGTCGGATTTCAGAATGTAACCCAACAAGATCAAGTGGTTCATCAGGCTCAAGGTACAATCTGTAACATGGGAAGCGATAGAGTTCGCCGGATTGTTACTTTTACCTTTTCAAAAGAACGGTTACTCCGGAAGAGACGACAAACCTATCATGAAAGCCTCTTGAAATTATACTATAAAACATGGATTCCCATCAAGACATAGTCCTTCTTTTTACAAGATATCCGGTACCCGGTAAGAGCAAAACACGATTAATTCCGGTTCTGGGAGAGACAGGGGCGGCCCGTTTGCAGAAACAACTGACGGAACGTGTTGTAGCCGAGGCCTGCCGTCTGATGGCTACTCACCCTTGCAGACTGGAAATCCATTATGCCGGCGGAGACCTCGCATCGATGCGAAACTGGCTGGGAGATGCCTTCATTTATAAGAGGCAGGCTGATGGCGACATCGGAATTAAGATGTTTGAGGCCCTGGTGGCTCATCTCGGTAGTAAAAGAGGTATACTACTTGTCGGGTCAGACCTGCCGCAAATCACCCATCAGATCCTGGCCGAAGGCTTGGGAGCTCTGGAATCTTCCGATCTGGTTCTCGGTCCCGCCCATGACGGCGGCTATTATCTTATCGGCATAAACGCCGGGATGCACCCAGACACCCTGGCATCGCTCTTCTCGGGTATATCCTGGGGGTTGGCAACCGTTTTCACCGAGACCATGGCAAGAGTACATAACCATCACCTCACATTTCATATTCTTCCCCATCTCAATGACATTGACAGACCTGAAGACCTCGGATATCTCCATCATCGTCCCGACGCTCAATGAAGAGCAGAATATCGCCAGTCTGACAAAGACGCTGCCTCAGGAGGTGGGAGAAGTCATTATCGTCGACGGAGGGAGCAGCGATAACACGGTGAACTCAGCCAGAAATCTTGGTTTAAGAGTCGAACAAACACTTCCGGGTCGGGCCCTGCAGCTCAACCATGGCGCCGTTTGCGCCCAAGGCAGGATTCTGATATTTCTCCATGCCGACACCAGGTTGCCTCAAAATTTCACCAAGCCCGTTCTCGAAACCCTCTCCCGAGAAGATATCATTGCCGGGGCTTTCAGTCTTGCTATAGAAAATGCCGGCCCCCTGCTGCGCTATATCGCCTTTTGCACCAACGTCCGCTCAAATTTTCTGCAACTCCCCTATGGCGACCAGGCCTTCTTTTTATTAAAAAAACAGTTCGACCGCATTGGTGGTTTTCCACCGATTCCCATAATGGAAGACTTCTGTTTTATCAGGAAGGCAAAGTTACTTGGCAAGATTCATACGGTAAAAGAAAAGGCAACCACTTCGGCACGAAGATGGCAGCGGTTGGGAGTCGTACGGACAACCCTGATCAACCAACTGGTCGTTCTGGGATTTTATCTGGGAGTGGCTCCGGAACGGCTGCGCTCACTGTATAGAAGATGATACTCCTGCGTCAGCCCGGATTTTTCATGGACGTTCATTCTCACGGCGCGAGCACAACAAATGATGAAAATTGAGATGATCTCATTACCTAAGGCTTCTTGACACCTGTCCTGTCTGTGGCAGGATCCTTTGCCGTTGCCTTTTCACTCTGCGCTTTTGCCTCGGGAGGAGGAGTATCGAAAAAGTCCTTTACATCCTGCGCCGAAATGGGTGGATTTCTGTGATCCAGAATCTTTTTAACATCCTTATCTTTAATCAGATTAACGGCATAGAGAGTAGTTTTATTGAGGGCGTTGCAGGTCCGGCAGGCTGTGAGCATCTTATTTTCAGGCGGCAGGACAAAGGTTAAGGCCATGTGGATTATAATAACTATAAGAAGCGCCTTGGCGGCCCCCAGCAATCCGCCCAGAACCTTGTCGAACCAACCGGAGAGGGTAAGCTGCACCACATAGGCAAGCCCCTTGCCGATGAGCATGATAGCAACGTATGCAACGACAAAGAGCAGGATATAGGCGGAAAAAAAGACAACTTTGGGATTAGTCGATATGTCTTTCAAAAAAGGAAATATTCTGTCATGATACTGACCGGCGATAATATAGCCCAGATATAGGGCCACAAGACAGGTGATCTGTTTAAGAAAGCCGAGCCAGATGCCACGAACAATAAGCAAGGCGAAAAGACTAATGACAACCAGATCATACCCCGTAAGACCGGTAGTGGCATTCATGACAACCTCGTTAATGAAATGGATAACAGATGTTCTGCCGGCCCGGATTTCTCATGAACACCGTGTCAATTTGACTGAAGCCAATGTGTAGCAAAACATTGAGAGAAAACAAATGGTCCGCCAAATTTACACTGTGTTCACGCAAGATCAGTCCAGGCGGTGTCAGGTTCGAAGTTCTTGGTAATGGGCTATAATTGAGTATGTCCATTGCCAAAAGACTGAAGAACCTGACACCGCCAGGACTGATGAGAAATCCGGACCAGGAAATCAATAGTTAGCAAGAACGTGTGAAACTGCAAGTTTTTTTCTTATAAAATGCACCCGGTTCCCTTACCCACCATTACACTGCCGGAACGGCTGACGGACCTTATCAAGGTGATCGGCAGGAGGCCCTGCTCCAGCCCTGTCCTTCTCGATCTCGCTCTTATGGACCAAATCGACAACGAAGAATTTCAAGCCGACTGGTTGAGTGAGAGGGAAAAACTTCAGCTCAATCGATTCACCTTGCCAAAACGCAGAAGAGAGTGGATTGCAGGACGCGTCTGCGCCAAGATTGCCATTGAGCAATATCTCGAGATGTACGGCCTTGGAAAAGATATTCCCCGCCATGATGAGCTTTCAATCGTCAACTCGGACATGGGGCGTCCTTACATACTGGTAAATAAAGACTACATCATACCGGAATTACCTGATATTTCTATTTCCCACAGCAAAGGTTTTGCCCTAGCCCTTGCCTCCCAATCATCTTGCGGCGTCGATATTCAAAAAACAAGCGATGCCATGATCCGGGTGAAAGAACGCTTTTGCAGATCACAGGAAGAAAACCTCCTGCTGTCCTCAATAGAAAATGACAACCCGCTCATTCACCTTGCCCTTCTTTGGGCAGCCAAGGAGGCGGTGCAAAAAGCTCTCAGCATTGACGGGATGCCCGGACTTCTCGATCTCGAATTGATCTGTATTGAAAGAGACGGATCCCAAGAGCTGTTGTTTGTCTTCAACCGCTACCATCGTCATGCCCGCGCGGCCTCCAAGGTCCGCGTGCTGGCGACGGCCTTTGCAGGGTATGGACTCGGGATCTGTATCCCTTATCCCGAGCTGACGAGAAATCCGGGCTGACCCCCATGTCCCGAACAGTAAACGGAAAAATGTGATGCCTGAACTCCCAGAGGTCGAAGTAATCCGCCGGGGCTTGCAAAAGCACCTGCCGGGGCAAAAGATTGAAGCGATTTTCCACAGCGGCAAAATGCTGCGCCGTCCTGTTGCGCTTGAAGGTATGCGAAAACTTCTTGTGGGTGCAACAATTAACGAAATAACGCGCAGGGCCAAGTATCTGCTCTTTCATATGGACAACAGGGCAGTTCTTATCATCCATCTGGGAATGACCGGCAGACTGGGGATCTTCCCGGCGGACACTCCCATAGCCGGACATGATCATCTCCGTTGGCAGCTCGAATCCGGTCTTGAACTGCGTTTCAACGATACCAGGAGGTTCGGCTTCGCCCATGCCCTGTCGGCACAAGAGGCCGGGGAAAGAGAACAAACCTTTTTCAAGACAACAGGTCCGGAACCTTTCGCTCCGAACTGTACACCTTCCTATCTCCATGGCCGGGCAATAAAGAGAAAACAGACGGTCAAGGCCTTTTTGATGGACACCCGAATCATTGCAGGAATAGGCAACATCTATGCCAACGAGGCCCTTTTTCAGGCTAAGATCCCCCCCGCGCGGCAGGTTTCGGATCTCGACATCCAGGACTGGCAACGCCTGCTTTCGGACCTTCGCAGCATTTTAAACCATGCTATTGCCTGTGGAGGATCGACCATCAACGATTATGTAAACGCCAGTGGGAAGCAGGGGTATTTCCAGGTCCATTTTCAGGTCTACGGCAGAGAAAACCAACCCTGTCCCCAATGCCGGACCCCCATTAAAAAAGAGAGGATCAGCGGCAGGGCAAGCTTTTTTTGCCCACGATGCCAGAGACAGGAATCAGGAGTCAGAAGACGGAAGACAGTGGAGTAACGGCACTGAAAGAATTACGGGAAATTTTCTTTTCCTGGTGTTGCTGATTTGGCTCTCTTTCAGTAAGAAAAAAGGTTAGGACCGGCCAGGTGTACTTTAATTGTGTCCCCTTGCCTGTATTTTCGCCTTCTGGCGGCAACGAGCATATATCCGTCCGGCACCTCGATCTTTTCAGCAGGACGCACCCAATATCTTCCATTTTTTCGGCTCAGTTTAGCTCCTTTAAAACACGAAGCACCCGGATTCGTCATAACTATCGGTTCCAAAAGAAAAGCCTCCACCTCCGGTGGAGAACATCTTTTCATGCCTTGAATAAAAAGCAGTGTCGGACGAACCAGCTCGTTGAACAGCACAGATACAGCAGGAGGCGGTCCGGGAAGGCCAAAACATAAGCATCTGCCAATCAGGCCGAAAAGCGTTGACTTGCCGGGATGTATATTCAGGGATCGGTAGATTACTTCCCCGCCGGCTTTACCAAACGCCTTTTCCAATAAATCGTATTTGCCCGGGCCCACCCCCCCGGTGGTAATGATCACGTCCATGGCCTCGTCTTTGAGCCTTTCAAAAGCAGCGACAAGGACTTTTTCGTTATCGGCTACGGTACCCATGTACACCGGAACTCCACCCGACATCCGGATCAGTCCGTTCAAAAGATAGTGATTACCGGACACCTTTAACCCCTCTTCCTCCTGGGAAGGAGAGGCTACCAGCTCGCTGCCGGTGCAGAAAAAACCGACTTTCGGCCGTCGATGGACAAGGATGTCTGAATGCCCGGTGGCAGCCAACGAGACCAGATGGCCAGGCAGGATCGGCTCCCCCACTCGCACCACAACCGTACCCTTTCCGATTTCGCATCCCTTTTTGCGAATAAAGGTGTCGTGTCTTTGGAGTACAGACTCCGGAATCCAGACACTTCCTTCCGACTCCCGGCAATCTTCCTGGGCAATCACCCGCACCTCTCCAGCCGGAATTAAGGCCCCGGTCATGATCCGGCAGGCGGTGCCTTCTTGCAACTTTCGCTTGGCAGTATTACCGGCGGCAATTTCGCCTGCGATCTTAAAACTCCGGCCGTCTGCAAATTGTCTCTGGCAATTGGGGTGGATCACGAATCCGTCCCGGGTCGACTGGTCATACCCCGGCTGGGGTTTTCGAGCCCGGATAGAGGCTGACGGCAGGCGGAACAGGGCATCGGCCAAGGCAACGGTTTCCGGCTTTGATTTCCCGGCATATGAGCCTATTTTCTTTTTTGCTTCACCAAGATCCAGCGATTCCTTCATTTGTTTTCGACAACCTCTCTTATCGTATCCAGTAATTCTTTTTTGGTAAAAGGTTTGAAGAGATATCGTTTAATACCGGCGGTCAAGGCGTCATCCTCGGAGACGATGTCACTGTGGCCGGAACACATAATAATCGGCAACATGGGATTAATGTCCAATACCTCTTTTGCCAGCTCTATGCCGGTTAAATCGGGCATGGTCTGATCAGTGATAAGCAGGTCGAAAAAATCCGGCCGGCTGCGGATCTTCGCCAGGGCTTCCCTGCTGTCGGTGGTAACCGTTACCTGATAGCCGCTATTTTTCAAGTGCCGTTCACAGAGGCTGCAAAGGGCAAGCTCATCGTCGACAAACAAGATCCTTTGTGCTTTCGTCGATGAGGCAGGAACCGGTGCCGGCTCAGGGGCGAAACTTCCGATACTTTTTTGCCCTTCGTCTGACAGGGGAATATAAACAGTAAAGGTACTGCCCTCTCCCAAAACGCTGTCAACCGTTATTCGGCCATTGTAATCCTGAACAATCCCATGAACCACGGCCAATCCGAGCCCGGTTCCTTTGCCCTTTGCCTTGGTTGTGAAATACGGTTCAAAAATCCTGTCAACAGTTACCTTATCCATGCCGCAACCGGAATCGCTCACCGCCAGAACGGCCATAGGTCCTTGCGCCGGATTTTTATCGCTTCCATCCAAACGAAACAGCCGGATACCAATTGTCCCTTTCTGGTTCGGCAAGGCCTGAAAGGCATTGGTACAGAGGTTCAGAACAATCTGGTGCAGACCGGTCGGATCTACCAGAACAAATCCGCATTCCTCATCGATTTCCTCCACCATGGTCACTGTGGCCGGGAAAGTGGCCCTCAACATTTTAACAGCTTCTTTGATGATATGATTGGGAGCAATGACCTGCATCGTTCTGTCGGCCTTGCGGCTGAAGGCAAGTATTTGCTTTACCAGATCGGCCGCACGCATTCCTGACCTGACGATCTCATCAATATCTTTGACCGCCTGACTGGAAGACGGCAAACCCATCTTTACCAGTTCCGAATAGCCGATGATGGCGGATAAAATGTTATTGAAATCATGAGCGATACCACCGGCAAGCGTTCCTATGGCCTCCATTTTTTGCGCTTGCCGCAGCCTGTCCTGCAGCTGTTCCCGTTCCCGTTCATCCCGCTTGCGTTCGCTGATGTCTCGTACGATCACACACAGGATCTCCTTCCCGCAGAACCGTATGAGCTTGGCCGAGGACTCGACATCAATCAGACTGCCGTCCTGCCGCAGGTATTGCCGTTCGCCGATATAGTAATTGCCGCTGGAGACGGCATGTTGGATAATCCGGTTAATATCATCTTTTGGATGGGCAACAAAATCATAGACAATCAAATTTCCGACCTTGTTGTCGGGAAGTCCGATAATCTTGGCAAAGGCATCGTTAAATTCAAGTATCTGTTTAGAATACGGATCCAGTAGATATATCCCTTCAGATGCCTGCTTGACCACAGCAGCATATTTCTCCTCACTTTCAGCCAGAGCCTGGATCCTCTCTTTTACGGCCAGCTCAAGTTTTTTTCGAACGTCTACCAGGTCGTTTCTCTGCTCCCTGTTTTCCAGCAACAAGGCCAATAGGTCGGCGGTATTTTGCAGATACGGTTCATAGAGGGAATAGGCTGCCGCATCGGTTTTCCGGAGTAATAGAAATCCATACAGATCCGAAGTGGTACGGAGTTCGATGGAGGTAAGGAGCTCTCCATCGACAAGAGGGCAAAAAACCGGAGCCTCTCCTTTTAACGACGCTGTCTTCATCCGGCAGGTTGTACATTTCTTCTGTAAAACATCCCCATCTTCAGGTTGAAGAACAAGATTCCCGGGATAAAACCTGCCCTTCAGGCAGGCCCCGATACCCCCGATCCCAGGAATCTCCGACAGGCATCCTACGAGAAAATCACTAATGGCCTGATCGTCGAATGATACCTGCAGTTTGCTCTGAACAAGCAGAAGCTTCCCGAGGATAATAGGGTCAAGGGTTTTGAGAAGTCCGGTATTTGAGATACTTTTATCCATTCCGTTTGCTCAGACGCTTCAGGCCATGCACTCAGGCGTCCTGCTCGACCATTTCAGGCCGGCGAGCCTATTTTTTGAAGGAAAAGGTGTGCTTACTAGAGCCTTTTGCAAAATGAGGATTTTCGTTAAAAATCAAGGCATGCTAAAAATTTTACCGCAGGCATATAATTGATATTCCGAGGATAAAATTTTGAGCATAACGCGGAGTTTGGGCGAAAAGACCTTTTTGCAAGTGGCTCTGCTATAAAACGGATTATTCGCAAACTGTACTCGTGCTATCATTATCGGATGAACCGTAAGTATATCATTTTGGTCGCACCGGCAGACTGCCCTGACAAATTCAAAGCAATGAATACCTTTGATTTCGGGATAGTATATCATAAAAAAATTTAAGAAACAGAATTTTCATTCTGCCACGAATCCGTAAGTGCACCTCGATATTCAGCTTCTTTAAAATAACGCAGAAAGTGTATTACTCCAAAACACTTCCGGCCCGGGCCTTTTTAGCCGGAAGTTGTCGTTTTCCGCTGTACATAACAAGCACAATAATACCACAACGTCGCAGGAAGTACACAAAGATAGATGGGAAAAGTATCAATGTCGGGAAAATGGACAAAAGATGACAGCTTGCAGAGGCTGGGACCCAAAACGACCGTCTAAGGCACTAAACAATATATCCCTGCTCTTCCAGGTACAAAAGAATCTCCTGGACCGCCTCCATTGGTGTTATTTTGCTTGTATCCAGGATCAACTCCGGATCTGACGGCGGAATATATGGATCGGTGATGCCGGTTACCCCCTGTATCTTTCCGGACCGGGCCTTGGCGTAAAGCCCCTTTCTGTCCCGTTGTTCACAGACCTCAAGCGGTGTTGACAGATACACTTCGATATAGCCGCCATAACCGGAAATCAACTCTCGATTTGCCCGGCGTGATTCTTCATAGGGGGCAATGGGAGCACAAAGAGCGATGCCACCGTTCTTGGTGATCTCGCTGGCAACGAAACCGATTCTGGTAATGTTAAGATTTCGATGCTCCTTGGAAAAATTCAATTCAGATGAGAGGTTTCTTCGTACGATATCGCCGTCAAGCAATGTCACCGGCCGATCATTCATCTCCAGGAACTTGACCAGCAATACCCTGGCTATGGTCGATTTTCCCGATCCTGAAAGCCCCGTTAAAAATATGGTGAAGCCCTGCTTGGATCTGGGAGGAAAGGCACGCTGGAGTTCGGTCACAATCTCCGGATAAGAGAACCAGGTCGGGATATCAAGGCCAAAGGCAAGACGCCTGTGCAACTCCTCAGATGAAATGGTAACGGCTTTTTCTCCTTCTCCTGCATCAAGTGGAACATAGCACTTTTTCTCTTCCAGATATCCCATCTCCCTCAGGGGCACCATGTCGATCCCGGTCTCACCTGCGTATTCGGCCACCAGATCCTGCGCCGCACCCGGTGTATAAAAAAGTTTGCCGCCGTTTCCGGCAAAAGGATCGGCATGATCTTTCGCCACCATAAAATGGCTGCACCCGTAATTCTTGCGCATAATTGCCTGCCACAGGGCCTCCTTGGGTCCTGCGTGCCTGGAGGAGAATGAGGTAAGACCGAGCATAATCATATTGGCCGGAAACTTCTCGGCAAAGATCTGGTAGCAACGAATATGGGAATAATAATCGAGATTACCGGGATAACGAAGGTCTGCAACCGGCTGTAAAAATATTGTAGCGCCTGCTTCGCGAGCTGCCGTCAGGACCATCTCCCGGTGCGCGCAATGCAGGTACTCCTGGGTATGAAACCCCATGACCCGGCGCCAACCGTTCATGGTCTGCCGCCGTACAGCTTCCGATGGAGTAAGACGCAGTGTCTGAAAATCATAATGGATAGGCAGACTTACACCCTCCAATCTTCCCCCGATATACCATATGCCCACGTGATCATACAGGTAGCGGACCCCGGGATGTTTTTGCACATCATCGGTTCCATATATAGATATTGCCTCTTTTTTCTTATCGGGCTGCCAGATATCGGAGACCGTCAGCACCGCCAACAAAAACCCTTCATGGTCATTTAAGGCAATACGCTCGCCTACCGTAACCTCTGAGGCAAACGTCTCATCAACGTCCAGACAGATCGGGATCGGCCATATACTGCCGTCTTCCAGGCGCATGGAATCCACAACCGACTCGTAGTCCTGCCGGCCCATAAAACCCACCAGAGGATAATACCCCCGGTTCAATAGAAGTTCGATATCGCAGAGCTGCCTGGCGGTCAAGCTCAGCGACCTGCATTCCATGGCCTCCTTCCGCAAGATTTCGACCCGCCTGAAATGAACCAGAAGACTCTCCGAATAATCCTCGTTTCGCATCGCTTATCTCACTATCATGGTTGATGCTCTCGTACAGAGTCATCTCTACCATGCGGATGGGCTCTGGGAAAAGCTCGATATACTAGGCGTAGTATCTGAATCGGTGATTTGACAGTACATATGGTACGGCTAATCGCCGATTCAGATCTATAACGACGTAGATCGAGTTTTTTACGAGTCCATCGTGGTTGATTTTTTTCAATTTCCCATCACCTTGTATCATTGTCTTATTCGGAGGGCAAGAGGTTTTAGAAAGGCAGCCACGGAAGCAACTACAGAAAGCACGTCAGACTGCCGGTACCGGGTTTTTCTGCCGTTCATTTCCTTCCTGCAGTTGCTATCGGTTTCTGCATATGCTGCAGTTGCTTTTATTGCATTTGTTGCTTCCTTCCGCTGATCTGTATTCCCCGGTTGAGACAGACAAATTTTATCCGTAATCCTTTCTCAAATACTGTAATAAAATATGTTTGTTTGATTCATACCTTGAAAATTTTCAACCCACATGATTAATTCAAAATGATAGTTTGTAGATAGAGATATCATCACTGGTTATTTATGGTAGATGATGTCTACCGGTGCCCTAACAACAAAATGTCGACGAACCCAATGGCTCAATATACTACCTCCTCTAATCTGTCAAGCATCGGCAGTGGAATCCAACTTTCTTCAGGTGTACATGATCTTTTCCTGCAGTTAAAATTTTCTCCAATCTCCTGTGTTGGTTAATTTCACAAATTCAATAGATGTTTAAGAACCTTTTATGAAACTTCTCTCAGTAGCCGGGGCACGCCCCAATTTCATGAAGCTTGCGGCAATCGCCAGAGCAATCGATGAATACAATCTTGCCCGTAAAACGGAAGAAGAAATCATTACCCATGTTATCGTTCATACAGGCCAACATTATGACGAGAAGATGTCCAAGAGTTTTTTTGAGGACCTGTCAATTCCCAAACCCGATATCAATCTCGAAGTGGGTTCTGCATCGCACGCCGTCCAGACAGCTGAGATCATGCGGCGTTTTGAACCGATCCTCCTTTCACAACAACCAGACGTCCTGCTCGTTGTAGGCGATGTAAATTCCACCATAGCCTGTACATTAGTAGCATCCAAGATTGAATACCCTGAAGAAAATAGCCGTAAACGACCGATAATCGTCCATGTTGAAGCCGGATTGCGGTCATTCGACCCCGATATGCCGGAAGAAATTAACCGCATTTTAACCGACGCCCTAAGCGATCTTCTTTTTGTAACCGAGGAAAGCGGAATAAGAAATCTTCATCAGGCAGGTGTTGACGAAACCAAGGTACATATGGTTGGTAATGTCATGATTGACACATTGCAGCACCACTTGGAAAAGGCGAGGCTTTCCAACATATCTCGACAATTCAACCTGCCCCGGCGTTACGGTGTTGTTACCCTTCATCGCCCATCAAATGTAGATGCCAGGGAAGCATTGGAGCCGCTTCTTAAGACACTTCATAAGATTTCCGAAACAATCCCGTTAATTTTCCCCATTCATCCCAGAACAATAAAACATGTCATGTCATTTGGTCTGGCTTCCCTGGTTAACTGGACCAGATATCCTCAGATGGAGATTTCACAATCTGAGCTGGATTCCCATGCAGCATCTGAAATTTATATCACTCCGCCTCTAGGGTACCTCGACTTCCTGCACTTAATTGAAAAATCCACCTTTGTCATCACTGATTCGGGTGGTATTCAGGAAGAAACTACATATTTGAAGATCCCATGTATGACTTTAAGAAAAAATACGGAAAGACCGATAACCGTAACTGCCGGCAGCAACTATCTGGTCGGTACTCACCCGGAAGATATTCTTACTACTGCATCTGAAATTCTCAAAGGAAGTGCCAAAAAATCTTCCATACCAAAAATGTGGGACGGGCAGGCGGGAATGCGTATAGTAGAGATTATCCATAAAAAATATTTGTCCGAGGCTCTTGCAAAATGAAACTTTTCGTTCAAAATCAAGGCAGGCGATAAATTTTACCACAGGTATATAATTAATATTCCGAGGATAAAATTTTGAGCATAACACAGAGTGTGGGCGCAAAGGCCATGTTGCAAAAAGCTCGCCCGATAGAATGCCTTAAAATCCTCTTTCTTAACGAACAACCCAACGAAAATGTTTGACGAAAGATCACGAGAAACACAGCGATTCCTTAGCATCTGGGACATATTTTCCTCTGTGGCAAGTTTTGCCGCAGCGATCTGGATACACAATGCCGTCTTGCCATTAGATGCAGTCGACTCGTTTTCAAACCTGGCGATTCTGCCGTTTATTATTGCCATACTCATGCTGTCACTCTCTTATTTTGATGCGTATCGCAATATGCGGTCGTCTTCGAATTTTTTTTATATTGCTTCAATTATCAAGACAATGGCCGCCACCCTCGGGCTTTTGTTCTTTGTTCTCTTTTTTCTTAATATTCACTATGTCAGCCGCCTTGTTATCCTCACCTTCGCCATAATCGATTTGATTGGAATGATCGGCGCCCGTATCATACTGCTCAGAAAATTCCGGAAAGCAATTGCTGAAGGCAAGGGCCTTCTCAAAGTGCTGATTATAGGGTCAGGGGAACGAGCTCAATTTCTCTCAAAAACACTAAAGACAAAGGCTGAATTGGGCATTGACATCGTCGGATATCTCGATACCGATCCACAACTCATCGGCACGCCCATTCATGACAGACAGGTTCTGGGAACCGTTGTGGACATCAACTCCATCCTCAAGGCGCATGTTATCGACGAAGTAATCGTGGCCATGCCTCGCACCATGCTTGCCGACGTGGACAATATTGCCCTCGCCTGCGAGGAGGAAGGAGTGAAATTCCGCTTCATGGCCGACATTTTCAATCTCTCCGCAGCAAGGGTCAGCCTGACAACCCTGGCGAGAGTGCCGCTTCTGACCTTGGAACCCGTTGCCCTGGATGAAGATAAGCTGCTGGTAAAACGATTCATCGATTTGATTTTTACATTTATCGGCATGCCCATCCTTCTTCCCATTATGATGCTCATAGCCCTCGCCATCAAATTTGACGACGGCGGGCCGGTATTTTTCGTTCAAGAACGTGTCGGATTGAAAAAACATCTGTTTCCGATGATTAAATTTAGAACAATGGTGGTGGATGCCGAAAGCAGGCTCAAAGAGATCGAGCACTTGAACGAAATGGAAGGGCCGATCTTCAAAATCGCCAACGATCCTAGAATAACCCGGGTCGGCCGGTTCCTGCGTAAGACCAGTCTCGACGAGTTGCCCCAACTCTTCAATGTCATCCGCGGTGAGATGAGCCTGGTCGGTCCCCGCCCCATGTCGATTCGGGATGTGGATCTTTTCGACAAGGGCATCCAGAGAAAACGGTTCAGTGTCAAGCCCGGTATCACATGTATCTGGCAGGTCTCCGGCAGAAACCAGCTCCCATTCGAAAAATGGCTGGAGTTGGACCTGCAATATATCGATACCTGGTCACTCAGCCAGGATATCTGGATTCTTCTCAAGACTATCCCGGTGGTGTTATTTCGCAAGGGGGCCATGTGAGCCGGCAGTTTCTCCTGAGTCTTGACTATGAATTGTTCTTCGGCACTCCGACCGGCTCGGTTGAGAATTGTATGATCCGTCCGACCCAGGAGCTTGCCCGGATCGTCAAAAAACATGGTATGTTTCTGTCCCTTTTTGTTGATGCGCTCTATCTGCAACGCCTTGTTGAAGAGGCACGCCGCTTCCCATCCTTGCAAAAAGATGCCGACAGCATCAACAGGCAACTGGTTTCATTGAAGAAAGAAGGACACGATGTTCAGCTTCATCTCCATCCCCACTGGTTGGATTCCTCTTTTGACGGCGATACATGGCAGCTTGAGACTAAGCGTTATAAACTTCATGATTTTTCAGAGAAAGAAGCCTCTGAGATAGTCGGATCAACCAAAAAGCTCCTCACCGATCTGGTCGGAGATACGGTCTTTGCCTTTCGGGCCGGCGGTTGGTGCCTTCAGCCTTTCCCACGCATTGCACCCGCGCTTCTCGCTCATTCGATCTGGCTTGACAGCACTGTTTTTCCAGGAGGCCTCTCCGATGATCAAGACCGGTGGTTCGACTTCAGACCGGCTGCTCAAAAAGATTACTGGCGTTTTGCCGATGACCCCAACACCGAAAACCCTGTTGGTCCTTTTGTTGAAGTTCCCATCAGCTCCATGCACGTAACCCCGATGCTTTTCTGGCGCATGGTTTTCCACAGGAAGTTAATGCCGCAAACGCACCACAAAACCTTTGGCGACGGCTCTTCTCTCGCCTGGGGAAAAGGGTATTATCTGCAACGATTGACCCGATCGACGATCAGTGTTGCCTCGATCGACGGCCTCAAGGCCGGTTTGCTTACCAAAGCCTTTAATGGGGAACAGTCCACCGGCAAAAGCATCTTCCACGCCATGGGCCACCCCAAAGCCTTGACCCGCTATGCCTTGCAACAACTTAATGAGTTTTTAACCGAATACGATTCCCTTTCCGGGATTACGTTTCAAGACTTTAAACATATGCGAACAAATGCAGAGTTGCCATCATGGGAATAAAACTGGAGGCTGCCTCAAGAATTGGGAGAAGAAACAGGCTGGGTTATCCTTTTAGATACCTTTTCAAATCGCGATAGAAATTCTCGTGAGAGCCAAAGATGTAAAGATACAGAATCGATTCAACGACTTCGTAAGCTAATAAAATCTGTTGATTTCGTGATTTGAATTTATAAACCTGGACACCCAATAAATCACCTATTTTGGCATCACCAATGTTAGGATATTGAAATATCCTTTTAACAGCTTCGTCCAGGTCTTTGATTTGTTGTTTATGCAGCTTTTTCTTCCGGTTAGCAAATATCGGTGATTGAATAATTTCCTTAATTTCCGTCATTCACCTTCTCCAAACACATATGGAGTGCCTTGCCCTGCTTTTATTTGCTCTCTTCCTTCCAATATATCTTGAATGAAGGGGAGTGGGAGATCGGGGTTATCTTCAATAAGTTGACCTATTTTTGCCCAATACTCAATTTGACCAGCAATTGATCTTTTATATACTCTTGATTTTATTTTAGCTTTTTCGACTAATTCATCTGATACTTTTACTGCCGTTGCCATATTTTCCTCCTTGATCGCATATGGTTATATATTACTACTTTCGGTTGCGAAAAGCAACTCGCTATTATCTCTATCAAGAATCGATTTAGATTTCTACTAATCATTTTTCCATCATGAAGGTCGTGAAAAGCAAGAAAAAAATCTGTATATTCGATATCTTTACTCCTGCATACCCTTCATGTTCTTTATGGTGAATTGGATTGCAGTCATAAAATACTTCTGTCCATCCTTCTCCCGGTAGTTTATTATATTTAACTCCTCTTACTTGCTGGATACTTTCCGGAAGACGGAACAAAAGACGACTAACCCCCATAAAGTATGTCAACTGCGAAGGATGTAAAAAACACTTCAAGGATTCCCTTGCAACATTCCAATCAAACAGCCTTACCGAA